>JBGQBP010000087.1:0-13442 GCA_041494945.1 Binatia bacterium | reverse complement strand
TCGAGAAAAGAATCGCTTCTTTGTCCTTCGAGCGGTTCTGATGGCTGTGCCAGCTCCAGAGCGGCACGACGAAGCAGTCGCCCTGATCCCAGTCGAATCTCTTCCCGTCGATGAACGTCGTCCCGCTGCCGCGGAACGCGTGGTAGATCGTGCTGCTGTTGTGCCTGTGAGTTTTGGTCGCTTCGCCGGGCCGTAGCATTTGAATGCCGCACGAGAGCGTCGGCATAGTATGTCCGCCGTCGGGGTTGACGTATTCCAGGGCGACGCCGTCGAACGGACTTCCCGGATTTTCACCCAGGCTCTTCAGACTCTCGTACGTGTCTTTCCATTTGTAGATCAGGTTATAGCTCGGCCGCTCGGAAGATTTTTCCCAGACGGGCCTGGCTGCGGCGACCTTCGGCGCGGTGGTATCGGAAATTTTCTTGATCGGCTGAACGCCGCCGGGAAGGGCCTCCCAGGTAATACATTGCAGCGAGAAGAGCAGCGGGTTGTCCAGACCGTCGAGCCAGACGATCGGCTCCGCGTCGTTGTGATGCCCGTGCCACGTCATGGAAGGCGTGAGGATGAGATCGCCCTCATCCATGGGAATTTTTTCGCCTTCGACGACGGTGTAAGCGCCGCCCCCCTTGACGACAAAGCGGAACGCCGCGAAATTGTGCCGGTGCGCGTGCGCCACCTCGCCGGGCTTCAAGAGCTGCACGGTCATGAGCATGGTGTGCGTGGTCGAGCGCTGGCGCCGGTTTTTTAAATCGAGGAAGGCGGGATTGACGAGACGCAGCACGCGCCGCTCCGCTTTGCCGTCGAGGCCGTGCATCTCGCCGACGGTCTTGATCGCGTCGTAAAGGTCGTTCCACTTCCACACGTGCGGCAGCACCGATGTATGCGGGTCCTTGTTGTAGGTCGCACGGTCCGCCTCCGACGTCTCCGCCCACAATCCTTCGACGCCGAGCTTGTGGAGTTTCGCGTCAAGCTCCTGTAGCTCTTGTTCTTCCGACATTATTTCCCCCTCAGGGCGTTGAAAAAGGGCAGGGCTGAGAGAGCGAACACAATAAACAAAAAGCCGCAAATTTTTTTCATGACGCTCAGGCCGCCGCGGTTCCCCGCAGCACTTCGTCCATGCCGCTTTTGACGCCGCGACTGGCAAGCTCTTCCTCGAACATTTTCCGCACGCGCGGGTCCTCGTCGTCGTACTCGATTTGGTCGCCGCCCCGCTTGACGCTTTCCGACGTTTCCCATTGCTTTCGCAGGCCGGGAAATTTTCTGCTGCTGAAAGGCTTCAGCGCCAGATATCGCGCCGGCTCGTTGCCGAGGTTGAAGTGCTGGTGAAACCAGCGTTCCGGCGGAACCAGCAGGCTCCCGGCGCGCCAGTCGTAGCGCTTGATCTCTTGGTCTTCGGGCCACGTCAGCGAGAAGCCCTCGCCCTTCAAGATGATCACGTGCGCGCCGGCGCCGTGGCGATGCGCCTTCTTATACGTGCCGACGGGAAACTGCGAGATGTGCGCCGACATGACGTTGTTGCCCATCTCCAAGAGCGTCATTTTACCGCCGGCGCCGCGTTCCTTCCGTTCGATCAGCTCGAAGCTGCGGACGTCGCGGATGAAGTTGGTTTCCCTGAAATGCTCCGACAACGACTTCGTATTGCCGCTGAAATAATCCTCTTCGCCGTTGTACCGGTCGGTGAAGGGATAGTCGCAGTTGAAGACGAAGTCGGTGTTGTGAAACAGGTTCAGCACCGTGGGCGCGTTTGTCATGGCGAGAAGGCGGACCGGCTTATCGCCTTGTCCGTTGAAATGCTGGTGCCAGGTATTGAGCGGCGGCGAGAACAAAGAGCCTTCCTGCCACTCGAAAGTCTGCTTCTTTTTTTCGTCGCGCCACACCGTCGTCGCGCCGCGACCGCTGACGACGAACACCAGCTCTTCGAACATCTTCTTCTGAGGATTGAGAGATTTCCCCGGAGGAATTTCTCCGATGTAGCAATCGTTGACGCCCTCGGTTCCTTCCAGATTGAGATAGGCCCCTCGGCCTCCCAGACGATTCCACGGCGCCAGCTCCACGTCGCGGATGTCCTCGATGTGGAAGGCGCGGATCACGGGCAGGCCTTCTTTCTCCAAAAATAGTTGGTAGGTGGTCTTGAAACCGAGCTCGTTGGGTTTTGGCGCAGCCGTGGTGCCGTTCATGTTGAATCCTGAGTTTTGCGTGGGTTTTTCCATTCACCTCTGTAATACGCCCGAGTCACGACAGTCAAGGCTCGTCAGAGTGGGGCGTCTTAAATCCTCGCGGTAAAATGACACGAGTAGAGAGGAACCTTGATCCTTGTCGCGCATAAAGCTGCAGCCTGGATGTCACGTTAGCTTCCTTTTTTTGGGTAACGAGCGTTTAGACTCGGTTTCTGTCGATGATGGAATCCCTCCTCGCTACGCAACCTTTCACGAATGTAATCCCCAAGAAATAAACGAGCAAGGCTCCTAGAGTACATTCCTCTCTGAGTGGAAATCCAGTCAAGGTTTCCTGGTTTCGCTTTACGATTTCCACCGATGTCGTTGGAAGCGCCGCGCAAGTCCTTCTGGCAGCCATGGGACGGACCGCGGCGCATTGAAGAAGTCAATGAAACTTTCGATTGGCGACGCGCTGAACAAGAAATTTCCGCCGGCCAGCTCGCCGCACGTGTTCCATGTCTTGCGGGGTCTTTCCGTTATCAATAATTTCATCGCCCGCATTTACAGGAAACCGAGGCCTCAAAAAAAGCTTGCAGAAATTTACGGCGGAAAGGACTACTTGGCCGCCTATGCTGAGCACACCGATATGCGCGTAGACCGTGATCCCCATTCGGCCATCGGAGGGCTGTGGGATGAGATGGGGAAACTGCAGTTCGAGTTTCTGGTTGGAAAAGGCTTGCGGCCCGATCACGCATTATTGGACATCGGCTGCGGCACGCTCCGAGGAGGAAGGCATTTCATTAAATACCTGAACGTTGGAAACTATACGGGGATGGATATTTCGCCCAAAGCCATCGACTATGGCAATCGGCTGGTTGAGGCGGAAGGTCTGTCGGAGAAGCGGCCAAGGGTGGCCGTCAGCAAAGACAGAGACCTAAAGTTTGCCGAATTCAACGGTGAAGTCTTCGACTTTTTGCTCGCCCAGTCGGTTTTCACGCATCTCAAACCGGAGCACATTGAGGAATGTTTCCGGTACATCGGCCGAATCATGAGGTCGGATTCGGCTTTCTTCTTTACCTTCAGAGAGGCATCGAGATTTAAAAGGAGGGATCGTAAGGAGTTCTACCACCCGCGCTCGTTTTTTGAGTCGTTAGGGGAGAAATATGACTTGACGCTGACGGATTGTTCGAGTGAGTATCAACATCCCAGAGGCCAGCGTATGATCAAGGCTTCAAGGAGATAGCCTTCTCTCGTCTACGCTCTCTCGTAAGGCAATCGCTTCACCTTGTCCATGTTCGTCCCCTCGATGCGGAGGAGACGCGTCGGGCCGGCGCGCCGCGGCGAATGCAGATCGCCTTCATTATATATGTGGGCCATGCCCGGTTTCAGCGTGTAGCTCCTCAAGTGCCGAACTTTTCCCGGCTTGCCGTTTAGGGCCGGCTCGACTAACTCCCAATCGCTCATCTCGGTCTCGCCGCGCGCCTGGCCGTAGATCGCCCAGGAAGGACCGTGGTCGTGCGGGTTGCTCTCTTTGGCGCCGTTGTAAACGTGAGCGAGAATGCAGAAGCCAAGCTCCCGGTCTTCGTAAATGATTTTGCGCTCCGGCCCGTCGTCGCTGAGATGAACGGCGATAAATTTCTCGTCCTTCAGCACTTCCTGCACGAGAACGCGGACTTTCCCGCGGCCTTCAGGGCCGGAATCTGCTTTGAGAATGCGATGACATTCAGCGGAAAAATTTTCGAGTGTGGTGTCCATGATAAACCTCCCATTTGATGAGGTGAAGGAGCCGAAGCGGGGACGTTTATCCCCTGAGCCAAAGTTACTAAATTTTTCCGGCTCTCTGCAAGCGAGAAAAATAAATGTTGCAGTCAGGAACGCTGGGTAGCCTTTAGGATGACAAAGCGGGCAGAGGTAAGCTTCCCTTCGCGTCTGGATTCTAGTCGGGCGCCAGGCGATGTTCCAGCTTATTGGAAAACACCACATTGTAGTCGGTTTGAGCTACCAGATAAAATTTCCGTTCGGATTCACCGCGCAATTTATCGTATTCTGTTCTATCTGTCAGCACGTAAATGATTGTGGGGCCGTTCCACCTACGCCAAAAGGTTGCGTCGTCGTTCGCCCGCTTGTTGAGGTCCTCCTCCCAAAGCTCAAAGGGCCCTACCCAACCCACCTGAGTAACGTGGCGTTACAGATAGAAAGGCAAATCTTGGTAATAAGCGTGGTAGCTGGCTACTTCGTCCTTGGTTTGCAGCTGAGACTTGACCACGAAAGCCAAGTCTTTGACGGAGCGGCGCTGATCAATGAGAGGCAGGCTGCTGTTCAGCACGATAAGAAAGAGAGCAGCGGTCAGTCCTAGTGCTGAAAACGCCGAGGGGAAACCCCTTTAAGAAGATCGTTGCGAGCGCGCCGGCAAGCAAGATGACGCTCTGCGCGACCATGTAGGGTCTCATCTCATCAGATCAGGATAGAGTTTTAAAGAGGTCGATGGGATCGTCGCTTCGTCAATGGGGACTTCAAGGTTGGGCCAGTTGGAGTATCTTTCCAGATAATGCTGAGGACCGGTCAACCCGGGGGCGACCACGACCACAAGGCGCGGTCGCCGAGCTTGAATCCAAACAGAAATCCAAGCAAAAAAGTCAGGATCAGGAGGTCGCGACCGCAGGAAGCTCCTTTGGTCATGTATTTAATTTTGGATTACTTCAGTGTTCTCGGAATAGGCTGTCATTCTAAGCAAGGGCACTGGACCGTGTAGCTGGCGCAACGCTGCAGTAAAATAATTTTCATCGAATCTTTCGCCTTGCTGTGCAAGAACGCCGGGAAGCCTTATCCACGGAAGATCAGGATGTTTGTGGTGAACACCGTGCAAATTAAAATTAAGCAGCAGTTTGGAAAGAATTCGAGGCAGCCACAGATTATAACCTGAGTTCCTATCGTTCAGCGGGGTTCCGTAATGGTACACGTTATCCAGAAATGAGATGAAAAACGCCCGGGCGATTAAAACCCCGGCTAACAGTTCCCAATATCCTCGGTAACAAAATGCGCTCAGTCCAAAAAACACAATCACTGCTATGCCATCCATCCGAATCTCTCGAATCCACTTATCCTTCATGAAATTTCTTGCCAGCCACTGCTCATGCTTACTGTCCGGGTTGAGGATGCGCTTCCCAAGTTTGTGAAAGAGCCTGCGTGGCAGAAAGAACAACAACGGCGTAAGGGCTTCTGATAAGTAGAGACCACCGAAGATCTGAAAAAAGTGTCCGAGACCGGCTGCAAGTTTCGAGGTCTCTTGTGGATTATATATCTCAGTTCCTCTTTCCAGCAGCGACCGGTTGAACATGTGGTGCGAAAGGTGAGTCAAGCGTAACAATCGAAAAGGAGAGCCGAACAAAATAGACAGCAACCTCCCAATCGCCGCATTGATGCGACGGGACGGATTAAACAGGTCGTGGATGGACTCATGAATAAGAGCCCAGAGGGAATTGTTCAAACCGGCAAATGGTATAAGAGTGAGACTCCACCAAATACTATTGGGTAAAAAATACAGCGGTAGAATAAAAAATTGGAAAATATTCACGGCGACGTGCATTGCCGCAAGACTGAAATTGAGAGTGGAGAGTATAGCAGGGCCGATAGACTGATGGATCTCCGCTCGCGCACTTTCCCGATTGAACATCTATGTAATCCCTATCTTATCGCCTGTCGATCCTTGCCGTCTTTTAGTACAAGATTTTTCATCACTCTTCCGGCCTGCGCGGTAGTCATCCATCGTGGGATGAATTTGATCAGAGAGACCAACAGCCGATTGTGCCAACCCGCGATGACAGACGGCTTCTTACCCAATTTCTTCAGGGCTAAAGCGACTACGGGATTTACCGGCATGGCCGCTACAGGTTTGATGCCGGCCAAATCGTGGAATTCTGAAACCGTCACGCCTGGGCAGAGCGCCAGGACGTCCACGCCGTCTTTTTTGAGCTCGTACCAAAGTGACTCGGCCAGAAAGAGCTCATACGCCTTGCTCGCGGCATACGTGGCCTCGACCGGGGTCGGGATGTAACCGCTTACGGATGATACAAAGATGATTCCGCCTCTTCTTCGCGCGACCATTTGTCGGCCAAACTCATGGGCTAGGATCAATGGCGCGCGGCAGTTGACGTCCAACAGCACCAGCTCTCTTTCGAGTCGATGGTCGAAAAAGTTTCCCGCCAAACCGAAGCCCGCATTGTTGACGAGAAGCCCCACCTCTATGGATTGAGTCGCCGAAAGGATGTTTGACATGAAGTCAGGCTGAGACAAGTCCGCGCGGAGAGTTCTTACTTGAATATTGTTTCTTGCTTCGAGCCGCAGCGCCAGGTCGTCGAGACGTTGTTTGCGTCGAGCAAGCAGAATCAGGTTTAAGCCCAATTCGGCCAACTGGCCTTAAAACTCTGCGCCGATTCCGGAGGACGCTCCGGTAATTAGGGCCCAAGGTCCGTAGCGTTCTTTGAATGTCATGGCGCGCAAATCTCCGGTTGCAGAGAAGCGCCGGGAGCTTGCGATCGAATCGCGCCGCCGGCTAATTCAAGAAGACAGGCTTCGAGCACTTCATGGACTGAAGCCCCGGCCCGCCGGTAGACGATTCGCCCAAGACTTGGAGGAGGCCCCCAGCGATTAAAATTGTTTTTTAAGAATATCACAACCGTAGGCATGTGCAAGGCGCAGGCTAAATGTATCGGACCGCTGTCGCAGCCGACGAAGAGATCACAGTTGGAGACGATCGCGGCAAAAATTCTCAGCGAAGGTTCAAAAACCAGCGGAATGTCGAGAGGTAGCTCTCGCCTGAAAAACCCCATCAAATCTTTTTCTTCAGGTCCCAAGAAGGTAATGGTTTTTATCCCCTGGCTATGAAGAGCCGCGATCAATTCAAGAAAATTTTCTTTAGGCCATCGCTTGCCCCGAGTTTCCCTCCCGCCGGCGAACACTCCGACGGTAGGCCCCCGTTCTTGTCCTGTCATGGCTTCTACTCGTTTCTTTCCTTCTTGCTTTTCCATGGTGGACAGAATCGGTGATAGGAAATGTTCCTGGGTTTCTAAGCCCATGGAGGCGACCAGCGCCGGCAGGGTTCGATACTTATTTTTCTCGGCGGGTCTCGGGAGCCGCACGTTGAACCAACGGTCCCATCGCCCTTGTAATCCGACGCGAAGGCGCGCGTCGGAAAAGCCGACAAGGAAAGCTCCCATGGCCGCTTTCGAGCCGCTCACGTCAACGGCCAGATCGTAGTGGACGGATCGAATCTGCCGGAGCAGGACCCAATAGGCCCAAAAGGCCTCAGGTAGGCCGCGGCAAATCCGGTAGTAGCGGTTGATCGGCAAGTTCTGAAAGAGTGGTTCGGACACGGGCGGCCCGACAAAGTCAATTCGTGCGTTGGGAAAATTTCTGCGAAACAGGAATATGGCGGGCATCGCGAGAATCGAATCTCCCAGGCGAAAAATACCACGCACCAACAAAATGTTTTTGATCCGCTGTCGTTTCCAATCCGGATGAGCGTCGTTCAATCTGGCCGTGACTAAACCAAGAGTCCGCATGAGTAAAGCGCGGATCTTTTTGTCAAGTCGATAACGAAATGGAGGCTTCATTACTCGCTCGGACGCCGATGCGGTGCGGGCAACGGCGGAACGGCTCGCGTTTCCCACAGCCACCCGTGGGGACCCGTTGTCAGATCAAGTTTAGGGAAAGGCGACCGTAGTGGACGAAATCTAATCCAGGAGTCTTACCGGAGTATTTCCTGGGGATTACATGTATGAAAGGTTAGGCACAGGGAAATCAATCAATAATTGGGCACGGCAAAGTCATTGATTTTTCATGACCAACGGGCTTTCCTGCGGGCGTGTTCAAAAACAAAAGTTATTCGGACTCGTCTTTTGCTGATTCCTGGGTTGGAAGAGGCCTCGTAGGAAGGAGAATTTCCCCTCCCGAACCCGACTCGGCAAGCACGTAGTCATTGGTTCTGATTAGGAAAGCCAAGTGGAGTTCGCCAAGCGCTTCCGGGTAATCTGCTTTCAATATAATCAGCGTGACACGACCGCGGGCAGCCGCTTCCTTAGCTTCGGCAAGGGTAGCGGGCCGGGCCTCTCGGTCAAAGAAAAAGAGACACCTAAATTTATCTCCCCAAGATACCTTAGGGTTTTTGTGAGCGTCGGTAGCCATCGTTATAATCGGGACAGGGCTTCTCGGAGGTAGGCGGCGGTCGAGAGTCTCGGCAACGGCGGCAAGCCTCTCTCCCTCTCCGCCATGGCCGCCTTGTACGGAGACAGGAAAACAAGCTAACGCGGCGGCGCCGATAAAGGTGGACAAGGCAAGCGTGCCCGGCATCCAAGCGGGCAGTCTTTCCCTCAACATCCGCGCGATGGCCGTTCCGGTAATAATAGAAATTGCAGGAAGAGCCGGCACGATGTAGCGTTCGTACTGCGCGTGACTTAAGCCGACTGTCATCAAAACAATCCCAACCCATCCAAGCATCAGTCCTGCGGCTGCGCGTTTACCGATCTCCTGCTCGGAATCAAGCGCATCGCGGAATAACATCCATGCCCCGATCAGGGCGAAAGGAAGCCAGGGCCAGTACTTCTCGGCGAAACCCAACACGTAGATTGCAAAGAATTGGCTGATTCTCGGCTCCCCGGTACTCTTATGGGCCAGTAGAGTGGAAAGTAAGGCTGAAAAAGGCTCCGTTCCGTACTGCATCGCCAGGTAACCCCACCAAGCAAGAGGTACCAGGAGCAAGGGCGACCAGCATAGCCAGCGAATTGATTGCTTCCTCCACGGCAAGTAAAAAGTTCTAGCAAGAAGGGAATGAAACGGCACAAGGAAAAGAGGCAGAAATCCGGGCAGCGACTTGGCCAGAATGGCCACCGCAAGCCCGCCATAGAAAAGCGGCGGCCCCCATGGGCGCTCGCCGCGAAAGTAGCCTGCAAGAGCCAACAGAATTCCAAATGTAAGCCCTGAATCCATCCGAAAAACACCTGCGTTGCGCAAGAAAGTGTAGCTGGTCGCAAGCGCTAGGGCTGCCATCCAGCCGGTATTTTTGCCAAATAGGTGGGAGCCCAGCCACCCCGTCAAGATAACGCAGCCCAAACCAAAAAGCCGAGAGAAGAGAGTAACGGCGAACGGAGTGGGACCGAATACCTTGATGGCAAGAGCCGTAAGCCAGAACAGAAGAGGCCCATGGTCATTCGGCTCTTTTCCAAACCTGAGCGTTGCGTATTCACCGGAGTCTGCCATGGCCCGCGCCTCGGCCGCATAGCGAAGAGAATCGCCGTAGACTCGGGATTGGTTTGCTTGGGCGAAGAGCAGCAGGAATGCAGCAGAGATCAGGATAATCCAGCGGGTCGTATGATGATCGAGGAGGGCCGAAAGATTCGCCGATGGCGATGTGCTGGGTGAGTTCAATCGGTTACCGGCATTGATTAATGGAGACTTCGATTTCCTTTTCCCGCGGAGACGCTTGGCGTCACACCCCAACAGCCACGGACTCACTCACATTGACCCCTGACAGCATTACTTTGCTATGACATTCCGTGTTGCGCCTTCTCACCAGAGTCCGATGCGGTAAAAAAATGAGTTCTCGATTGCAGCGCAGAAACCGGCCTACTCCCCTGGAACCGGAAGGTTTCTTGTGACTTTTACGAGGACCATATGATGTTTCCCGACAGGCCCGGTGCCCTCGCTCTTATCTAACATTTCTAAACTGCTGCTCCGGCGTAACCGCTCCCATTCCTCCTCCCACATCAGCAAGAAAATGGGCGGATTCAAGGATTCTGCGTTCTCGGGGTAGGCAGGTATATGCCTGCGAGCATAAAAAAGCGCGCCGAAGTCAAAGGAGCGGTAGAAGAGGAGCGGAGTATTGACGTCCACTTCCTGCCTGACGCGCTCCATGAAAGGTCTTAACGTGTGCTGCTCTGCGACTGACTGATAGTATATGCTTTGAAAGAGGAGAGCCGTTGCGGCCGTAAGGAATGCGAGCGAAACCAAAACCGTATTCCACGTGGTTTTCCATAGCGCTGAAATAAGGAGCAGGGCGGCGATACCGGACAGAACAAAGCCCGGCCAAAGCCATGTGCGCGAATCGGGCTTCGAAAAGAAATACAGAATCGAATTTATAATCAGAGTTTGGTTTCTTCGTTTGCCGGCGAAGTGAAGGAGATAAGAATCCAAACTTCCCTGCGCCAGGAAACCCGTCACGCCCGCCGCGAGAACTAGTAGATAGAATACCGCGACCAAATAACCAATGACGCGCACGAACCCGAGGCAGCCCGCCTCCCGTTTTTCCAAGCGGACCCACCAGGCGCCGAACAGCAGCGCCGCCGCGGGATATAACGGAAGAATATAAATTCCCCGTTTTCCCAGAGCGACGGAAAAGAAAATGAATACCGTGACGAACCAGACCAGCAGATAGCGAAGCCCGTGTTCCGCCAAACGCCGCCGCTCCTGATAAAGAAAAACGGCGAGCGCGGGAAAGAAAAAACTCCACGGCGCCATGTTCAGGAAGAAAATCGGAATAAAATAATAAGCCGGCTGGTAATGTCCCATGACTCCGGCCGCGGTCAGCAGGTTCTCATTGACGATTTGTCGATGCAAAAAAGCCTCCCCGCTTTGCCAGGTGGCCAATGCGTACCAGGAGCCGGCAGCCGCTAGGAAAACCAAGGCACCGGCAAACGGATGGAGCTTCTTGATAAAGGAGAAATCGCGCTCGAGCAAAAGGAAAGCTAGAAAGACGAGACAAGGAAGACCGATTCCCAAAGGCCCCTTGGCAAGCGTGGCGAGGGCCAAAAGCAAAGCCAGCGCGAGAGCCTTCGCCAAGTCACTCGATTTTTCCCGATAGAGAAAAAAGAAAAATATTAAGGCGGCCACCTGGAAAAACGCGAGAGTCATGTCTACCTGCACCAGAGTGGCTGCTCGCCACCAGCCATGACTCGTGGCCAGCACCAGCGCCGCGACAACGCCCGCCTTCACGCCCCAAAGACGGACTCCAGTGAGGTAGGTGAGCAGGACGCCTAGCGTGCCGAAAAACGCGGAGGGAAAGCGGAGCGTGAACTCATCGACACCGCCAAGGATTTTCGCGACCAGAAGGGCCGTCCAGTGAAAGAGCGGCGGCTTGAAGGGGATGTACGCGTCGTTTACGATCGGCAGGACCCAATTCCCCGACGTAAACATTTCCCAGACGACCAAACCTTCGCGCGACTCCCCGCGATCATAAAAGGGGACCCGTCCCAGGTTGAGAAAAAATAGCAGGAGGCACACGGCCAGCAGTAAAATTGCGCCGCGTGATCTCGAAGCCGTTACAGACTCCGCGAATCGAGAGACTCCCGTCAAAACCAGGTTCATATCCCGTTTCCCTCGATGTACCTTTCGTACCAGGTTTGGAACACCAGCAACGTCCATAACATCTCTCGGTTGTCCTTTTTCCTCATGAGGTGCTCCTCGATTATGCGCCGGATGTAAGAATAGTTAAAAATGCCCTGGTTTCGAATACTCTCTTCACTTAAATAATCCAACATGAATTCTTTCAGCTCCCCGGTTAACCACTTGGAGAGCGGTACGCCGAATCCTTTTTTCTGCCGGTGAATCACGGCGGCTGGAACAAGACCCTCGGCCGCCTTTTTAAGAAGATATTTAGTCTTCAATCCGGCCAGCTTGTACTCCATCGGGAGACGGCATACGAACTCGACGAGCTCGTTGTCCAACAGCGGGCATCTCACCTCCAGGCCGTTCGCCATGCTCGCCCGGTCCACAGTCACGAGATTGTTGTCTTGAAGATAAAGCTTCATGGAAAGATAAAGAATTCTTTCCAACTCTTTCGTGAGCCCGCTTTCTTTGATGTAGCGAAAGATATCCTCGTAACAATTGTGATCCGAAAGTTCGTGAGCGACCTCCGGAGTCAGAAGATCCGTTTTTTCCGCCGGACTAAACGCCCCGCGCCACGAAAAAAACCGTATCTCGGACGAGATCCCTACGCCTTTTAAAAACTGCTTTAATTTAAAATCCATGCTCAAATATCGATGCGAGACGGGCAAGTGAGATACCATCGCCATGAGAGCCCTCTTTAAAGCGGCCGGCAGGACATCGTAATAAGTTACGAGTTTGTGCGCCTGGTATGTTTGATAGCCGGCGAAAAGCTCGTCGCCGCCGTCGCCACTCAACACCACCTTGGTCTTCTCGGATGCGAATTGAGAGAGAAGATACATCGGAAGAATAGAAGGATCCGCCAAAGGTTCGTCGAGGATGTCAGGCAGCCTCTGAACAGCTTGCAGCATCTCCGGGACTTTAAAAACCTTGATGTGCTGCTTGATGCCAAGGGCCTGCGAGACCTGAAGCGCGTAACGGCTCTCGTCGAAAGACGCTTCGTCGAACCCGATCGTAAAGCAATCGAGTCGCCGGCCGGTCTTGGCTGCAAACGCCGCTACCAGGGCGGAGTCGATCCCGCCGCTTACAAACAGGCCGACCGGCACGTCCGCCACGAGTCTGGCGTTCACGGCTCGATTTAAGATATCCCTCAGATGCTCGACGCACTGAGCTTCGGTTTTGTCGGAGACTGGATAGTCGTCGAGGGGAATATGCCAATACCTGTGCGTGCTCGCCTCCCCGTTGCGATAAACGAGATAGTGGCCCGGTTCCACTTTCTTGATCGACTTGAAGATCGTATCCGGAGCGGGAACATATTCGTAAGTCAGATACTTGCTGAGCGAATGGAGATTCAGTTCCCTAGCGACGCCAGGATGTTTGAGGAGCGCTTTTATTTCTGAGGCGAAAATGATGCCGTCATCCCGCACGCAGTAATGAAGAGGTTTTTTTCCCAGCCTGTCGCGCGCAAGGAAAAGGAGTTGTTTCGTCCGGTCCCATAAAGCGAAAGCGAACATCCCGTTGAGCCTTTGGAGACATTGTGTCCCGGTTTCTTCATAAAGATGGACAACGACCTCAGAGTCCGATTTGGACCGAAACCTGTGACCCTTTCCTTCCAACTCTTTTCTGATCTCTTTGAAATTGTAAATCTCGCCGTTAAAGGTAATCCAGATCGTCTCATCTTCATTCGCCATGGGCTGTTTGGCCATGGGAGAGAGATCGATGATGCTGAGCCTCTTGTGCCCGAGACTGATCGCTAATCCGTCGGAAACGTCGCTGATCTCTCCTTCATCGTCCGGACCTCTATGAGCCAGGGCATGCCCCATATTCCGCAATATTTCAGGTTCGATTTTGCCCCGTGACGAGATGTAGCCGTAGATGCCGCACATAGCTCAGAATCCTGGCGAGACGCCG
>JBGQBP010000086.1:0-13483 GCA_041494945.1 Binatia bacterium | reverse complement strand
TTGGAGCTCCATCTGCCCAAGACGGAAGAAGCCAAGAAAAAAGAAGTCAAGGTGAAGGTCGAGTAACGGGGGATTTTCGGAGAGATCCTTCACTTCGTTCAGGATGACAATTCTCTTAGGTGTCATTCTGAGTCCTTCGCTTTTTGTCATGCTGAGCGAAGCATCTGACTTGTACGCTCAGGACAGGCTCCGCGAAGAATCTCGATTTATGCAGGAGCGGGCGTAGTTTGGCGTAAAACCTCGAGCGGTGAGAGGAAAAAAGGATGTATACCAAAATTCTTTTGCCGCTGGACGGGTCGTCGAATGCGGAACAGGTTTTGCCCTATGCCCGCTCTCTCGTTAGCGCGCTCGACGTGCCCGTCGAGCTGGTGCACGCGGTAGAGCCGGAAATTATCGCGACGTTTGCCGACCCGAACCATGGCCGCTACGTCGATATCGTCCAGTCTACGCTGAAGGAGGAAGGGCTTAAGTATTTGAACGAGATCAGCCGGTCCTTTTCAAAGACATCCAAGGTTTCCTGTTCTACGGAGTTCGGAAAGCCCGCGGACGTGATCGTCTCGACCGCCGCGGGCGAGCCCGGAACGCTTGTCGCGATGGCGACGCATGGGCGCTCGGGGGTCCAGCGCTGGCTGCTCGGCAGCGTGGCCGAGAAGGTTCTCCAGATGACGGCCAATCCTCTGCTTCTCGTGCGGGCGAGCGCGGAGAAGAAAAGCGCCGCGGGATTTAAAACTATCGTCGTTCCTCTCGACGGATCTCCGTTGGCGGAACAGGCGATCCCGCACGCGTGCGAGCTGGCCCGGCGCCTGGACTTGGAAGTCGTGCTGCTCAGGGTTTACGCCATGCCCGTCATGGGCTTCACCGCGGAGGACTATTACACGCCCAATCTGGAGGAGCTCTTGAAGCAGGCGGAAGACCAGGCCAAAAGCTACATAGAAGAGAAAGCAGCCGAGTTGAGGAAAGCGGGGCTCGGGCGCGTTACCTCGCGATTTTTAGAGGGCGAGAGCGCCGATCGGATTATCGAGTTCGCGAGAAAAACGCCCGACAGCCTGATCGCCATGTGCTCGCATGGCAGATCCGGGCTCGGACGGCTCGTCTTCGGCAGCGTCACGAGCCGCGTCGTGCGCCACTCGGGAGACCCCGTGCTGGTCGTCCGCGCGTCGGCCGCGAAGTAGCTTCGAGCCCGCTTCGGCGCAGGTTCGTAAAGCGTCGGCAGAGGTCTGCTGTGCAACTCATCGCGGTAAAGATCGAGAAGCCCGACGACATCAACTTTATTCTCGGCCAGAGCCACTTCATCAAGACCGTCGAGGACATCCACGAGGCGCTGATCCAGACCGTCCCTGGAATCAAATTCGGTCTCGCCTTCTGCGAGTCCTCCGGCGCAATGCTCGTTCGCTGGACGGGAACGGACGATTCGATGATCGAAATCGCGCAGCGGAACGCGCTCGCCCTGTCAGCCGGCCACAGCTTCATCCTTTTCCTCGCGCCCGGTTTCTTTCCGATCAACGTGCTCAATGCCGTCAAAATGCTCCCCGAAGTTTGCCGCATCTTCTGCGCCACGGCCAACCCGGTCGAAGTGGTCGTCGCCGAGACCGACCAGGGGCGCGGTATTCTCGGCGTCATCGACGGGGGGAAGAGCAAAGGAATCGAGGGCGCCGAGGAAATTCGATGGCGCAAAGAGTTTCTGCGCAAGATCGGCTACAAACTGTAACGGCTGTAACCGCTCTCCAAAGGCTCCGATGAACTTGTCGATAGCCGAGCCCCGGATTCGATTTTCGACTGGAGGCGCTCGGCCGGAAGCCCAGCGGCGGAGAATGAAAACGCCGATCTGATTTATGTCGAGCACTTTCCCAGCAAGAGGCTGTAAGGCGCGTGTCGGAGCCCGCGCCAGCGATCGTCGCCTAAATCTCGCGCGTTGACCGCCCGGCTAAGCGAACCTTGTATGAGCCAGTCCGACATTTTTACCGCCGTCCATTCCATTAGCGGTCCGTATTATGGCTTCTCACCCATCGGCGTAGAAGGAGTCGAG
This sequence comes from Binatia bacterium, assembly GCA_041494945.1. Taxonomy (GTDB): domain Bacteria; phylum Desulfobacterota; class Binatia; order UBA9968; family UBA9968; genus JAJPJQ01. The sequence continues at coordinate 11,457 of JBGQBP010000086.1, read as the reverse complement.
TCGCTTGTCGAGTTGGCTCTCGACCTGCGCTGGTCGTGGAATCACTATGCCGACGAAGTGTGGCGTCAGCTTGATGCCAAGCTGTGGGAGATTACTCAAAACCCATGGATCATCCTGCAGACTGTCTCGCGGGACCAAATGCAGCGCGTGCTGGCGGACCCTGTTTTCCGCAAGAAAGTAGACGCCCTCGTGAAAGCCAGGCGTCAGGCAGCGGAGGCGCCCGCGTGGTTTCAACAAAATTATCAGCCGGCTTCGCTGAGCTGTGTCGCCTATTTCAGCATGGAATTCATGTTGAGCGAAGCGCTTCCAATTTACTCGGGCGGGCTTGGCAATGTGGCCGGCGATCAGCTCAAAGCCGCCAGCGATCTCGGTGTGCCGGTCATCGGTGTGGGACTGCTCTACCAGCAAGGCTATTTTCGCCAGGTGATCGACAAGGACGGCGCGCAACAGGCCCTCTTCCCCTACAACGATCCGGGCCAACTGCCAATCATGCCTTTGCGTCAACCGAACGGGGAGTGGTTGCGGGTGGAGGTCCGGTTGCCCGGATACTCGGTCTGGCTGCGCGCCTGGCAGGTTCAGGTCGGCAGAGTGAAGCTTTATCTATTGGATAGCAACGACGCGGCGAACTTTCCCGCTCATCGAGGAATTACCAGCGAACTATACGGGGGAGGAGCCGAGCTCCGCCTCAAGCAAGAGTTGGCTCTCGGCATCGGTGGGTGGCGGCTGCTCGATGCGCTCGGCATTCATCCGGAAGTCTGTCACCTGAATGAAGGACATGCCGCTTTTGCCGTATTAGAACGCGCCCGGAGCTTCATCAACGAGACAGGACAGCCTTTCGAAGTCGCATTGGCCGTCGCGCGAGCGGGCAACCTCTTTACCACCCACACTGCGGTAGCCGCGGGTTTTGATCGTTTTGCTCCTGACTTGATCGAGCAATACCTCCGTGGGTACGCCGAGAAGGAACTCGGCCTGACGCTCCTTGGCTTGTTGGCCTTGGGGCGCCAAAATCCAAACGACTCGGAAGAGAACTTCAACATGGCGTATCTCGCAATTCGCGGCAGCGGAACGGTTAATGGCGTGAGTCGTTTGCACGGAAAGGTGAGCCGGCGTTTGTTCGAGCCCCTGTTTCCGCGCTGGCCGGAAGATGAAATCCCGGTCGGACATGTGACCAACGGCGTCCACATGCCAAGCTGGGATTCGGTGGCGGCCGATGAGCTTTGGACCAAGGCCTGTGGAAAGGAGCGCTGGCTGGGGACAACGGAAACCCTGGAGCGGGACATTCGCCGTGTTTCCGACGCCGAGCTCTGGCAAATGCGCACCAATGCCAGCCAGTCTCTTGTCTTATACGCCCGCGAACGATTGTCCCAGCTACTGGCTGCATCGGGTGTGTCTGCCGAGGCCGTTGAAGCTGCAAAGCATCTGTTTGATCCCAACGTATTGACGCTCGGATTCGCCCGTCGCTTCGCAACCTACAAAAGACCGAACTTGCTGCTTCATGATCCGGAGAGATTGGTAGGCATGCTCACGAATCCCCGCCGCCCTGTGCAACTCATCATTGCCGGGAAAGCCCATCCTGACGACCGGGCGGGGCAGGCCATGATTCAGCAATGGACGCGTTTCATACGGCGGCCCGAAACGCGCCGCCATGCGATATTTCTAAGCGATTACGACATGCTCTTGACCGAGCACCTGGTGCAAGGGGTGGATGTCTGGATCAATACGCCGCGTCGGCCCTGGGAGGCGTGTGGGACAAGCGGGATGAAGGTGCTCGTCAATGGCGGCATCAATCTTTCGGAATTGGACGGCTGGTGGGCCGAGGCCTACACTCCTGAGGTGGGGTGGGCGTTGGGTGATGGCAAGGAACATGGCGATGATCCATCCTGGGATGGCGCTGAAGCGCAGGCGCTTTACGACATGCTTGAACGGAAGGTGATCCCCGAGTTTTACACCCGCAACGAGGATGGCGTTCCCACCGCCTGGGTGGCTCGTATGCGTGAAAGCATGGCGCGGTTAACACCGCGTTTTTCCGCCAACCGTACGGTGCGCGAATACACGGAGGGATATTATCTTCCGGCTGCCGCCGCCTATCGAGCGCGCGCAGCTGACAAAAGCGCGGTCGGCAGGAAGGTGGTCGATTGGCAGCACGCTCTGGAACAGAAATGGGCGATGTTACACTTTGGTGAAGTGAAGGTTGAAACTGCCGGGGAGCAGCACCTGTTTGAAGTTCAGATTTATCTAGGCGAGCTCGATCCGAATGCGGTGCGAGTCGAGCTTTACGCGGACGGAGTCAACGGCGAGGGCCCGGTTCGGCAGGAGATGAAGCGCGTCCGCCAACTGGTGGGCGCCGCCAGCGGGTACGCCTATAACGCGCGGGTGGCCGCAGCCCGGCCGGCGACGGACTTTACGGCGCGAGTGATACCGTGTTGCACTGGCATTGCGGTCCCCCTGGAAGCCGCTCACATCCTGTGGCAGCGGTGATCCCGCTGGAAGCAAAATCATGACGGATCGGCGCGGCGCCGCCGCTCGCCCGGCGTTCCGTGCGATCCTACGTGCCTGAGCGACTCGATCGCGACACCATCCGCTCCCGGCTCGTCCGCAGCCGTCAAGTTGCCTCTCACGAGCGCGTAATCCGACTGTCGAAGGCGTGGATTGGTTCGCGCTCCGGTTACCCAATATTAACCGACGATAAAATCCGGGCGGGCGTGTCGCTTCACGAGCGCACGGGGCGGAAAAGCACGAGAGAAATAAGAAACAATCCCACGCCGAAAAGTATAATCGAAGGCCCGGGAAGAAAGGAAAACGCGCGCGCGATAACCAGGCCGGCTGCGCCGATGAACCCTCCCAAGAGGATGGATGCGGCAATGAACCCCTTCGTGCTTTTCGCGACATTTTTCGCAATGGAAGCGGGAATGATCGTGAGCGCGCCCATGAGAAGCGTGCCCACGAGTTTGATTCCCAAGGATACGATGAGCGCAAAAAGGGAGAGGAGAAGGAGATCAAACCCGCGCCCCAGACCGTGGACCTGCGCAAGATCGGGCGTGATCGTGCGAAAGAGAAATTGTCGCGCGAACCCTATCGCCGTCCCGGCTGCGGTAAGGGCAAGGCCCGTGGTGATGATAAACCCAAGCATTGATAACGCTGGAAATTCGCCAAAAAGAGAATGAATGATCTCCTCGTTCGGAATCGTGAGAACCCCGACGGCCAAACTCGTGGTAAAGAGCAGCCCCACCAACGCATCGCCGGGGAGTGTCGTGCGCCCTTCCAGCCACCACACGATCACCGCGGCCGCCAATAAAAATATCAAGACGCCCCAAAAGGGATCGATGCCGTAAAACAGGGCGAGCGCGATCCCCGGAAGCGCCACATGGGAGAGCGCGTCGCCTACGAGCGCCATACGCTTCAAGATAATAAATGCGCCGATGCCGCCCGATGCAATTCCCACGGCGGAGGCGATGACAAGCGAGGATGCGAATGGCAGGTCCATACTACTGGCGATGCGCTTCCTTGTGGTGTTCGTAAAAGCCGCCTTCGCCAAAAAGCCTCCGTAAATCCTCGGGGTGCAGCACTTCACGCGGCTTTCCATGGCACAGCATCTGCCGATTCAAACACACGACCTGATCCGCGTAGCGGTAAACGATATTGAGCTCGTGAGAAATGAGAAGAATGGTCGTGCCCCGCTCCTTCTGCAATCGTTGCAAAAGATGATAGACCGTCTCCTCAAATCCGACATCGATGCCGGACGTGGGCTCATCAAAAAGCATCACCTCCGGATGATCGAGCATGGCCCAGGCGATCAGCAGGCGCTGCAGTTGCCCGCCGGAAAGCTCCGCCACCGGCCGCTCGAGCGCCTCCTGGGTGAGCCCCACCAATGAAAGCTCGTGAGAAAGATGTTCGAGGAACGTCTGATCAGGAAACCAAAATCGTTTCGCTTTCAACAAGAAGAATTCGCGGACGGTCAGCGGCATGGTTTTGTCCAGCGGAAATTTTTGCGGCACGTAGCCGATGCGCAAACCCGTTTGCCATGCGATCGTTCCGCGAGACGGCACGAGACCTAAAAGCGCCTTGAAGAGGAGTGTTTTGCCCGCGCCATTGGGACCGATCACCGCCAGGGCCTCGCCTTTGCGGAGCGCAAACGAAACCCCGGAAAGGAGCGTCTGGCCGTCAAGCACGACAGCGCAGTCGCGCACTTCAAGAATATCGTCCGGTTGCATGAGAGTTCTACCGATCATGATGCATATCAATACGCTCGTTCACTTCCAACCGGAACTCACGCACTCACGCTTGCCACGCCAGCCTTGACCGCTCCGGCGAACCGGCGTACTACTTCGCTGCTGTCCATGCTCTATCCGCGCACATTCGCTTTCGGCGGCACATCGGCCATCCTCACCAGCATGGGGCTCATCATCGGCCTGGGGGCTGCGACGGCGCGGACGGCGACTATCGTGAGCAGCCTGCTGATCTTTGCGGTCGCCGACAACATCAGCGATTCGCTGAGCATCCATATGTATCAGGAAGCCGAGAAGCTGGACGAACGAGCGGCGTTCAGGGCGACTCTCACGAACTTCCTGGCGCGTCTGTTGGTTTCCCTCGGCTTCGTGGTCATCGTTATGGCGCTCCCCGCTCCATATGCCGGATTTGTCGCTCTCGCGTGGGGCTTTGCGTTGCTTGCCGGCCTTTCTTACGTCGTGGCCCGCGCGAGAGGCGTCAGCCCCATGCTTGAGGTTGCCAAGCACCTCGGGATCGCCGTTTTGGTAATCGCCGCAAGTCGGCTGATCGGCTCGTGGATTGTGCATCACGTCAATGAAGGCGCGCTTTCGCGATGAGAAATTTCAAAGGTCCCGAAGGAGTTCAATCACTTTGCTCCACTCCGTGCTGCAAGTCCTCTATTTCTTCCTGCCGGCTTACCTTGCGAACATGAGCCCGGTTTTGGCCGGCCGACGGTTCAGCGCCCTGGCGATTCCAATCGACGGCGGGCAAACGCTTCGGGGCAAGCGTATATTCGGCGATCACAAAACCTGGCGCGGACTGCTCGCCGGCATTGTCGCGGGCGCGCTCACATTCGAGTTGCAGAGATTGGCCTATGAAGCCGGAGTTGCGCGGGGCTTGGCGCTGATCGACTACTCGGCCCACCCGCTGCTCCCGGGTCTGTTGATGGGCCTCGGCGCCGGGGTAGGCGATGCGGTCAAGTCGTTTTTTAAGCGCCGCATCGATATCGAGCCGGGCGCCAGCTGGCCGGTTTTTGATCAACTAGACTTTTTCCTCGGCGCCTACCTGTTCGTTTCGCTCGTCTACGCTCCGCCGCTCCTGCCGGCGCTCGCGTGCCTGCCGGTCATCTTTTTAGGCAACCTGGCGTTCAACGCGGCCGGCTACCGGCTGGGGTTCAAGGAAACGTGGATTTAACGAAAACGGCGGGCGCTGGTAACGGATCGCGGTTCTAATTGCCGATGAGTTGGATCATGCCCCATCAGTAGAGCGTCACGGGTTTGCCCGCGGCTTGCGCCGGCATCGTCCGGCGGCCTCGGGCGGGAAACGGTATCGTCATTACCGGACAGCTCGATAGACGCACGACTTTTTCCGCCACGCTTCCCAGAATTAGATGCTCCACGCCCGTGCGGCCATGAGTGCCCATCACGATCAGGTCGGCTTTTTCGCGGCGCGATGCTTTCAGAATCTCTTTGTAGGGAGCGCCGTTCGTCAACAGACTTTTGACCGACACGCCTGCGCCGGCAAGTTCCTGGCGCAGATTTTCCAGGAGAAACCCCGCGGTCTTTTCCAGGGCGCGGCGATGATCCACAATGTGCAACGTATCGGTCACGCTGTAGGGGAAGGACTCGATCGCGTGCATGAGAACGATTCCCGCGCCGGCTTCCTTGGCGAGACTCGCCGCGTAGTCCATGGCGCGCTTCGAATGAGACGAGAAATCGGTGGCGACCAGGATCTTTTTGATTCCCGGACTTGCCCTCTTTCTCTTCATCGTTTTATCCTCCCTCAGGACCAGAGCGCGCGCACATCGCCGGGCAGAATTTGGCCGATGTCCTTGATCTCGCCCCGGCTGACGTGCCGTCTCAGCAGCTTGAACACCGCGCGTACGACCTTTTCGGGAGCGACGCTGTCGTCGTTCTTGAAATAGTCCCGCACGTGATCGAGAAACTGTTTCTGGTGGCGTTCTTTTACGGGCGTGCCGGCCGGGTGCCAGCCCTCGAAGTAAAAGCCGCGGACGAGCATCGGCAGTTGCGCGGCCAGATCGGCCGCCTCTTCGACGGTGAGCCGGTCGCGCAGCGTGTGCAGCACGGCCCTGAGCGCGAGATACGCCTTGTGCTCGTCGGTCCACTCCAGCTCCTGCATCAGGTCGGTCAGCCAGATGTGGGTTTTGTCCAGCGTCTTGCTGAAGATTTCGTTGACGGCTTCGTTCATGTAATTTCTCCTTTTTCCCCGCGGCGTTTCCTACGCCGCGACCGGCACGGTCAATCCCAGTCCCTTGGCCACGCCTTTGCCGTAGTCCGCATCGGCTTTGTAAAAGTGCTCCAACTGCCGCTCCTGGATGTAGCGCGGCACGGTCTTCATCGCGTTCACGATGTTCTCGATCAGCCGTCTTTTCTCATCCGGCTTCATGATGCGGAAGAGGTTTCCCGCCTGTGTGGTGTCGTCGTTGCCGACGCGGTGGTCGTAGCGGTCGGCGTATCCCATGACGCGAAGCGGCGGCTCTTTAACGCTCGAGTCTTCGACGGGCCCGCCGAAACTGTTCGGCTCGTAATTCACGGAGCCGCCGTCGTTGTCGTTGAAGCGGATGGCGCCGTCGCGATAGTAAGTGTGCACCGGGCAGCGCGCCTTGTTGACCGGCAGCTCCGAGTAGTTCGTGCCCAGGCGATAGCGGTGCGCGTCGGCGTAGGCGAAAATCCGAAATTGAAGCATCTTGTCCGGCGAGAAACCGATGCCCGGCACCACGTTCGAGGGCTCGAACGCCGCCTGCTCGACTTCGGCGAAATAGTTTTCCGGATTGCGGTTCAGCTCCAGGACGCCGGCCTCGGTGAGCGGGTAGTCCTTGTGCGGCCAGACCTTGGTCAGATCGAACGGATTGTAAGGCGTTTTCTCGGCGTCCTTTTCCGGCATGATCTGGACGCAGAGGCGCCACCTGGGGAAATCGCCGCGCTCGATGGCTTGGAAAAGATCGCGCTGGTGGCTTTCGCGGTCTTCGCCGACGATTTTTGCCGCCTCTGCGTCGGTGATGCACGCGATTCCCTGCAAGCTCTTGAAGTGGAACTTCACCCAAAAGCGCTCGTTCTTGGCATTCAAGAAGCTATAGGTATGCGAGCCGAAGCCGTGCAGGTGCCGGTAGCTCCTGGGAATCCCGCGATCGGAAAACAGGATCGTCACCTGATGAAGGCTCTCGGGAGAGAGCGACCAAAAATCCCACATCGCCGTCGGGCTTCTGAGATTGGTCTTGGGATCGCGCTTCTGCGTGCGGATGAAATCCGGAAACTTGTACGGGTCGCGCACGAAGAACACCGGCGTGTTGTTGCCGACCAAGTCCCAGTTGCCTTCCTCGGTGTAGAACTTGAGCGCGAAGCCGCGCACGTCGCGCTCGGCGTCGGCCGCGCCGCGCTCCCCGGCGACGGTCGAGAAGCGCAGGAAGCATTCGGTCTTCTTGCCGATTTGCGAAAAAACTTTCGCCTTCGAGTACGCCGTGATGTCTTTCGTGATCGTCAGCGTGCCGTAGGCGCCGGAGCCTTTGGCGTGGACGACGCGCTCGGGAATCCGCTCGCGGTTGAAGTGGGCGTGCTTTTCGAAGAGTTGCCAGTCCTGGACCAATAGAGGCCCGCGCGGCCCGGCCGTCAGAGAATTCTGATTGTCGGCGATCGGGCTTCCGCTCGCCGTGGTCAATTTCTTATTGCTGGACATAATCGTTCCTCCCGTTTAAATCCGCCCATGGGCCGACGGGATTCACGCGCCCGATTCTTTGGAGCGAACCGATGAGCCGCCGCTCCGATCCCCAGTCGCTCCAAGTGACGCCGCGGACCGGAAGGACCAGCAAGCGTGAGGCATGCTCCAGCGCAAAGGACTCCAAAAGCCCGGTAGAAAAATTCACGGGCTCGATCGACCGATAGGCCTCTGCGATTGCCTCCCGCTCGCTGCTTGTCCCGATCGCCTTGCGGATCCGCTCAAAAAAACCGTGGAGCCGGGGTGATAGGCCGCGGACAAGACCGATAAGTGTTTTCGCCCTGAAAACCATCACCATCGTATTCCACAACCCGCCGGCCGCGAGCATCGCGCGCGCCCGCTCGATTTCCGGCTTTTCCGTGAAGCCTACGACTGGACGGACGGCGAGCGGCGCCAGGCGCTTCAACTCGTTTCCCGGAAGAATGTAGCCGTAGTCCGTCTCCGGTTCCTGAGGCTCGACGCCCAGCAGCGCCAGGTAGCCGGGATACCGCTCGACGATCCGGCACGCCAGATCGACGTGCGCCATGAAAAGCTCCTCCTCGACGATGAAATGGTCCGACGGAAAGATCGCCACCGCCGAGTCGGGATAGCGCCGGTACAGATGCGCGAGAGGGAGCAGCAGCCCCGGAGCGGTTTCTTTATTTTCGGGCTGGACGATCACCGTGTAGGGTTCGCGGGCCGAGAGCTGCCGGCGCGCCTCGGGGTGACTCAAATGGTCCCGACCGACCACCGTAAAGATGCGCCGCGGATCGATGAGTCTCTCCGCCCGCGAAAAGGTGTGTTCGAGCATGGAGCGGCGGCCGATGAAATTCACGTATTGCTTCGGCAGCCGATCCCCACGCCATCGATGGATGAAATTTTGCAGGCGCTTGCCGTCTCCCGCCGCTAAAATAATCCCGCACCGCTCCGGCAAGCGTCCTTCGATTCTATTCATCCCGTCACCCCCGCGTTTCTAGAACGCAATGGGTATGCCAGATGTTCTTTGCCCATTTGTGACGAACTGCGAACCTTTTCTAAGATTTACTGTAGGGAAATTTCTCAGCGATGAGAAGATAGCAGAGCACTTCATTGCAAAACTGCGAAGCTGGGCCCCGGTGGAAAAAAATCGCGCGCCCGCGATCTCAAATCTTCGAGCATCGCCGTCACAACGCACGAGTTTCATGCCTGAATCCTGAGGCATGCTTCTTGCTGAATTTATTCGCTAAAATTCGATCGCGGACAAAACAGAGGTCATTCAAAAGAGACCGGTCTCGGTAGGACGGCGTGCGAACGCTTCAATAACGAAAAACAAAGAGAGGGGGAAATCAAGATGCCGATACTCGCTCAGTTAAAAGATCTCCTGGACCAGGCGAAAATTTCTTATCAGATATACAGCCATCGCTCGGCGTTTACCGCGCAAGAGATCGCGGAAAGTCTGCACAGTTCCGGAAAGGAAATGGCCAAGGTGGTCATCCTCAAGGTCAACGGCGCTTTCGTGATGGCCGTGGCGCCGGCAGACCGGATGGTCAGCCTGAAAAAAGCTGGCGCAGCGCTCGGTGCCAGGGAAGTGTCGCTGGCGACCGAAGCTGAATTCGCGTCTCTCTTCCCGGGATGCGAGATCGGCGCGATGCCCCCGTTCGGCAACCTTTTCGGGCTTCGGGTCTATGTTGACAGTTCGCTTGAGACCGAAGAAGATATCTTCTTCAACGCGGGGAACCATCGGCAGACCGTGAGGGTGAGTTACGCGGATTTCAAGAAGCTGGTTCATCCCGTCATCGTTTCTTTGACCGAAAGCCGATATCGAAAGGCCGCTTGATTGTTCCAGTATCCCTGTTCGAGAGATGGTTTTCCAAAATGTACTGCCGCGCCATTGCCTGTGATTTCGACGGAACCGGAGCGGAGAACGGACAACTGGCGCCCGAAGTCTCGGCGGCTCTGGGAACCGCCAGATGCCAGGGAATTGCGACCCTCATGGTCACGGGCCGCGTCCTTGAAGAGATTCAGGTCGCCTGTCCCGACCTCTCCGTGTTCGACGCCGTCGTCGCGGAGAACGGCGCGCTCGTCTGGTTTCCCCTCTCAAACCATAGAATCCAGATGGGATTACCTCCGCCGGACTCCTTCCTCAGCGAGCTTCGCGCGCAGAATGTCCCCTTTCATGCCGGCGCCGTCGTCGTGGGAACCTGGAGCCGGTACGCCGGCCAGGTCCTGGAATTAATCCATCGATCAGGACTGGATAGCCAGCTCATATTCAACCGCGAGGCGCTTATGATCCTGCCCAGCGGGATCAACAAAGCTTTCGGCGTAAGACGGGCGCTTGAAGAATTCCGTCGCTCGGAAAAGAACCTCGTCGCCATCGGCGACGCGGAAAACGACGTGCCGCTGCTTGCCGCTGCCGAAGTAGGACTCGCGCCGAGGAACTCGGTGCCGGCGGTGGCGGCCCTGGCGGACGACCGGCTCGCACATCCGGGCGGCGCAGGTGTCGCTCGTTACGTCTATGACATTCTGGAGCGCGGCGGAATCATGCCGACGCCGTCCCGGCACCGATTATCGCTCGGCCGCACAGCGGACGGATCGCCGGTTCTATTTCCGGCATCCGGATCGAACGCGCTTATCTGCGGCGATCCGCGATCCGGCAAATCCTGGCTGGCGGGTCTTCTGGCTGAGCAGCTCATTGAAAGAGGCTACCGCCTCTGCATCATCGACCCGGAGGGAGATTATGTGCAGCTCGGGCGGCGCTCGAAGATCCTTTCCCTCGGATATGATTTAAGTCTGCCTGCTCCGTCCAATGTCCCCCGCATCCTCTCCGACGAGCCTCTGAGCGTGGTTCTGAATCTCTCCGCGCTGTCTCTTGGAGATCAACTCGCTTACGTCGATCGCCTGCTTGCCGCGCTCGAAGAAACACGCGCGGTTACCGGCATTCCTCATTGGATCATGATCGACGAGGCGCATTACTTCTTTCACCGCTGGAATACAGTAGGGAGACGCATCGAGCGCCGCACGGGAAATTTCATCCTGATCACCTACCGGCCAAGCTTGATCGCGCCTGAGGTCTATTCCCATCTCGGCGCCTATCTGTTTACGAAAACGACCATCGACGAAGAGCGCTACTTCATCACCACACTGCTCCAAACTCGCGGGCCGGCGGATTTATCGTCGCGAGACGCGCTGAAAGAATTGGCAATGCCGCGCGCGGGAATGCTGCTCGGGGAGGGCGACGGCTCTCGGTGGCAGGTCTTCACGCCCGGAAAGCGTGTCACCAATCACGCTCACCATGCGCGCAAATATGCGGACACCCGCCTGCCGGACGACAAGGCATTTCGCTTTCTTTTCACCGACGCGCCGGCGCCCGTAGTCGCGCATAACGTCATGGAATTTCACGACGCCGTGCAGACGGTCCCTTTAGGCTCTTTGCGCCACCATCTGTCCGCCGGGGACTTCTCGCGCTGGGCCGCCGACGTCCTGGGAGACGAGCAACTGGCCCGCGGGCTCCGGAAGCTTGAGAGGATTATGCCGACAAAGGTTACGCCGGACCGAAAAGAA
>JBGQBP010000085.1:0-13761 GCA_041494945.1 Binatia bacterium | reverse complement strand
TCGATCAGCGGATTGACCTCTTTGATGTACTCCTCTCTCGCCTGCGCGTTGGCGCGGCGCTTGATGCCCCAGTAACAAAAGCGTTCGGAGCGCCAGGATTCGGAGCGGCCGAACATGTCGAGCCCTTTCACGTACCAATAGTCGAGCGCCTTCTGAACTTTCTCCCGCGATTCATCGCTTTTTTCCGCCAGCGCTCTTGTCTGGGTCGCGCCGTAATCGATGTGTCCCAATTCCTCGTTGATGATGTCCGGGAGCAGCGGCTCGATCGGCGCGTAACTGCAGCCGATGAACTCATTGAGCTGATAGTGGCCGATCCGATCGATCAAGAAGCCGAATACGGCGAAATCCTCCCACGTCGCGATCGTTCCCCGGAAGGCTTCCACGTAGCGCTTCTGGTTCGGCTGGCTGAGCACGAACGAAACGTCCACGCCGATGTCGCCGGCGATGCGGGCGAATTTCCGGTAGTGATCCATCTCCTCCGCCGCCGTGCGCGCGACGATCAATTGGTCGAGCTTGGTCGGCGCGCCGGGGAGCATCTTGTCGACGTAGAGATGCGGCCCGCCGATCTCGCAGTCCGATTGGATGGTGAGAATCCGCTGCAGCAGATCCCGATACTCGGCATCCATCTTTTCGAAATCTTTCGCCTGAACTTTGTCGTTGAACATCTAACCGTCCTCCTTCTTTCGATGGGGATAACGATGGTTGCGCGCTTCTCACGCGCCGGTGAAATTCGGTTTTCGCTTTTCCAAAAACGCCGCCGTGCCCTCGTGCAGATCGTGGCTCGTCGCCAGGTTCCCGAAGCAGCGCGCTTCCATTTCCAGGGCGGAAGCCAGGTCCACTTCCAAGCCTCTGTTGATGAGCATCTTCGATGCTTCGAGCGCGAGGCGGGGGAGGGCGGCGAGCTTGGCGGCGAAGCCTTTGGCCTCTTGCAGCAGTTTGTCTTTCGGCACGACCTTCATGACGAGGCCGAAAGAGAACGCCTCTTCGGCGCCGATCGTGTCTCCGGTGAGAATCATTTCCTTCGCTTTGGCCGCGCCAATGAGCCGCGGCAGCCGCTGGGTTCCGCCGCCGCCGGGGAAGGCGCCGATCTTGATCTCCGGCAGTCCGAACTTCGTGCCTTCCGAAGCGATGCGGAAATCGCACGCGAGCGCCAGCTCGCACCCGCCTCCCAACGCAAAACCCGCCACCGCGGCGACGACCGGCTGCGGCAGCGCCTCGATCCGGTCGAATAGAAGCTGGAATTCGCGCGCGTGCCGGTAGGTCGCTTCGGCGGTGTTCGCTTCCAAAATCTCGCCGATGTCGGCGCCGGCGCAGAAAAATTCCTCGCCGCCGGTGACGATGACCACGCGTTGTTGGGGATCGGTGGCGATCTCTTTGAGCGCCTCCTCCATCTCGCGCCTGAGATCGGCGTTGAACGCGTTTTTCTTCTGCGGCCGGTTGAGCTGAAGAAGGGTAACGCCGCCTTCCCGGGTGACTATCAAATTTTGAAACATACGTATCTCCTCTGTCGCGCTCCTACCGCCTTTTATCTATCCTACCGCGGCCTTCGTCTGACCGTCGGAGGCCCGCGCGTTCAACGCGCCGGACGATCTGGCGATAAACCGCTTCAAGGACTCGTCGTTGGCAAAGCTTTTTTGCGCGCGGGCGGTGTTGACCTCGATGGCGATCACGTTCGGGTCGTCCGTCCGGGCTTCTCTGAAAACGCCGTTCTGGATCATGCGATGAACCGACAAACGGTTGTCGCCGGTCGGCGTCACGTAGTGCACGAGATCGGTCTTATAGCGATGGAGGAGAAAAAAGTGCATGAGCGTCATCAAGCGCCGCGAGCGGTATTGCTTGACCGTATTCTGATCTTTGACGGCGAGAAACTTTCTTCCCTCTCTGTCTTTATCCACCCGGTACGTGATCTCGGCGATCTTGTCGCGCGCTTCGTCGAACACGTTCAACATCATCTCCTCGGAGCCGGCCCATCGCTCTTTGACTTCGACGCTTAGATCGCCCTTGTTGTAAACGCCGCGCGCGCTCCAATGCTCCGCCCACATGCGGAGCCAGCGCTCGAGCACGCTGGTCGGCACTTCGGTGCTTTTCCGATGCTGCGCTTCCGTGGACGTTCCGCCCATGGACGAGGTCGTGAGCGACGGGCCGCGGGCCGCGCGGCGGAAACGATCCGCCCACGGTCCGCCGACAAACGTTTGCGGATACTGTGCCGGGTCGTTCGCGAGCCGGAGCGCCCGTTGAATAAGCCTCACGAATCCGAGAACGCCTTCCTCATTGAGCGCCCGCGCCAGGCGCCCGTTCATCAACGCTTCGCCCTGGTGGCCCGCGTAGGTGATGAAGTTAAATACGTAGCCCATCTTGCCTAGCTCGCTGGCGAAGTTGCGGATCTGGTCGTCGGTAAATCCCCAGGCATCCCAGTTCCACGACGGTGAAAGGTTATAGGCCAGCATCTTTTCGGGAAATACCGCGTGAATCGCATCGGCCCACGCCTTGTCGTCCACGAGATCGGGCTTCGTCGTCTCGCGCCAGACCAGATCGGCGAACGGCGCCGTCGCCAGTCCTCGCGCAACCGCCATATCGCGTCCGCCGGTAATCAGATAAAAACCGTCCGGGGTTCGCGGCAGCTCCCAACTCCAAAAAATATCGATGCCCATCGACTGCGCCTGCTTGCGCGCCTCCTCGTGGGAAACGTCGGCGGCGAAGGTTTTCCAACGCTCGACCGACATCGGCAATTTTGCTTTCTGTTGAGCGCGCGCCTGCATCGCGGCCGCGACCGCGTCGGCGTAAGTTTTGAGCCCCGCCTTTTCCGCCCAACCCTGGCGGATTTCCGCCAAAACATTGTCCAGGGTTTCCTCGGTTATTTTTTTTATCCAGATCTCGCGCGCCGCCAGCTCTTCCCGCGCGGCTTTCGGGCTTTTGCCCCGGCGTCGCGCCTGCCGGCGGGATTTTTTCAGCAGGTCCGCCTCGTCGTGGATCTTCGCAATCCCTTCATGGATGCGCGATGCCAGACGTTCTTGCTTCAACCATCGCTCGGCTTCGCGATACGCCTTTTCGGAAATTCTGTGCAGCAGGTGGCCGTTGATCTCCTTGAATCCGCTTTTGTAGAATGTTCTGATCGCCGCCAGATTGACGTTCTTGAACGGGACGATGCGCGGGTGGGTCGCGCCGTAGACGAACGGATGGTCGCGCTCGTCGTCCACGCTGTCGATCGCCGTCGCGTCGTTGGAATCGGTGCGCGCGACGACGATGCCGGGCACGCCCATGACGTCGAATTGCAGCCGCGCCGCGTTCAGGCGCGAGATCATCTCCGCCGTCGAGACCAGAACCTTTTGCCCCTGATGGCCGCAGACCTTGCAGCCGGGCCTCTGGTCCTCGAGGTGAACCGCGCCGATCTTGCTCTCGACGAATTTTTTCACGAGATTTCGGATATGGTGCTCGCCGCCATGGCCCGTGTCGCCGTCGGGAATAATCATCGGCGGAGAAAATTCGACCGCCGGCGTCTTCTTTCTCTGCGCCGAGGACATTCTTATCCGGTTGGACCGCTGCGCCTCGTCCTGGTGCAGCAGAGCGCGCACCCACGACGCGCCTTCCTTCGGCACCCGGTCCAAGGCGTAGTTCGCCAGGTCCGCGCCCGGATCTTCCGAGTCGGAACCGCGCGCGGAGGTCGCCCAGCCGCCGAGATAAAGAACTTTGATTCCTTCCGTCACGGCCCGGACCGCGCCGGTCGGCGAGAAAGGGCCGTAGGTGATTTCCTGTTTTTTTTCTTTGAAGAGGAGCTGCAGGTAGTCGTGCATCTTCACAGCGCCCTGCTTCGCGACCGTGTAGTCTTCGCGCGCGTTGCCGCGCAGCGCGACGACCTCGTAGGGCGTGTGCAGGCGCGTGATCTGCCGGAAGCGCGCGCTCTGAAACCACGCCTCGGTTTCCCGCAGCTCTTTCGCCCACCCGATCGCTTCAGTGTCTCGCCTCGAATCGAGTCGTGTAACTTTTGCGTTCATCGGCTCCTCTGATGGTTTTCGGTGGATGGTTTCATCGTCGACGGGATATCGCCCTGCCTCAAGCGAATTGGCGCGCCAGGGTTTCGATGGTCGCGGCCTTGCCGCGCTTCGCCTTCTCCTGGATCTCTTGAAATCTCTCTTCCAAAGTCGCGCGCGGGCTGCGGCGCAATACTCCGAGATGTATCTTCGAGTCGTCGCCGGCCAACCGCAGCGCCGCGATCGGGTCTTGCGCATCGTGGTCGGCGGGCACGTAGTCCAGCGCCTTGATGATCCGCGCGACGTTCATGTCCGTGGTGTTGAAAGCCGAGCAACTGGTCAGGATCTCGATAAAGGCAAACCCCGGATGCCGAATCCCTTGCGTGATGAGATCTCTCAAGTGCTCCTTCTTGACGGAAAAGCCGCGCGCGACGAAGCTCGCGCCGTAGACGATCGCCAGCGCCGCCGGGTTGAGCGCCTCTCCCGGAAGACCGAAAGGAGAGGTTTTCGTCGAAGAGAACAACGTTGTCGTCGGGGAAAACTGTCCTTTCGTCATTCCATAGATCGCGTTGTTGAACATGATATAGGTCAAGTCAACGTTGTTGCGCGCGACATGAGGGAAATGGCCGCCGCCGATCGCGAGGCCGTCGCCGTCGCCGCCGACGGCGACGACGGTGAGAGCGGGATTGGCGATTTTGACTCCCTGGGCGATCGGAAGCGCGCGGCCGTGGATGCCGTGAAAGCCGTACGCCTTGACGAAATAAGGGAGACGGCTGGAGCAGCCGATGCCCGACACGAGCGCCAGTTCTTTGGTCGGCAGATCGAGATCGGCGAACGCTTCAATCAGGGCGCCGAGAATCCCGTAGTAGCCGCACCCCGGACACCAAACGGGATTGACGCCGCTCAAGTAGTCGCAGAATTTATCCTGCTGTTCCATCGCGCTCGGCCCTCCTTGTATCGAGGCTTGCCGCGGCCTCGATGATTTTCGAGACGATTTCCCGCGGTTCCATTGGAACGCCTTTCACTTTCGCCAGGCTCATGGTCGGGACGCGATAAACGGATCTGAGCACGGAGGCGAGCTGGCCGGTAAAGTTGAGTTCCGGAACGATGATCCGCCTCACTCTGCCGAAAAAGCGCTCGAGCTCCCGGTGCGGCAGCGGATTCAAGATTCTCGGGACGATCGCCTGGACGGCGATTCCCATATTTTCAGCGACGCGAATCGCCTCTTCGACCGGACCCGCCGTCGAGCCCCATGTCACGATGCCGATCTCCGCGTTCGCGTCGCCGAAGTAAACGCAGGAGTTTTGCGTCAACGGATCGTCGCCGATCGCGGCGAGCTTTTGAAATCTCTTGACGGTCATCGCCGTGTGCGTCGCTTCGTCGCAGGCGAAGTTGCCGAACTCGTCGTGCTCCATGCCCGTGACCATGTGCTCGCACCCCGCGGTTCCGGGAATCGCCGCCGGCGAGACCGGCGCCGCGCCGAGCCGATAGCGCGCAAAATCGCCGTTCGCGTCCGCCGCGCGGGCGCGCGATGCTTTGGGAATAGCGTTGACGATGTCAGGGTCCATAGTTTCGACGCGAGCGGAGAGCGCCTGATCGACCAAGACGATCACCGGCAACTGGTATTTCTCCGCGAGATAAAAGGCCCAGCCGATCATGCGCATGCAGTCCTCGGCCGAAGTCGGGGCGATGACGACGCGCGGTGCGTCGCCGTGTGAGCCGTAGATCGCGAGCAAGAGATCGGACTGTTCCGTTTTCGTCGGCAAGCCGGTGCTCGGACCGCCTCGCTGCGAATCGACGATGACCGCCGGGATCTCCGCGATCGAGAGCAGGCCCAGCGCCTCGGACATCAAAGAAACTCCAGGCCCCGAAGTCGCGGTCATCGCCTTCTCGCCGGCCCAGGAGGCGCCCGCGACCGCGCAGATCGCCGAGATTTCATCCTCGGTCTGAAGCACTTTGCCGCCCAACTTCGGCAGATGAACCGCCAGCCATTCCATAATCTCCGAGGCCGGCGTGATCGGATAACCGAAGAAGCATTTGAGTCCGGCCGCGGCGGCGCCGAGGGCGATCGCCTCGTTGCCGGTCATGAGCAGATGGCGCGCGTGATTCCCCTTGGGAATGCCGAAGCCGTCGGGCTTTCCGATATTCGCCTCGGCGAAGTGAATTCCTTTTTCCAGCGCGCGAACGTTGTGCTCCAAAATCGCCGGATTTTTCTTGGCAAATTTTTCGGCGAGAAAATCCTCGACGCTCTTTCGCGGAATGCCCAACAGATGCGCCAAGACTCCGAGCACGACGATGTTCTTGCTGATGCGGCTTTTGATCTCGCGCACGGCGATGCGCTCGAAAGGAACTTTGTGGACCGTGTAAGCCGAGCCGCTCTCGGGCACGTCGCACTCCGCTTCACAGAGGAGAACGCCGTCTTCTTTCAAATCCGGCAGGTTCTCCTCGAGCGCAAACTGGTTGAGCGCCACCAGGCAATCGACTTTTTCGCCATGATACGAAATTTTTCGGTCGGCGAGCCGGAGCTGCATCATGCACGGGCCGCCCTTGATCTCGGCGGGAAACGTGCGGAACGTCACCAGATGGAGGCCTTCGCGCGCGGCGATGCGCGCGACGGTCTCGCCGATCGTGATGACGCCTTCGCCCGACTCGCCGGCAATGCGCAGCGTAAAATCATGCATCGGTCGCTCGCTCCCCCCCGTCGGCTCGATTGGCCTCCAGCACCGGCTTCCAGAAAGACCAGCGGGCTTCGATGAGATCCTGAGTCCGCTCGACCATTTCCGACAACTGCCTCATGCCGGCAAAGCGCTCCTGCAATTTGAGATACTCGATCACCGGCACGGTTTTCTTGGGCAGGTGATTCAGCGTGAAAAGGACCGTGTTAGTCTCGCGCTCACGCTCGGCCTCGTAGAGAATCCACGCGCGGCTTTCGAGCGCGAGCTCGGTGATCTCGTGAAAAACGTCGGTCTCGCTCTTCCATCCTTCCGGACAGACGGAAAAAATCTCCACGACCGACGGCCCTTGGATCGCCGCGGCCTTTTGTACTTTCATCATCAAGTCGCTGTGCAATAGAGGAGTCGCGGTGGCGACGTACGACGCGCCCGCGGCGAGCGCGAGGTCGGGAAGGAACTGCGGCGTTCTCTGGTTGCCCCGGATTTGTTTGCCGAACGGCGTCGTCGAGGTCGCCGTTCCATACGGCGTCGCGCCGGAGCCCTGCACGCCGGTGTTCATGTAGGCCTGATTATTGAGGCAGATGTAAACGCCGTCCTCCCCCCGGCCGATCCAGGCGAGCAATGCCTGTAACCCGATATCGTAAGTGCCGCCGTCGCCGGCGATGCCGACGTTGGTGAACGCCTCCGGCGAGACGGCACCGGCCCGGCCGAGCGCTTTCAGCACCGCGATGTTGCCGCTGAGCGTTGCGCCCGTGTTGGGAAAATTATTGTGATCGACCGAGACGCCGCCCCAGCACGAAGTATTCTGCGTCGTGATGACTTCGTTGCAGCCGGTGCCGATGCTCGCGACGACGTGCTTGCCCATGAGCTTCAATGCGCGCAAGACCTGATTAGTTCCCACGACCATGCCGCAGCCGGTGCAGCCCTGGTGGCCGGACGTCAGTCCGGTCGTGGGAATCGCTCCGTATTCTGCGATCTCCTGGACCGGCTCCGGCAGGAGGAAACTATAAGGAGTCGTGCCGATCTCACGGTTGAAGAGAACGCGAAACATCAGCGCACCTCCTCCAGCTCCGACGGCCAGGCGGTTTGGAAATGCTCTTCGGGACGCCAGTCGAGAAACTCCTGCGTGACGGCGAGCTTCGTCTCGCGCTTCGGCTTTTTCAGCGCTTGATCGGTGCATTCGGCAAAGCCGAGACGGATCGCTTCCATGCTCTTCTCTTTCGGCTTCGGGACATTCTTTTCGTAGTAGGCGAGCGCCTTTTCGAAGGGCACGCGGTCATAGACGCGGTGCAGCGCGCCGAGCATCGCCATGTTGATGTGCTTGAGCTCGAGCCGCTCTGCGATCTCCGCCGCCGGGACGGCGAAGATCCGGACCCGTCCTTGCGCGGCGCTAACGGCTGCGCGAATCTTTTCGGGCGTTAGACGCTGCGTGTTGACGAGAAGCGTCCCGCCCTCTTTCAGACCGTCGAGGACGTTATGCTCGGGCGACTGGAGAATCGTGTCGTCGTAAAGCACGACGACGTCCCAGGCCTTGCTGAACGAGCGGATTTTCTTGCCGTCGCTGTGGTTTACCAGCGTGTCGGTGGTGATGATCGCGCCGCGCCGCTCGGAACCGAAGGCGGGAACGGTGAGGAGCTTTAGGCCGGTGAGAATCCCCGCGCCGGTGAAACCGACCGCGGAGGTGATGGCGCCTTGTCCCGCGCGGCTGTAGATGCGCACTTCGTCGCTCGCGGGCGGAATCGCCGAAAAAAATTTTTCATTCCGCTCCTGGTAACGCCATACGTGCCGCCAGCGCTTCCACAGGCTCGAGCTTACGCGATCGAGATCTTCGGCGAAGATCGGGTCTTCGTCGATATCGAGCCAGTAAGGCTCGGGTCGCGCGTCGATTCCCCGGGCCATGTTGTCCGCCAGATTGAACATCGTCTGGAAGTGCTCTTGTCTCACTTCGCTGCCGCCGAGCCCGCCGATGACGCTCGCGAGCTTCGGCCCGTCGGCGCCTAGGTGGAGATGAATCGCGCTCGCGATTCGCTCGGCGAGCGGAGGCAGGACGGCGCCGTGCGGCAGCCCTTCGTCGAAGACGACGACGGCCTTGGTCTTCGCCCGCGCCAGCGCGCCGGCGATCTCCGCCGCCGGAAACGGCGAGAATAAACGAATTTTCAGAAGCGCGACGCCGGGGATGCCGTCTTTTCCCTGGAGATGGCGCGCGACGATTTCTCCGGCGCCGGACGATTCGCCCATGAGAGCGACGACGAGATCGGCTTTTTCGTCGCCGATCCATTCAAAGTGGCCGTAACTTCGGCCGAACCGCTCGGCGAATTCTTTTCCCGCTTTGAGCGCAACTGCGGCGGCCTTTTGCAGCGCCGCCATCTGATTTCTCTTGTGTCGCCGGTAGGGAAGAGCGGAGAGCATGGCGCCGTACGTCACCGGTTTTTCCGGCGCGAACAGAGGCGCCATCGAGACGTAGGCGGGCAGATACCGATCCACATCCTCCGGCTTGGGAATTTTCACGCCCTCATAAGCGTGTGTGCCGGTGAACCCTCTGAGATTGACGGCGAACGGCAGCCTTACGCTCAAGTCTTCCGCGATCCGGTAGCCTTGAATGACATTGTCGAGCGCCTCCTGAGCGTCTGCGGCGAAAATTTGGATCGCGCCGCTGTCGCGCATGGCGTAGGCATCGGTGTGATCGGCCCAGATATTGATCGGGGCGCCGGTCGCGCGGTTGCCGAGAAACAGGCCGCACGGGATGCTGCTCCCGGCGGCGTTTTCCAGCACCTCGATCATGTAGAGCAGCCCTTTCGACGAGGTCGCCGTGCCGGCGCGCACGCTCTTGCCGGCCGCGATGATCTGGCTCGCCGCGCTGTGCTCGGACTCCGCGTTGATCGTCACCGTGTCCATGACTCCGTCGGCCACCCAGTGTGAGATCTGCTCGGAGCAGGCGGTCGAAGGGGTGATCGGATAATAGGGATAGCACTGCACGCGCGAGAGCCTGAATCCCCACGCCGCCGCGCTGTTGCCGCTTAAAACGGTTGCCATACTTCTAGACCTCCGCAAACCGTAAATCGTAAGGGGTGAGGGGATGCCTCACGCCTCACTCCTCACGTCATTCCCCAAAATGCTTCGCCCTCATGCCGGGGTCGAAAGTCTTGCCGTCCACCAGGATGCAGTCCGCCGCCGTGCGATAACACTCGACCCAGCAAATGAAGCAGCCCTTGCACGCGAGCGGGTCGATCTCGTGAAAGCTTCCCTTGCCTTTGCCCATGAGATGGATGGCGTTCTCCGGACAGACAATCGCGCACCTGCCGCACTCGTCGCCGAGGCATCCTTTGGTATCGATGAAAAATTCATGCGTGCGCCAACCGCTCACGTCTTTCGGTTTCTCCTGGAGATTCTCGACCACCGCGCCGCGGTTGATATCGGGGCAGACCCGCGGATCTTCGAAGATCTCGGAGCGGACGATTTCTCCGTCGCGGCGCTGGACGAAGAAGCGCGCCTCCGGGCCGATATTCGCCATGTGGTCGAGGATCGCCTTCGTATCGATCCCGTCGATCGGCTGCCGGGCGATCTCTTCGATCGTGAGAACATCCGGCGCCGCGACGAAGCGCGGCGCCGCTTTTGGTTTTTCTTTTGGCTCGGCGGCCGGCCGGACCGCGCGATCGCGCACGGTGACGAGCTGGCCTTCGACGATAAATTCTTTATGCCGGTTCGGCGACCGCAGAACTCTCGGCTCCTCTCCCGCCATTGTTCTTGCTCCCTCCAGAGCCGTTTTCACAGCCCAAAGAGCTGCACGGTATTGTCTCGCAAGACTTTCCGCTTAACCTCTTCTTTGAGGCCGATCTGGTCGATCTGATCGAGGCTCGCTTTCCATGGCAGCCCGTTGGTGCCCCAGACGCACCGGTCCATGCCCATGCGGCTGTTCATAAAGTGCAGCGTCTCCGGCCCGAGATATTTCGGCATCCAGCCGTCGATGCCGAAGTAGATGTTGTCCCATTTGTAGCAAGAGGAGATCAGCTCCTCGACCCACGGCCAGCCGGTGTGCGCGCCGATCATCTTGAGCTCGGGAAAATCGCTGGCGATGCGGTCGAGGTAAATCGGCCGGCCATGCTCGCTCGGCATCGCTTCGAGCACGTGGCCGACTTGCATCGAGACCGGGATGTCGAGCTCCACGCACTTGGCGAAGAGCGGATACATCTTTGGGTCGGAGAGCGGAATGTCGAAGCCGTAGATGTGCACGTAGACGCCTTTGAAGCCGTATTGCTTGACTCCGACTTCGATCTCCTGGAGCGATTCTTTGATGCGGAACGGATTGTAGCCGGCAAGCCCGACGAAGCGATCGGGATATTGAGTCGTGTACTGCGCGACTTCTTCCAGGCTCGTGTCCATGTACATCCAGTGGTTTCGATACGACCACATCTTGCACTGAGTGATGAAAACTTTTTCCACCCCGGCCTCGTCCATCTTGCCGATCATCGTCGGGATGCTGTCGAACTGCGGCAGTCCGCCGATGGCCCGCTCCATGCGGCAGATCAGCTCGTTTTTTTTTGCGTCGTTCCACTTGGCGATGAACTCCGGCGTCGCCACGTAGTACATCATGTCGATCGCTTTGACTTGGCTAGCCATAGTTGTTTCTCCTTTCCCTCACCCCTGCCCTCTCCCAGTGGGAGAGGGCGACAGAGTCTCTCTCAACCATTCCCTCGCCCTTTAGGGAGAGGGTTAGGGTGAGGGTGTTCTTACACCATCGTTAAACCGCCGCTGACGCTGATCGTCTGTCCGGTCATGAAATCCGAATCGCCGGAAGCCAAGAACACAACCATCGAGGCAATCTCCTCAGGCTTTGCTGCGCGTCTAAAAGGAGTGGCCTTGATAACGGCGTCGATAATCTTTTCCGTTTTTTCCGATTGCGCCCGGATCGCCTGCATCAACGGCGTATCGGTCATGCCCGGGCAGACGACGTTCACGTTGATGTTGTAGCGCGCCGTTTCGCGCGCGAGGGTTTTCGAAAACGCGATCACCGCGCCTTTGGCGCCGGAATAAACCGCCTCCCAGCTCGAGCCGACCCGCCCGGCGTCGGAGGCGATGTTGATGATCTTTCCCGAGCCGCGCTCCATCATGTGCGGCAGCACGGCCTTGACGGTGTGGAGGACCGATTTGAAGTTGATCGTCAAAATTTTATCCCACGTCTCCTCGTTGCTTTCGACGAACGGTTCCAGCCGGTCCCACCCCGCGCAGTTCACGAGGATATCGATCTGGCCGAATTCTCGCAGAACCGTTTGGACCATCGCTTCGACTTCGACTCGTTTGGTGAGATCCACCGGGCAGGCGATGGCCGAGCCGTAGCCCGACGCGGCAACCTCGTCGCGAACGCGGTTGGCGTTATCGATTGCGATATCGGCGATAGCCACATTGGCGCCTTCGAGGCTCAAGGCCAACGCCGTCGCGCGGCCGATGCCGCTGGCGCCTCCGGTGACAATGGCTGTTTTGCGCTTAAGCTTCATGTTCGCTCCCTTTGGTTTCCTGGCATTCGGTAAATTTTTACGCCACCATCGCCTGTTCTCTCGGCTCCTGACGGATCTTCTCCAACCGCTTGAGCGCGAGGAGCGCGGCGCCGATGGCGCCGACCATCTCCGGCTCATCGCTGACGTTGACCTTCTTCTTCACCGTCTCTTCCAGCGCCTTCACCATCCCTTTTTGCCGCGCAACGCCGCCGACGAACGTGATCTCTTCTTCCAGCCCGACGCGCTTGAGCAGCGCCATCGCCCTGGAAGCGAGCGACAGGTGTACTCCGTAAAGGATGTTCTCCACGGTCTGGCCGTTGGAGACGTGGTTGATGATTTCCGATTCGGCCAACACCGCGCAGACGCTGCTGATGGTTTGAGGCTTGTCGGCCGCGATCGACAGATCGCCCACCTGCTCGATCGTGACCTCCAGATATTTGGACGCCCGCTCGATGAATCCGCCGGCGCCGGCGGCGCATTTGTCGTTGGTGCGAAATTCCCGGACCTTCCCGTTCTCCAGGACGCGGATCGCGCGCGTGCTCTGGGCGCCGATGTCGAGGATGCAGCGCGTTTTGGGGAAGAGATGGACCGCGCCGCGTCCGACGCAGGTGATGTCGGTGATTTGAATATCGCGGAACGGCACGTTGTATCTGCCGAATCCCGTCGTGGCGACGTAGTTGAGGTCGTTCTCTTTGATCCCGGCCTGCTCCAGCGCGATCCCGAGCGCCTCTTTGGAGACCGCGGTAAAATCGGGGCGCGTCCTCACCGCGCTCTTGCCGCGCACGTTTCTCTCACCATCCATGATGATGACCTTGGCGCTCTTGGCGCCCATGTCGATCCCTGCGACGAAAACCATGCTGCCTCCTTCTGAACAGGCGATAGGCGTTAGGCGGTAGGCCCAGCCCCAGCCCCAGCCACCGCCGGAGTCGCTTCGTGCTTCTCGCTGCTCGCCTTGAGCGCGCGTTCGAGGGCGAAGATCGCCGCTCCCAGCGCGCCGACGAAATGCGAATCCGGGCTCACGTTGACCTTCATGCCGAGCTTTTCCTCCAGCCCCCGCACCATGCCGATGTTGCGCGAGACGCCTCCCGTAAACGTCACCTCCGGCTCGATGCCGACGCGCCGGACCAGCGAGATCGTGCGCGCGGCGATCGCGCTGTGCACACCGCCCAGGATGTCTTCGACCTTTTTCCCCTGGGCGAGATAGGACATGATGTCGGACTCGACGAAGACGGTGCAGACGGTGGTCAGCCGGACCGGATTTTTCGCCCGCATCGCGATTTCGCCGATGTCGTCGAGCGACAGGCTGAGCGCTTCCGCCGCGTTGGCCAGGAACCGTCCGGTGCCGGCGGCGCACTTGTCGTTCATAACGAAATCTTTCACGTCCCCATCCGGGCCGATGTGGATTCCCTTCGCGTCCTGCCCGCCCATGTCGATGACGGTGCGGGTGTTGGGAAAGAGCAGGCTCGCGCCGCGCGCGTGGCAACTGATCTCGGTGATTTGCGCGTCGCCGAACGTGACCTTGTACCGTCCGTAGCCGGTGCCGACGACGTACGCGACATCTTCGCGCTTCAACCCGGCGGCGAGCAGCGCCTCAGCGAAGCCCTGGTTGGCCGCGCGCGTGACGTTGGC
>JBGQBP010000084.1:0-13798 GCA_041494945.1 Binatia bacterium | reverse complement strand
GTGCAAGCCAATCCCAATCCGGTGTTGGGCTTTTTGGCGGCGCGCTTTTTCTTCCAGTCCATCATCTTTTCGGTCATGTCGATGCACTGCTTCAATTCGCAACTGATGACGCGATTGCCGTGCGGCGAAACGTAGCCAGGCTCCGCCGCGTTCATGCGCGCGATCTCCAGCGGATCGATTCCCAACTCATGCGCAGCCTCGTCGATGGCCTGCTCGACCGCCCACTCGGCGGACGGATTGCCGAAGCCGCGAAAGGCGCCGGTCGGAATTTTGTTCGTGTAGACAAGATAAGCCTGCGTTTTGACGTCCGAGTACTTGTAGCACGTGTCGTGGCGCAGAACGGCGACGCCCGTGATCGCAGGGGCTTTCGCCGAGTACGCGCCGTTGTCGGCGACGACGCGCGTCTGCTTGGCCCGGATCCGGCCGTCTTTCTTGAATCCCATCTTGACGTAGATTTTCATAAAGACGCGCGGACGGCTGCCGGCAAGGAATTCTTCCTCGCGCGTGTTGATGACCTTGACCGGCTTGCCGGCTTTGCGCGAAAGGATCGCGGCGACGAGCGCGTTGTTGTCGTCGCACGATTTTCCGCCGAAGCCGCCGCCGACCGCGCTCTGGATGATGCGCACGTCGCTCTCGCGGACGCCCAGCGCCGCGGCGATCCGGTAGCGGGCGTTAAAGAGCGTCTGCGTGTTCATGTAGATCGTGTACTTGCCGGTGGGAGAATAGTCGGCGACGCTGCCGATGGTTTCGATAGCGCAATGCCACTGCGGCGCGCTCTGGAAAGTATCTTCGACGATAACGTCGGACTCGGCGAAGGCTTTTTCGACATTTCCGCGCTCCACGTCGATGGTCATGACGACGTTACTGTCTTTATCTTCGTGGATCAGCGGCGCGCCTTTCTGCATCGCCTCTTCGGCGTCGAAGACCGCGGGAAGCTCTTCCCAGTCGATCTCGATCAAGTCGAGCGCTTCTTCGGCGGTCTCGCGATCGATGGCTGCAACCGCCGCCACTTCCTCGCCTACGTAGCGCACTTTGCCGACGGAAAGGGGATACTGGTCGGCGAAAAAAGCGCCCCAGGGTTTCTTGATTGTATCCTCCGCGGTCACGACGCAGCGCACGCCATGGAGTTTTTCCGCCTTGCTCGTGTCGATGTTGAGGATTCTCGCGTGCGGGTAGGGGCTGCGGAGAATTTTGCCGAACAACATTCTCGGCAAGACGATGTCGGCGATGTAACGCGACTCGCCGGTGACTTTCTCAAAACCCTCGACCCGATTAAGGCGCTTGCCGACTACGGAAAAGTTTTCTGCTTTGGCCATGATTAATTTGTTTCTCGGAGAGGCTAATCGTTCGACTTCATTCGAACAGAATTTCGTCGCTCCCGCGAAAGCGGGAGCCCAGGAAGACCCTGGATTCCCGTTTTCACGGGAATGACGGAAGAAGAAAGCGTCGTATGCTCATGCATGCTGCAGATCTTTATCAGTTCGTCTTCGAGGCCGGCTTGTACACGCCGAGGCTCTGGATCTTCGCTTGTTTCTGGTCCCGTTTGGTCGGACCGATGGTAACTTTTCCCTGGACCACCGCCATCACCGACTCAAAAATCTTATAGTAGCCCGTGCAGCGGCAGAGATTGCCCGACATCCACTCCCTGACTTGCTCCTCGGTCGGTTGGGGATTTTCGTCCAGGAGAGCTTTGGCCGCGATGATTTGTCCCGGCGTGCAGATGCCGCACTGGAGGCCGCCGTATTCGACGAAGGCCTGTTGGAGCGGATGGAGATTTCCGTCTTTGGCCAAACCTTCTATGGTGGTGATTTCTTTTCCCCGGCAGGCGATCGCAAGCGTGAGGCACGAGCTGACGAGTCGTCCATCCACGATCACGCTGCATGCGCCGCAAACGCCGATGCTGCAACCTTCCTTCGTACCGGTAAGCTCGACGTCTTCGCGGAGAGCGTGCAGCAGCAAGCGGTTGGGCTCGATCTCCAGATCGTAATTTTCTCCGTTGACGTTGAGTGCGACGCGCTGCTTCATCCTGTAGTTTTCCTAAGTTTCTTTCTCCCTCTCAGCGAGAGCCGCTGCCCGTTCGAAGAGCCCGCGCGTCTCTTCGTGGCTCGTGATCGTTTCTCGTGCCCGCCCCCTCCCCACGAGCACGAACACGAAACACGAGCACGATCTGGAAAGCTAGTGGCGGCTCTCGCTCCTCGCCTTATTCCGCCCGACCCGCGTGCGTCTTGCTCCATTTCGCGCGCATCGAGCCGAGCGTCTCGCCTTCGCCGACCGGAACGCGCGTCGCGCGAAGTTTTTCTCCGACTTTGTCGGAATCTCCCTCGGCTGCTAACTTCGCTTCTTTGTCCAGCGCATCGGGCCAGAGTCCCAGAAGATATCCGTGCCACGGCTCCTGCGGTTCCAGCTTGGGGAGACCGAGCTCCTCCCAGATTTTCCGCGCGCGCTCCATATATTCTTTTTTCGGCAGCGAGATGGGAGGGAAGTCGGATTTCCGCGTCGCGTCGATCAGCAGCGAAGACTCCGAATTGTCGTAGCGGCTCGACGGATGCTTGGCGACCATGCCGATCGGCGTCGCGCCGAAGGGCCGGTCGCGGACGATCTTGACGTCTTTGTGCGGCTGCGAGCGGTGCGTGATCGCCCATGTGACCGCTACCGGATCGTGCGGGTCGATGTCTTCATCGACCGCGATCACGAGCTTGCCTACGCGATCCCCGTACGCGAGCAGCGCATCCATCGCTTTCCATGGATCCTCGTCGTCTCGTTTCTTCATGCGCAGCACGACGTAAGGCCGCAGGTTCACGAGCGGCTCCATCAGCGAAACTTCGAGCACGCTGGAAAATCCCTTTTCCTTGAGAGAGCGGTGGATCAAGGTCGCCATTCCCATCGCTTTGATCTTCGAGCTTTCGCTCGGCGTCACCTGGCTGATGATCGATACCCAGACCGGATTTTTTCTGTGCATCACGCCGGTCAGCTCGAAGACGTTGCTGAGAGTTCTCGGGTCCACGTAGCCCATCGACTCGCCGAACGGGCCTTCCTCTTCGAGATAATTCGTCGGGATGATGCCTTCGAAAACGATCTCGGCCGTCGCCGGCACTTCGAGATCCACCGTCCGGCACTTCACCAGCTTGATCGGCGCGCCGATAAGACCGCCGGCCAGCGCCAGCTCGTCCATCGACGGCGGAACTTTTTGAGTCGCGGTGAATGAGACCGCCGGCACCGTGCCGACGGCGACCGCGACTTCGAGCGGGATTCCTCGCTGCCGGCATTTCTCCCAGTGGCGCGAGAGGTCCTGAGGCGTGCCGGACATGAGGCCGCTCAATCCGGCGCCTTTGATGAGCCCGCGATAGTTGCCGACGTTACGCCGCCGGGTCTCCGGATCTTTCGTGATCCAGTGGCCCGCCGTGATGTACGGACCGTTGTCGAATCCCGGGGTCGAGATGGGAATGGGAAATTCATGGAAACCGCCGCGGGAGAGCAAATCCGTGCCGGTGTGGATCTCTTCCATCACCGGACCGTAACTCACGATCTCGGGCTCGATCGTGTGGTCCATCGCGTAGAGCCACCGGTCGGCAACTTCATCGGGCGCGCACTTCAAGCCCAGACAGTAAATCGCCGACGAGGCGGCAAGTCCGCCGACCAGCACGGGGCTTTCATATTTGCGGCCTTTGGAATCGACGACGTTCTCGAAGAGAAACGCCTTGCGCTGATCTTCCTTCAGCCCGCGGAACTGCCAGCGCACGAGCGGGTGAAGCTCGGTGTCTTTGTTGATCTCGCGGCGAATGCGGACGAGCTTGTCGTCGGCCTCGAGAGCGGCAATCAGCTCGCGCAGGTCGTCGTGGGGTTTGGAAAAATTCATGTCAGGTTTTTTGTGTATGCTTTTTCGTCCTTTTTGGCAAGAGCAACGGCGCGAAGAGAATTCTTCGTTTGCAAAACGGCCGGTGAATTCCGTACAATGCGATAGGAGCGGCATGGGGCTGCATATCTACAACACTCTCTCCGGAAAAAAAGAGCCCTTTATCCCTCTCAAAGAAGGAGAAGTGCGGATATACGTCTGCGGTGTGACGGTTTACGATTCCTCGCATGTCGGCCACGCCCGCTCGCTGCTGACGTTCGACGTCGTCTATCGGTATCTGATCTTTCTCGGCTATCGCGTCCATTTCGTGCGCAACTTCACCGACGTGGACGACAAGATCATCCAGCGCGCGAAGCAGGAAAACACGACGGCGGAAGCGGTCGCGGGCCGTTACATCGCCGAATTTCAGCAGGATGCCCGGGCGTTGGGACTTTTACCGCCGACCGAAGAGCCCAAAGCCACGGAGCATATCGCCGAGATCGTCGCGCTCATCCGCCGGTTGGAAGAGAAGGGAATAGCTTACCGGGCGGACGGCGATGTTTTCTACGAGGTCGGCCGCTTCGCCGGTTACGGCAAGCTTTCTCACAAAAAAATCGACGAGCTGGAAGCGGGCGCGAGGGTCGAAGTCGATCCGCGAAAAAAGTCGCCGATGGATTTCGCTCTGTGGAAGGCGAGCAAGCCCGGCGAGCCCTCGTGGGAAAGCCCGTGGGGGCCCGGCAGACCCGGATGGCATATCGAATGCTCGGCGATGAGCACGAAATATCTCGGCCAGCCGTTCGATCTTCACGGCGGCGGAAGAGATTTGATCTTTCCCCATCACGAGAACGAGATCGCTCAATCCGAGGCGGCATACGAACTGCCGCTCGCGCGCGCCTGGATGCACAACGGTTTTCTCAATATCGACCAGGAAAAAATGTCCAAGTCGCTGGGAAACATCCTGCCCATTCGCGAAGTCCTCAGCCGCCACGAGGCGGCGGCGCTCCGGCATTACATGCTCTCCAGCCATTACCGGAGCCCGATGGATTTTTCCGAGCAGGGTTTGGAAGAGGCGGGGAAGGGGATCGAGCGGATTTACGAAACGATCGACCGCTTCGGGCAGTCGTTTCCCGACGCCGGCGGCGCTGAGGCCGATCCTGCGCTGCTGGAAGAATTTCGCCGGGAGATGGACGACGATTTCAACACGCCCCGCGCCCTGGCGGTCGTCTTCGAGGAGGTTCGCGCGCTGAACCGATTGATGGACGAAGGCGCCGCCTCGGAGTTGGCGGCCCGGGCCGCGGCGATGAAAAAAGCCGGCGCGGCGCTGGGCCTGCTGCAGGAGGCGCCGCAAACTTTTCTCGCGCGCAAGAAAGAGCGCTGGTTGGACCGTAGCGGCATCTCGCCGCTGGAGATCGAAGAGCTGATACATCGGCGCGACCAGGCCCGTAAACAGAAGCAATGGCAAGAAGCCGACCGGATTCGCGCCGAGCTGCAAGAAAAAGGAATTACGATCGAAGACAGTTCCGGAGGAACGATATGGAAAGTGAAATAAGCGTTTTGCGTCGCCTCGCAACGATAATTTTGCTCAGTGCCGCGTGCGGCATTTCGCCGGCATCGGGCTCCGCGCAGGAGCAGCCGGCCAAACCCGCGCAAGAAGAGCCCGCTCAAATGCAGCTCCGCAGGGGGGTGAAGTCGCGCGAGTATCAGGGCAAAAACGTCGAAGGCGAAGAGCGGGTGGTCCGTCTACGGGACACGCTGTGGCGGATACTGATTCAAGAAAGAGGCCTCTCGGGGAAGCGGTTCAACCGTTACGTCATCTTGATCACCGCGCTCAATCCCAATCTCAAGAAGCCGGACGTGCTCCAGGTCGGGGATACTTTGTTCATCCCGGTTCAGGCCGACGAGATTCTCGGGCTTAAGGCTGCGGTGGAAAGCGCGGAAAAAGCCGCAGCGGCCAAGCCCGCGCCCGAAGCTGTGGCCGCTAACTCCTATCAGGTGAAACCCGGGGATCAGCTCTATCAAATCTTGCGCGAGCAACTCGGGATAAAAGGAAAGGCAAATCTGCATAAGGCCGTCGAGCAGTTGAAAGCGCTCAATCCGGCGAAAAAGAATTGGGATACTCTGCTGGTTGGAGAAACCATTCGCCTGCCTCGAGCCGCGGGCGCCGCCGCGCAGGCGGTGGCCCTGCCCAAGCCAACCGAGGAGACC
Source organism: Binatia bacterium (assembly GCA_041494945.1). Lineage (GTDB taxonomy): Bacteria > Desulfobacterota > Binatia > UBA9968 > UBA9968 > JAJPJQ01. Next base: position 7,761 of record JBGQBP010000084.1, on the reverse strand, counting down.
GCGAGAAGCGTCGGTCTGGACTACGGACAAAAAATTACCGTGCAGGAAAATCTTGACCTGTTGGCTTCGGTGATGAAAGTGCTGGGACAGGATACGACACGCGAGGGCGAGGAGGTCGTGCCGCTGCGCGAAGGGACGGTGCATATCGACCGCAGTTCCTATCCCATCATTCAAGGTCCGAAACAAGGACAGAGGGCCGTCCTGGACATGCAAAGTAAAATCACCCCCGCGCTGCGCACGAAGCTCGAGGGGGAAGGCTCGGGACTTCCCGTAGTCTCGGTGAAGAAGGGCGCCTCGCTCCACGACGCGGTCACCGGCCTGCTCTCCAAGTTGGGATTCCAGAGCCTGCCCTCCAATCAGCCGGTCGTCATTCAAGACGGCGGCGTGGCCGTCCAGATAAAAGGCGAATGGATGATGATGCCGCCGGACGAGAGCGCCACGATGCCTCAGGTGCTGGTCGTCAGCTTGACCGATTCGCCGGGCCAGACTCCGGACTACCTGAGAGATTATCTCTCTCTCAAGGGAATGAATTTCAAAGAGATCCTGCTCCCGTCGGCAACCTCCCTGGCGCCGCCGACGCCGCCGGCGGGCGCCGCTAAGACGGCGCCGCTCAAGATCGAAAACTGGCCGGCGGATAAGACCGCCCTGGTGGACGCCTTTCTCGCCGAGTACGGTATCAATTTTTCCGGCGCGGGATACTTCCCGGTTGTGCTGCGCGACGGCATCCGCATGGACGCCAAAGTAGACCGCGTGTTCGAGTACGGCGGGAAGAGGGTCGTGGTTTCGTTCAAGCCTTTTGGAGAGGAAGTCAGGACAGCGCTTCAGCAGGGTGGATCGGTGCGGGTCGTCGAGTTGGATCTTTCTTCGATGTCGTCGCGCGAGTTGATCGCGCGCTTGCTGGCCTCGGTCGGCGAATCCGCGGCTTATCGCGAGCAGCGCTTTCAGGCGAACGAGCGCGCGGCCAAGGATAAGCTGACGCTGGGCGTTCCCGGTTTTTATGTGGCGCAGAAATCGCTGCTTTTGACCGACCGGCAAATTCCCAAAGAGCTCGAGCGCTTCTTCGCCGAGAAAAATCTCCGGGTCGTGCGTTTCCAATGAGAGAGGCCGTAAGCGTTAGGCTGTAGGCGTAGATGAGACGGGGCAAAAAAAGCTTCAGACTGATTCAAGTGTGTCTGCTCAGCGGCGTGCTCGCCGCCGGTTGCGCGCCCGTGAACGGCCACCGCGGTCTTCCGCCTCCAGGCACTACCGCGCAGACGACGGCTCCGCAATATTGTCCCAGCAGTTTCAATCGAGCCAGAGCCGGAGGGACCGTCGGGAACGTAGTTGGATTCATTGCCGCGAGCGCGTTGGGAAGTCCGCTCCTGGGCATTCTTTATAGCGTAGGAGGGTACGCCGTGGGATTTGCGAGCGCGGACAATTGCCGGAAGGACAACGGAACGGCGGCGGCAGCAACGGCTCAAACGTCCAACGGCAGCGGGCCCGTAGTGCCAGTGAAGATAGCCGAAGAAGATTTACAATAACTTCGCGCGCCCGTAGCTCAACTGGACAGAGCATCAGACTTCGGATCTGAGGGTTGGGGGTTCAAATCCCTCCGGGCGCGCCAGAGATCTGGAATTGGGAATTAGGCGTTGGGAATTCCAGATCCCGGCTCCAATTCTTCCGCCTTGACCAAAGCAAAAACTATTTTGGATGAGCTCTGATGTTCAACAGGTAGTAGGTATCGCCCCTAATTTGGAAATAGAAACGCCACGCGCCATTTACCCGAGCCTGCCAGATGGCCCGGCCTTCATCATATTTTTTGGCGCGTAACGATGGATGGCGGAGATTTTGGAGCAAGAGAGCTGACTGTTTTTGAAAGAGCTTCTGAACCCGAGGCGGGCTTTTGTCATAGCTCCGTAAGAACTGCGGAGCGTACTCAAGACGCATTAGGCGGATTTCTTTTTAAGCTTCCTGGTCTCGCGGTTGAGTGATCGCACCAACGACTTGGCGGAGTTGAACGGGCCGTACGTCTTGCCTTGCTCGATCTCGCTCAGAGCCTGATCCAATTCGCGATCGAGAATAGTCTTGGGCGTTAGGGTGATTTTTTTCCCCTGGACCTCAGCTTCCAACAAATCTCCCACTGCCAAGTCCGCCTTCTTGCATACTTCGGCGGGCAGAGTAAGCTGGTATTTCTCTTTGAGTTTCACTAAAGCCACAATGAATCCTCCTGAAGGATCGAACGTTAAGAATGAGTATAGGCGAAATTGAGTCTTTGTCAAACCGCAATCGGACAGAGCATCAGACTTCGGATCTGAGGGTTGGGGCTTCAAATCCCTCCGGACGCGCCAGAGACCCAATTAGTTAGAAGTTTCCTTATCCCGCTCCATCTCATTCGAGCCTTCTGGTTAGAAGCCAAGAACCAAAACCGCAATGTGCCCCATGGTCGTGAGCTTTGGCGTGGCAGCTGAGATGGACGTTATCCTGCGCTGGCGACGCTAAACGTTTGACAACGTACTTCATTGCCCTATACTTGCCTGCAATTATGAATCGGCTATCAGATTACGACAGCCGTTGCTCGATTGCGTGTACTCGCGCTGGCCTTGTTGCTCTGTTACTGTCCGCCATGGCAATCGCCATGCTACAACCACTCGAGAAGACGCGGCAGCTTGATTCGGTCCTCAGGTACTATTCGATGAGACTTAGAATGCAAGATCGACTGGATCAACTAAATACAGATCCAGTATGGAGCTTTTTAAAAACCAGCACCGTTGGAGAGAATGCTTCTAAAGAATGGACCCTTGCTCAATTGCTTGAATACAAGGTCCTCGAAGATAACAATTCGGAATTTCGGGTGAAGCCCACAGAGTCCGCTCCAAAGCCGTCAGAGAAAACAAAATCCAAAGTACCGCGTTCATCGGCCAACTTAATACCTCCGACCGCGCCACAAAATCTCTCCGTCTTTATGGAGAGGACAATTGAGCCCATACACGATATTGCCCTCACGCTCACAGAACTTGACGACGACGCACTGCTTACCACTGCCCGCCTTTATTCCCAGCAATATAACCGCTCGATCTACCGCTGGATGCTTTTGCGATACAAACTGACGAGCCAAAGCACGACAAAGATAGTACCTCCTCCAAGCACTACTCGTGATATGCTTAAGTACCTCCGATTACCCCAGATTATCGAATTAGTGAACTATGAACCTGCGAAGGAAGCCGATGCAGATCTACTCTTGAAGGAACAGGCGAGTTTGATGTTGCCTTCGGTAGGCTTATCACTCACGGCGCTCCGGGCGACGAGTTTTGTCGAGATGGCACTTGTCCTGATGGCCCTCTACTTTTGGCTTTATTATAGGGAGGCGCGCTCGTCGGAGAATTTTCCAGCGCCTGCAACCCTCTTCGGGGTCTTTGCGAGAACTCAGTTATCCCGAATCATCTTCTCTCTGCTATTGATGGTTCCTCCAGTAGCAGCGGCTCTGTTAGCAGAGAAATCGTTTTGGAGCACCCCAGCAAATATCATTCCTGCTGTGCTCGTAGTTTTAATTGCGTCGATGGTTGTGTGGGAGGGAGATTTGATTCGACTTACTAACTGCCAGTCGGATTCAGCGACTCTGCCATCTACGACTGACACGCAGAATTAGGTGGTCAAATTATTTCCGAACCGTTCAAAAACCAGCAGGGAAAAAGAGGGAAGAGTATAAATGGTGGTTGGTGTCGTTCGAGGAACGAGTGAGTTTCTTCTCTGTAGTGTTTCCCGGTTCAGCGCCGGGAGTGCACTTCGGATCTGAGGGTTGGGGGGTTCAAATCCCTCCGGGCGCGCCATAATTTCAACTACTTAGCTTTTTCGGATGTGCCAGATGTGGCAGAACTTGTGCGCTCTATTCTTCTGTTCGACAGAGAGAAACGCCAAAGGGAGATATTTAAACTTTGCTCAATTGAGCGCGAGCTTGAACTGCGACTGCAACTCTTTTGAAATTCAGAAAGCGGAATTAGAAATCCCTCAGCGGATGCAAGAGCTTCGCGGTGCTCAGTTAATTCTGAAGAGTTAGGATATTCCCACCAATCATTAAGTTTGCACTCCGACGTGTTCTTCTGGTAGATCTCGCGGTCAATGGCTTTAGAGACTGTCTGAAATATAAGGAGCCCATTATGGAACAATCCTTGATCGAACGTCTCGAACGATTAGAGAAGCAAAATAGACGATTTAAACAGGCTGGATTTGTCCTGGTTCTGATTCTTGTGGCCTTTGGGACTATGGCGCAACAACCTCCCCTTAATACGGAAGTGAAAGCCCAAAAGTTCAGTCTCCATGATTCTTCAGGAAAGACGAGGGGAATGTTTTTCACCCGCGAGGGCCAGTCGATTCTGATTCTTTCAGATCGAAATGGGGAGCCTCGCCTTACCTTGACGGTAGGCGCGGACGGAAGCCCAGCCGTAGGCTTGTTCGAACCGGGCGATAAGATTCGCGCGGAATTGTCGCTTACCAATAATGGCCCTCGGTTTGTGCTCTATTCGAAAGACGAAAAGGAGCAGGTATTGTTGAATATGGGTAAAAATGGACAGCCGCAATTAGGCTTTTTGGATAAAAATAAATTACCTCGCGTTGTCATTGGCGCAGCGGGGGATCAGTGGGTGGTAGGAACGTATGGGCCGAAAGGGGAACTTACAGGTGGGCTCGGGGAGAAGAAGTAACTTGTCTAGATATTTTTTTAAGAATCACTACCGATTCTTAAATGGCTCAAGCACATTAAATTCCGAATCTACTTTAACATCTGGCGGGTTTTCAAGGTATGCGCGTATTTCCCTCGCCATGGGGCTGTTAAGCTTACGCAGACGTTCTTTTTCTGCCTCGCATTTTTGATGTTCTACCAGGATCTTTTGTAGCGCTTCAAAATCTTTGCGCTTGATGACTTTCCAGGAACGAATCCAGCGATACCCTTTAGGGACATACTTGATAGCAGTCCCTATGGAAACCAAGGCCGCGGTGACTTTCCCGACCGTAAAAAGTGTTTCAAGTTCCATACGCCCTTATAGCATAGATTGGTGTTGGAAGGCAGTTTTTTTGCTACCGTTATCTCCCTTCGCAGTTTGTCGAACGGCTTGGTAGAATTAGACTATGAACAAGCTCAATGAGAAGGTGGTTACGTTCCTCGATCCGCAGACTATCGAGCCGGCCGCAAAGCAGCAGCTCATAAATATCTCGGAGCTGCCTTTTATCTTTAAGCACATTGCCGTCATGCCCGACTGCCATTTAGGGAAGGGCGCGACAGTAGGCTCTGTCATCGCAACAAAGGGCGCAATTATTCCCGCGGCCGTAGGCGTAGATATCGGCTGTGGAATGATTGCCGTTAAAACCAAATTCTTTGCCAAAGACCTGCCGGATAATCTGGAAAAGACCCGGACGGGCATTGAGCGCCGAATACCGCTCGGCGTGGGAGCCTTCAACCGGAAGCTTACAGCCAGCGCGGAAAAGCGGGTCGCGCAACTTAAAAAGTCGGGGAAGGATTATGACGGGGTAGACAGGCGATGGACCGAAGCCCTCGGCTCTTTAGGCTCCGGGAATCACTTTATCGAAATCTCTTTAGACGAATCCGAACAAGCCTGGGTAGTCCTTCACTCCGGCTCGCGCGGCGTCGGCAACAAGCTCGCGATGAAGCACATCAAAATCGCCCAGAAGATCATGGAAGAGAATCGGGTTCAGTTGAAGGACAGGGATCTCGCGTATCTTTCTGAAGGCCGAAGTGAATTCAACGACTACATTACCGACCTTCTTTGGGCGCAGGACTTTGCGCTCTTAAACCGCGAGGAAATGATGGACCGCGTTATGACGGAGCTTTCTTTTCTATTTTACCAGGAAGACGGCCACCAGCGGGACATCGAGCTTGAGCGAATCAATTGCCACCACAACTTTACACAGCGCGAGAACCATTTTGATGAAAATGTTTGGGTTACGCGCAAAGGCGCGATCCAGATGAAGCAAGGGCAGAAGGGGGTTATTCCCGGTTCGATGGGAACCCGTTCGTATATTGTGTCAGGACTTGAAAACAAAATGTCCTATCACTCCGCGCCCCACGGCGCCGGCCGAAGGTTTTCCCGCACGGAGGCACGAAGGCGGTTCACGATGGATGACTTTGAGAAAGCGATGGCGGGCATCGAGTGCCGCCACTCCGCAAAGCTGATCGACGAGCTTCCGATGGCTTACAAAGACATCGATGAAGTGATGGAGAATTCAAAGGAGCTGGTGAAAGTCGAGCACACCTTGAAGCAGATCGTAAACGTCAAGGGCGACTGATGAAACAGAACCAACCCTGAGCCAAAATCACCTGAGGGTTGGGGGCTCAAATCCCTCCGGGCGCGCCGGAGACCCTGGTATTTCAAAGCCATCACGCATCGCCCACGTTCTTGCTTGCCCGTTCTGCTACCGTTTCGCTACCACTTGAGGTCTGATCTTCGCGGATTTCTCCCTCAACATCGTTTAGACGGTCTACAGCTTGCCGATTTCCATCCGGAACTACGTGACCGTAGGTGTCCGCGGCTACTCCTTCTCCGGACCCTGCCCTTTCTCTGGACCCTTTCCTTTCTCTGGACCCTGCGCCTTCTCTTGACGCTGCGCCTTCTCCGGACCCTGCGCTTTCTCTGGACGCTGTGCCTTCTCTTGACGCTGTGCCTTCTCCTGAACCTGCGCTTTCTCTGGACGTTGTGCCTTCTCCTGACCCTGCGCTTTCTCCGGACGCTGTGCCTTCTCTTGACCCTGTGCCTTCTCTTGACGCTGCGCCTTCTCCTGACGCTGCGCCTTCTCCTGAACCTGCCCCTTCTCCTGACCCTGCGCCTTCTCCTGACGCTGTGGCTGAGCGGCTACCCCCTCAGCCTTCCCACGCGCCTGGGCCCCGCCCTGTGACTGCTGACGGAGAATCGTGGTCTGCTGCTGCTGGATATGAACATCCTGGGACTGATAGTGGTACTGCTCGTTGTGGATAGTCACCTGCTGCGAGGGTGCCGGGTAGCTGTCTCTTGCGTACTTCTTCTGGTAAAGCGGCAGCGGGGCGGCGACGTAGACGTGGCTCCGATCCCAGCGATCCCATCCGCGCCGACTGGATTCCCATCCAGCGCCCCAGTGCTGACCCCAGCGGGGCGGGGCATCATACGCCCACCCGCTCCAGTACGCAGGCCGGACCTGGTAGTAGCGGAACGGGATCACCAGAACGAACTGGGGCACGTAGACTGGCTCGACGTAAACCCACGGTCCGTTGTACCAAGAGCTCGAATACCAGTAGCCATCCTCCACGTTAAAGACCCAGTACAGGCCGTCGTAGAAGAAGTAGTTGGCGCGCACGCTCGGCGCGTAGTAGACCGGGTAGTTGGGAACAATCACTAGCTGTGGGAACACCGGGAGGTTGATCCCTATCCCTATACTCACCTGAGCTTCTGCCGTGATTGTACCGAGCAGAATGACGAACAGCGTGACGACGATTAGCGTAGCAACGTTTTTCACTGGTTTGCTCCTCTGTTGTTGGGTGCTAGGTTTAGGCGCGGATGAAACCTGCCTGTTTTTCCCTCGCATGTTTTTCCTCGTTTCTGTTTTCCCCTGAGCTGCGAGATCACTTTTGAGCCATCTTTCTCCCAGTTAATTTAAAACGATATTACCCCGAGTTGGAGGCGATGTCCAGGTTCGCCGGAAAGACAATTAGGACATTAGCAGGCTGCTGAAAAATGCCGTTCATCCTTCGACAAAGCTCAGGACGAACGGAGGGGGGATTGAAATCATTCGAGAATTTCC
>JBGQBP010000083.1:0-13846 GCA_041494945.1 Binatia bacterium | reverse complement strand
GGATTCCGGGGACACAATACTAAATTCTTCTTGACGGCTTCGCAGGTAATCTAATACGCTTCACCCATAGCTCGGATTTCCAGACTCGTGGTGCCTGGTTTTCCACGTCATGTAACGCAGAGGGACGTACGCCCAATCCCCATCTTCAGCAGCGACAAGGATCGTTGCGCGTATGCCGACGGGACGGCATCTCAGCTTAGGAAAGCGAGGACCTCGACTGAAGGGGCTTCCTGAAAATTAGTATTATGTCCCCGGAATCAGGCGCAGTACCAATCCAAAGGAGTTACTTGTCCTCGTATACTCTTCGGTACTTTGTGCCCCACACCGCAACTGGGAGGATTCTCCGATGGACACACGTCGGCAACTGCTCAACTTGACGACCGCAACGAAGGAGAACGCACTCACCGACGAGGAGCGTGACGCGTTTCTTCGCCGAAAGCTCGTCGGGCGACTCGCAACCAATCGCGGTGACGGCTGGTGGCACGTGACGCCGATTTGGTATTTATGGGAGGATGGTCGCTTCTACCTCAGCCTTGGAAATAGCCGACGCCACCTCAAGAACCTGCGGCAGGACGCCCACGTGACGCTCTGCGTCGATGTCGATCCTCGCCTGGACGATCCGTCGCAAGCGCCACGCTCGGTCGTGTGCTTCGGTCGCGCGGAGCTTCTAGAAGACGATACTCGCGTCCGTGCGATCGCTGAGAAGATCGCGACCCGCTACATCGGCGGAGTACCGTCCGAACTCGAAGGAGCTCTCTGGTTCGAGGGACGCACAGCCGTCGCTATCACTCCTGTGCGGTGGCTGGCTTGGGACCAAGGAAAAGGCAGTTGATGGAGGAGTCCATGACGCTGGACAGCTCGATGGATTCCGGGGACACAATACTAAATTCTTCTTGACGGCTTCGCAGGTAATCTAATACGCTTCACCCATAGCTCGGATTTCCAGACTCGTGGTGAACAAGCAAACCCCGCTACCAGTAGAGACTCTCAAAAGGCTCCGTAAGCCGTTGCGGAACGTCAATATCGAACACCGGGAGAAATTCACCGGGGTTGAGAAGCTAGCCGTGCTCATTACGGAAAAAGTCGGGACGATGGGTTTTTTCTTTATCATTCTCGCCTGGACGGCGATCTGGCTGACGTTTAATACGCTTGGGCCGGCGTCCTTGCGATTTGATCCCTACCCCGCCTTCGTGCTCTGGCTTTTCATCTCTAATCTGATTCAGATACTGCTCATGCCGCTGATCATGGTCGGCCAGAACCTCCAGGGGAGGCACGCAGAAGCTCGGGCAGAGAGCGATTTCGAAGTCAACGTCAAGGCAGAGAGGGAGATCGAAGCCATCCTTCAGCACCTGGAGAATCAGAACGAGCTTATCCTACAAATACTCGACCAACTCAAAAACAAGGTCAAAGAAACGGAGTGACTGCCTCGCAGTCATCCCTTGATTCCGGAAACACAATACTAAATTCTTCTTGACGGCTTCGCGGGTAATTGAATACGCTTCACCCATGGCTCGGATTTCCAGACTCGTGGTGCCTGGTTATCCACATCATGTAACGCAGAGGGGCGTACGCTCAATCCCCATCTTCAGCAGCGACAAGGATCGCAGCGCGTATGCCGCCGGGACGTCATCTCAGCTTAGGAAAGCGAGGACCTCGACCGAAGGGGCTTCCTGAAAATTAGTATTATGTCTCTGGAACCTAGGGGCGGTTCGCGAACCGCCCCTGCTAAAAAATATTCTCTAGTACAGCCGCCTGAGTTTATTTTGCCGTAGTCCGCAGCGGACGGCTGAAACCTTCGCGCCAGCCTTTGATCAGCCCTTGGTTCGTGAGCTCACGCAAGAACGTGTACGTATTTTCCGTGAGGTCGAAGGGCAACGTCGGGATTTTTTCTTCTTCGGGGGCCGTGCGCTCGACTTTCGCGATGATGCAAAACAGCTCTCCGGCTTTGAGCGCCTGGTTCAAAGCGCGGTCGAACTCCTCGACGTTCTTGCATAACGCGGTGTTTGCGATCCCCGAGGCGCGGGCCAGGGCGGCGAGATCGGCCTTGCCGGCGGTGGCCGAAGGCAGGCCGCCCGGATTGTCGTAACACTGGTTGTCGAAAACGATCAGGCCGAGATTTTTCGGGTTTTCATTGGCCGCGGTCGCCAGCGCCCCCAATCCCATGAGCAGCGAACCGTCGCCGTCCAGAACGATCACCTTGCGCTGCGGCAGCGCCATCGCCAGCCCGATTCCCATGGGCAGAGGATAACCCATCTGGATGCGGTACAGGGTCAAATCGTTGTGGCAGGTCGCGTACACCTGCCGCGACACCAGCGCGATGTTGGTAAGAACGATCTCGTCGGATCTTTTTTTCGCGAATATGTTGACGGCTTCGGAGCGTTTCATTGTCACCTTCCCTCGAAATAGATGTGCCGCGGAATCATGATCGCCACGGGTACCTTCTGGCCTTCAACGGTCAATTGCGCCTCGCGGATGATCGTGTCGGCGTCCTCGATGTGCATCAGGGTGCAATACGGAATGCCGCAGCCCTTCAAGATCGGTTCCGCCAGGTAGCGTGTTTCGGAGTGGTGGTAGTACATTTCGCCGAGCGCCGGCACGTGCGACGACAGGATCAAAAGCGGGATGTGGTGCACGATGGCTATGCGGGCCAGGTAGCCGGCGCAGTTGCCGTAGCCGGAGGCCTCCATGATGACGCACGGTTTTTTGCCGCCGAGAAAGGCCCCCCCGGCGATCGCCATCGCCTCGTCTTCCCGCGTCGCAACGACCCAGGTAAAATCCGGGTCCTCGCGGATCAGTTTGTGGACTTGCGTATTGAACGAGTCCGGCAGCGTAGCGACGAAATCGATTCCCGCGGCCTTCAGCGCGCCGACGATCGTCCGCGCGTTTTTCATGCTGTACTGCATCTCTACGCCGCGCTGTTTTTCTTCCGGCATGGGGTCCCTCCTCTAAATAAATTCCAAAGGTAATCGGCGTCGATTTATTTCGGCGGCAGGCGCTTGAGCACCCTCTGTAGCGGCGCCATATCCATCGTCTGCTCCGCCGAGATCGTGGATTTTTTTCCGGTCATTTCGGTCCACGTCCGGAGCTCCGTTTCGATGACGTCGAGCGGAATGATCGGCGTGTCTTGAAACAGCGGCGCGATCTGCTCGTAAGATGCCGCCGCCAGCGGCCTGTCGATTTTGAAGTGCTTTACGATGAGGTCCACGGCGGCCTCTCTATTGGCCTTGAGGCCCCTCAGGCTCTGCACGTATCCGGTCAGGAATTTTTCCGTCACGTCGGGCATATCGGCGATTTTCTTGACGGTCGTGGCGATGCCGCCCTGATAAGCGGTCGTGTAGTCCGCCGCGCTGGCTAGCATCTTGTAGCCGGCGAGCCTGGCTTTGATGTCCAGCGGCACCGACAGCATCCCCGCGGTGATCTGCTTGGTGTCGAGCGTCAGGTAAACGTTGTTGGTGGTTTGAAGCGAAATCAGCTTGACGTCGGACGCCGATAGGCCGTGCTTTTTTAGAATAACGAGCAGGAGATTGCTCGCCAGCGAGCGCAGGCGCGAGATACCGACGAGTTTTCCCCTGAGGTCGGCGTAGGAATTCACCTCGGGCTGCGCGATCAGGGAAAACGCCGGCTTGATCTGCCCTCCCGCTATCTGGCGGATCGGCAGTCCTTCCGCCGCCGCCCATATTGTCGGCAAGACGCCGATGGCGTAGTCCATCTCGTTGTTGAGCAGGGCGGGAATCGCGAGATCGCCCCGGATCTGCTGGAGCTTGAGATCGATTCCGGCCTGCTGGAACACGCCGGTCTCGGCGCCGAAAAGAATCGGCAGGATAGTGAACGTCAAAGCCGAGTAGCCCAGCCGCACGGGTGTGGGCGGGTTCGCCGTCGCCGCGTGCCCCGCGCCCGCCGTCAAGAAAAGAACGATGAAGAATACGCTCGTCGCCCTAGCAAGCATAACTCACTCCCCTATTTTAAATCCATCATGATAATCTTGTGGCATAACTGCGACGTACAAAGCAACATGCGCCGATTGCGGGAGGATGCCGTGATTCCGGATTCCGGGGACACAATACTAAATTCTTCTTGACGGCTTCGCAGGTAATCTAATACGCTTCACCCATGGCGCGGATTTCCAGTCTCGTATTGGGGCCATGTCTGGTTTTTCTTCTCTCCCTTTTTGCGCCTCCTTCCGCCGCAGCGGCTAGCCTCAACAAGAAGGTCATCATCGCGTTCGCCGATTTCAGTGAGCGGACAGGACTTGTCTTTGTCGCCAAGGATCAGCGCTTTTTTGAAGAGCGTGGATTGGATGCCGAGGTCGTTCAGGTGCGCAGCGGGCCGATCGCCGTTTCGGCTCTGGCCTCAGGCGATGCCCACTTCTATTCTGCTCCCGCTTCCGGCGCCACGATCGGGGCGATGGCCGGAGGGCTGGACGTGGTATTCGTGGCCGGTCTTATAAATAAGCTCGACGGCTACTTCGTCGTTTCGCCAAAAATCAAGAGCCCGGCAGACCTTAGAGGCAAGACCCTCGGCGTACAGAGCATCGGAGGCGGGATCTGGATGTTTACGATGATGGCTCTTGACCATTGGAAGCTCAACCCCGAGCGGGACAAGATCCAATTCCGGGTGATAGGAGATCAGTCTGTCATTGCGCAGGCTATGATGACCGGCATCGTCGATGGCGCGTTATTGGGTTATACGTTCAGCCGGTTGGCGCAACGCCAGGGATCCTTCGTCTTGGCCGATCTCCCCAAGCTCAATATTCCCTACCAACACATGGGCCTGCTGGCTCGAAGGAGCATCGTGGAAAGCTCTCCCCAGCTGGCTGAGCAGACCTTGAGAAGTCTGATTAAGACGATTGGTTTTATTCAGGATCCGGCAAACAAGCAGGCGGTGATGCGGAGTTTAACTAAATGGCTGCGGCTGCCTCAAATGGAAGGGGCTGAGGAGTTGTATGAGAGAATGAAGATTCTCTATGAGCGACCTATCACTCCCACCAGGGAGGGGCTACAGAATGCGCTGCGCGTTCTAGGCAAAGTAAATCCAAAAATTGGGGCGTTAAAGGTGGAGGATCTTATGGATGACCGAATTGCGCGCAAGGTCGAAAAGGAAGGACTTTAACGGGGGGAAGTTACGGCATCGCCTGCGGCAAGCTTCGTAAAAATCAAAGAGAGACGCCCTTCCAACTATTAGGAATTTCTAAACTATTTTTTCCACATATAGGGATTCGAAGCCGCTATTCCCTCGGCCCGTGCCTCTCCTCAATCCACTTTTTGGCAGATATTACTCATGTCACCTCCCTATGGGCGGTGGCATGTATCTTGCCTAGTAATGGCTAGATCAATAGGCTTAACGAGGAGGGAGGGATGGCAACGAGCGAAAAACTCCCGGCAAGTAAAAACGGGAAGCCTCCTAGATGGGGCATGACGGTTGATCTCAAGCGTTGCGTCGGCTGCCAGAGTTGCACCCTGGCATGCAAGGCGGAGAACGGCACCCCGCGGAAGATCTTCTGGATGAGGGTGCTGGAGAAAGAAGAAGGAACCTACCCACTAGCGCGCAAAGTATTCTTGCCCGTCAGGTGCAACCACTGCGCCGAACCGCCTTGCGTTCCGGTGTGCCCCACCGGCGCCAGCTACAAGCGCGAGCGCGATAACCTCGTATTGATCAATCAAGATAAGTGCATCGGGTGCCGCGCCTGCGTTGTAGCCTGCCCCTACCAGGTCCGCTTTATCGCGGAAGATACCAAAGGATATTACGGGGACGAGCTCACTCCATACGAAACCGAGAGGTATCAAAAGTGGCAGGCACGAACGGTGCAAAAGTGCACTTTCTGTGAGCACCGCCTCGAAACCGGAAATCAGCCGGCTTGCGTTCAGACCTGTCCGACGAGCGCTCTTATGTTCGGCGATCTGAATGATGTGGAAAGCGAGATCGCCAAGCTCATCAGAGGGAGACATCATTTTCAGCCGCGCGCCGAGCTGGGCACCGATCCGTCGCTTTATTATCTCACCTAACTTTTAGGAGGCCGATATGGCGCATGAGTTCAACACGGATTTAACCGCGCAGGAGGAGTGGGGTTGGCTGTTGGCATTGGATTTGTTTTTTGCCGGAATGGGGGGTGGCCTTTTCCTGCTCTGCCTTATTTTCAACCTTCCCCCGTCCGTTGCTCTCCTCTCCGTGGGTTTGGTGGTTCTCGGAGCGATGGTATTGATAGTGGAGTTGGGGCGCCCGCTCAGGGCCTGGCGCGCGCTCTGCAAGCCCTTTTCTTCCTGGATCAGCCGCGGCGTTATGTTCGTGACGCTGTTTATCGTTTTCGGCGCGCTTTACAACGCGCCCGCTTTTGGCTCCCTCTCCTGGCTGGTCCCGGCCGGCGATACGGCCAGGAGAACCATCGGCGCGATTGCCGGGATCTCCGCTCTCTTCGTTACCCTCTATCCCGGCTTCGTGCTTGCCGCCTCGCCTTCTATTCCGTTTTGGAACAGCCCGCTTTTGCCGGTGCTCTTTGCCTTTCACTCGCTGATGGCCGCCAGCGGGCTTTTATTTCTGATTGCCCCGTTGGGATTGGCCGACGCTCATCTCGAGCCGATACGCTATTGGGGAGCGATCCTTATCGTTGTCAACCTGGCTCTCGGGGCGATGTACCTGGCTAATGCGAAGACCGTGGGTCTGGCCGCCAGGGAAGCTGTCAGACGCTTGAATCAGGGCTCCTTGGGCCTGGCATTCAACCTAGGCGTGATCCTGCTCGGAATGATCGTTCCATTGTCGGTCGTTCTGTGGATGCCGTCGGCGATCGCGCTTGCCGGTCTTTGCATCTTGGTCGGCAGCCTGCTCTTTCGCTACTGCGTGTTGAAGGCCGGGGTCTACGTTCCGTTCCCACTGACCTGATCGAGCATGACGAACCTGGCTGTCGAAAAGTCTATGCGCGGGCAGACCATCGACGTTCGGATCAGATTTATGGGGGATCTGAGGGCCGTGGTCGAGTCGGCCGATCTCAAGTTGTCCCTGCCTCAAGGGACCAGCGTGGGCGATCTCTTACGCTCCCTCGCCGAGAGATTCGGCGACCCCTTCGCCAAGTGGCTCTTTACCGGATCGGGCGAGCTCCATCATCATATTCTGATTTTCGTCAACGGAAATAATGTCCAAGATATAGGCGGATTGACGGCTGAATTGGGCGCGCAGGATGACTGCGTGGAGCTTATCATGCTGCCTATGTTTGAAGGAGGATGATTATGGGGACAGAGACGATCCTGACCAGCTGCGGGATGTGTTACGTCGGCTGCGGCATTCAGGTCAAGGTGGAGAACGGCGTAGCGGTAAGCATCCAGGGCGACCCGAACAATCCGCAGAACCGGGGGAACATCTGCGCCAAGGGCCATGCGGGCCTCATGAATCTCTACAACCCGCACCGGATCAAAACCCCGCTGAAACGGACCAACCCGCAAAAAGGGCTGTACGTCGATCCGGACTGGAAGGAAATCTCCTGGGACGAAGCGCTCGATACCATCGCATCCAAGCTCAAGGCGATTCAGGATAATCCGAAGCAGCTTTACATCCAGGGCTGGGAGATCACCGGCGACAGCCATCTCTGGCTGCACGCGTTCGCCAGCGCCTTCGGCACCCCCCACTATTCCAGCAACGGCTCACCCACTTGCGGCAAGGTGATTCACCCGGTCGAATTTTTTGCCGCCGGCGGATTTCATCAGCAGCCCGACCTGCATTACTGCAACCTTTGCATCTTGGTGGGCACGCAGTTCGCGATTGCGGCGCGCGCCTCCTTCAACCACATTATCCGCGACATGGCGGATGCCCGCGCCCGGGGCATGAAATTGGTGGTGGTGGATCCGATCGGCGGATTTGCCGGCAGCAAAGCCGACCAGTGGGTCCCCATCCGGCCCGGCACGGACACGGCGTTCGCTCTCAGCATGCTCCATGTCCTGTTGAACGAACTCGGCATCTACGACGCTGAGTTTTTGAAGCACAAAACCAACGCGCCCTACCTGGTAGGGCCCAAAGGATTGTATGCGCGCGACCCGGGCAGCGGAAAGCCTTTGATTCTGGACGCCGCGGATCAGAAGACCAAGGTTTACGACGATCCGACGCTCAGCGATCCGGCCATCACCGGCGGCGGCGAGCCGGGGCGGCCCGCCTTCGAACTCCTCAAGGAGCATGTGGCGAAGTATCCGCCGGAGAAAACCGAGGAGATCACAACCATCCCGGCGGCGACCTTGAGGCAGCTCGCCAAGGAATTCGGCGAAGCCGCATGTATCGGCTCGACCACGGTGATCGGCGGAGTCAAGCTTCCCTATCGGCCGGCCTGCGTCGATTGGGCCAAAGGGCCGCAGGGCCACAAGCACGGCTTTCACCAGTCCTGGCCACTCAAGCTCCTCAACATCGTCATGGGCGCCGTCAGCGTGCCGGGAGGCATTCTCAGCACCGGCGCGGCCGGCAAGAAGCCTTTTCAGTGGTTCCCTGAAGGAGGGACCGATGGGATGCTGGAGAAGGGCGGAAACATTCTGCCCCTGCCTCACCCGAAAGCCTTTCCCGGCCGCACCCCGACCAAACCGGTGCGAAACGACCTGGCGGAGCTGTTTCCGCTGGCGCCTCACTACCACACGCTGCTGCCGATTACCGCCGAAGATCATGAGCGCTACGGATTAAACTACGGCTTGCAAGTCATGCTCCACACGCCCACCAACTCGGTGTTGGGCTCCTTCGGCGATCTCAACGTGGTGGAGCGTTTCTATCGGTCGATACCTTTCATCGCCGGCTTTGCCGTCGAGATCAACGAGACCAATCTCTTCGACGACATTGTTCTGCCGTTCCCGAGCTACCTGGAGCGGTTCGACTTCAACGCCGGAACCTCGTCGCGTCAACTCGGTCCCTGCGGCCAGGACGATTGGTTCTGGCAGATCAGGCAACCGGTAGTCGCGCTCGCGCCGGGACTGAGGCATCCGCAAGAGGTTCTCATGGAGTTGGCCGAACGGGTCGGCATCCGCGACGACTGGTACCGGCTGCTCAATCATACCTTCCGTCTCAAGGAGCCTTATGCTTTGGAGCCGGGCCACAGCTATCGCGCAGACGAGGTGGTCGATCGAACGGCTCAAGGCTGGTTCGGCGAGGACCATGGCCTGAGTTGGTTCCAAGAGCACGGCGTGATCCGGTTTCCCAAGGATGTGGACGAAGTTTACATCGGCCCGTTTCTTAAGGCGCGGCTGCCGATCTACCTGGAGCATTTTCTCCAGCGGGGAGAAGAGCTTAAGGAGGTTATCAGCCAGATGGGACTGGACTGGGACTTTTCGGATTATACGCCGCTCTCGGAGTGGATGCCCTGTCCATCCTACAATGCCGTCCAGAAAGGGGATTACGATCTCATCGCGGTCCATTATAAGTTTCCCTACGTCTACGGCGCATTCGGCAACGATAACCCCTGGATCAACGAGATTTGCGAGCAGACCGATGCCTATAGCATCCTGGTCAATGAAGATGTGGCCAAACGGAAAGGGATCGCCGACGGCGATGAAGTGTGGCTCGAATCTCCCGTCCGCAAGGTCAGAGCAAAGGCAAAGTTGACTCAGTGCATACATCCTCAAGTGGTAGGGATCGGCGGCCACTTCGGCCACTGGGCGCCGGGGATGCCGATCGCTCGGGGAAAGGGGTTAAATTTCAATTCCCTTCTGCCGACCGATCTGGAGCACATCGACAAGATCTCCACCGCCTTGGATCACTGCGTCGAGGTGAGAATCTATAAATAGGAGGGCCGGCCGGATGGAAAAGCGGATGTTTCGTGCGGTGGTCGCTTTCTTCCTATGTCTATTCCTCGCTCCGGTTTTGCATGCAGCGCCGCCCTCCGGCAGCGCGGTCCTCACATTCGGGAGCTTCAGCGAGCGAGAGGGGGCGCTCTTTGTCGCCGAGGATCAAGGTTTTTTTCGGAAATACGGTTTAGATGTAAAACTTGTTCACGTGCGCAGCGGTCCGGTCGGCCTCTCCGCTCTCTCCGCGGGGGAGTCACAGTTTTATAACGGGTCAGCGACCGGTACGATCCTCGGCGCCGCCGCCGGAGGGCTCGATGTGGTTTTTGTCGCGGGCTTGATCAACAAACTCACGGGCGCCTTCGTCGTAAACCCCGCGATTAAAACTCCGGAGGATTTAAAGGGCAAAAACATCGGCGTCCAGAGCATGGGCGGGGGAATCTGGATGTTTACCATGCTGGTGTTCGATCACTGGGGGCTCGATCCGAAGCGGGACAATATCAACTTCAGGATCATCGGAGATGAGGCTGTGCTCGCTCAGGCGCTCGCCAATCGGGTCATCGACGGCTCCTACTTGAGCTATACCTTTGCCTCGATTCTCGAGCGGCAGGGATTTCGCATCCTCGCCGATTGCGCCAAGCTCGACATTCCATACCAAGGCACGGGGATCATGGCCAGGCGTAGCTACCTCAACGCCGCTCCCGATACTACGGAGAAACTGCTGAGAGCGTTGATCGACGCGATCAAATTCATTCAGGAGCCTGCCAACCAGGCACGGGCCATGAAGAGTCTGGCCAAAGGGCTCCGTCTGTCTCGGGTCGAGGACGCGGCGGATGGCTACGGCAGAATGGTAACCATGTACGATCGCCGGATCTCTCCCAACGTCGAAGGGGTTCGCAATGCCGTGCGGCTCCTCGGATCGGTCAACGAAAAGATTCGCCGCCTTAAAGCCGAGGATCTGATAGACGACAGCTTTGTAAAAAAGTTAGAGCGAGAGGGGCGGTTTTAAGTTTTTTCTCCATTGCGGACGCCGAACCTCGCTGAAACGCAACACAGCCACGAGCAGACCGCATCCGAGCCCCGGGAGAGAATCTCCGGTGCAGGAGACTTTCCAGCCTCATCTCAAGTCGCGTATACTGTACTTACAAACGATGCGCTTAGAACGTTTGCGCGTGAAAGCAAAGAGAAAAGGCGGTCCGCAACGATTGAGGTCGGCAGCCCTGGGCCTTGGCGTTCTTATATTCTCCCTGGCTGCCGTGAGGGCCTCCGCCGAAAATGTGACGGTAGGGATCCCATCGCTGACCGTGACAATGATGCCGTTGGCGGTTGCGCGAGAGCGCGGCTTTTTCCGACAGGAAGGTCTTAGCGTCGACCTCGTGCTCATGCCGGCAGCCCTGACCATCAAGGTGCTGCTCAGCGGAGATCTCGATTACGCCACAACCGTCGGCTCGGCAGTGGTCGCTGCGGTGCGCGGCATCGACGTACGGGTCCTGATGCTGTTTGTCGATCGCCCGATTCTCGATCTGGTGGCGACCCCGGCGATCAATTCCATCGCGGAGCTTAAGGGGAAGGTCATCGGCATCTCCTCGCGAGGCGGTCTTCATGATGTAACCGTGCGCAGCATGCTGCAGCAGTCCGGCGTGGATCCCGCGCAAGCGTCGCTGCTCACGATAGTGGGCCAGGGCGCCATGCTGGCGGCCATAAAGAGCGGCCATATCGCGGCCGGGTTGCTCAATCCCCCGTACAACTTTCTTGCCTACCGGGAGGGATTGAAAAGCCTGGGCTTCGCCGGCGCCTTCATACGGATTCCCAGCACGGGGCTGGTCGCCGCGCGCGAGAAGCTGGACCGCAAGCCGGACCAGATTCGAAGAATGACGCGGGCTTTAAGCCGAGCGCGGGCCTTCGCCAGAGAACAGAAGCCGGCGGTCATCCCTATCCTGAAGCGTTTTCTGCGGATCGAAGATGAAGACTTGCTTTCGAAGATCTACGATCTTCACGGACGGGCCGAGTCTCCGGACGGTAGGATAGATCCGGTCCTGGCGGCAGAAACCATCCGCGCCACGCGCTTGGCCGAGGGCGTTACCAGAGATATTGCGGTCGAGCAAGTCTTTGATTTCTCTTATCTCACGCCGGTTCGCTGAGCGTTTTTAACCGCATCGAGCAGCAAGGCGCTTTCGATCTTCGATACAGCCAGCTCCCATAACCCAACTGGAGCCTACTCCGGTTGTTAGATAGACATCGGTTTCAGATTGCGCTAAGAGGCATTCAAATGGCTCTATGACGCGTTGAGGATGATTTCTTAAAATGGTCAAAGGCGAACAGGTCGAATTTTCAGTGCCTGAGAGACTCAACCTCGGCAGCTATTATCTGGACGTGAATCTAGAGGCCGGCAGGGGCGATAAAACCGCGCTTTACTACCAGGACAGGAGCTATAGTTTTCTCGACTTATGGCGTTTGACCAACCGCGTCGGAAATGTGTTCAAGGGACTCGGGGTTGAGCCCGAGAACCGGGTTTTGCTGATTCTCGAAGATTCTCCCGAATGGGTCGCCGCATGGCTCGCCGCGATGAAAGTGGGCGCCGTCGGCACCCACGCCTACACCTATCTGAAGCCGCACGACTATGCGTATCTGCTGAATCTCGTAAAGCCCAAGGTCGTGGTTGTAGACAAGACGACACTGGAAAGGGTAAGGGAGGGCGCGAAGAGCGCCAGATATCCCAAAGCCTTTCTCGTTGCGGGCGAGAGCACCCGCGACCTCAAGCCGGGAGAATTCAGCCTGGGCGAGATGATCGAATCCGCCGATGATCGGCTCGAGATCGAACCGACGCACAGGGACGACCTCGCGTTCTGGAACTTCACGGGCGGAACCACCGGCAAGCCCAAAGGCGTCCCGCACATGCATCGCGATTCCGTTCTTTCCTACCAGTCCTTCAACCGTATTCTCGGCTACAACACGGACGATATCGTCCTTCTCGTCCCGAAACTCTTCTTTCACTACGCCCGTGACAACGGATTGCTGTTTGCGCTCCGAAGCGGCGCCGCAGTTATCCTGTTCGGGGAAAGGCCGACCGCGGCGCTGATATTTCAGTTCATCCGGAAGTTTCGGCCTACGGCGATGCTGAACGTTCCCACCATGATGAGGGCGATGATCCAAACGCCGAAACATGAGCGCTCCGACCTGAGCTGCCTTCGTCGCTGTCTTTCTTCGGGCGAAGTGCTTTCGCCGCAGCTCTACGACGAATGGGTAAGCAACTTCGGAACGGAGGTGCTCGATCGTTTCGGCTCCGCCGAATCGGGCATGGGCTACCTCTGCAATCGGCCGGGCAAGGTCAGGCCCGGGAGTTCAGGGACGGTCACGCCGCTGGCGGAGATCAAGCTCGTCGATGATGAGGGATTGGAGGTTCCCAGAGGACAACCCGGTCTTTTGCTGACGCGGAGCGACGCGGCCGCCCAGTATTACGTGCGCGAGCATGAAAAATCGAAAGCGACTTTTTTGGGCGACGAATGGATCGATACCGGAGACATTTTCATCCAGGATGAGATGGACTATTTCTGGCACGTCGGGCGCGCCGACGAAATGGTAAAGGTAAGCGGAGTCTGGGTGTCGCCGCTGGAAGTCGAACGCACTCTCCAGGAGTGTCCCCGCGTCAGGGAGTGCGCGGCGTTGGGGATAAAGGACAGGGACGGCCTGACGAAAATCCAGGCCTTCGTCGCGCTGAGAGACGGCGCTGAGGGCACCGCCGACATGCAGGATGAGCTGAAACGATTCTTAAGGGAGCGATTGGCCCCGCACAAGATTCCGAGGTCCTTTGATTTCCTCGACGAACTGCCGAAAACCGGGCAGGGAAAAATAGATCGGCGCGTGCTGCGGGAGCGAAGGCTGTAGCAGATTGCTGAAAAACTCTGTGTTCAGGCCGGTCAAAAAGGTCTCAGATACAAGGCGCGCGAAGGTCCGCGAGCGGAGGCGTACTTTCCTAGTACGTTGACGCGAAGCGGGCCGAGCGCAACGAAGCAGATGAGCCTTTTTCAGCGGCCTGTTAGCGGGCCGCGCGCCGTTGGAGAAATAGGCTATGCAGTTGGGATTGCCGGAATTCGACATTATTGCGACCG
>JBGQBP010000082.1:0-14009 GCA_041494945.1 Binatia bacterium | reverse complement strand
GTTAAAAAGAAATCAACAAGCCGAAGGAGGCGGATATGAAGATCACCGTGGATCGCGCGAAGTGCGAGGGTTACGGCAAATGCGTCGAGGCGGTGCCAAAAGTTTTCAAGCTCGACGAGAAGTTCATCGCCACTGTGGCAGATGCCCGGGGAGACGGCAATCAAAAGATTTTGCTCGCCGCGAAGATTTGTCCTACCAAGGCGATCATCCTGGAGGAAGAGGGGAGCGGGAAAAAAATATTCCCGCCGGAGTAGCGCTATGAGATCTTCCCCGTACGTCATCGTCGGCGCAGGTTTCGCCGGCGCCGCCACCGCGTATCATTTAGCGCGGCGCGGCGCGCGGGAAATTCTTATCCTCGAGCAGGAACCAGTCCCCGGCGTCCATTCTTCGGGTCGCAATGCGGCGATGGTGCGCCAGGTCGTGCCCGACCCGGCGATCGCCGCGCTTGCCGAAGAGGGCGCCGCTTTCTTGCGCTCTCTACCTCCCGATTGGCCGGTACCGGTAAGCTTCGAGCGGAACGGTTCGCTGCTTTTGGGCAGCGGCGAAGGATGGAAGAAGCTCGCTCGCGACGCCGAGAGCGCGCGACGAACGGGAATGACCGCCGAATGCTGGACGCGCGCGCGCGCGTGCGAGCTTGTACCGATTCTCGAGGGCGCGGACTTCGAGGGCGCGGTCTGGTGCCCGTCGGACGGAGTGGTGGACATTCATGCGCTGCTCAGCGGCTATCTCAAAGCGGCGCAAGCTTTGGGCGCGCGCGTTCGCTACCGCTCCGCCGTCAAGAAGATCGAGACTCGCTCGGGCCGGGTGACCGCCGTCGTGACGGCGGATGAAACCATCCAAACCGGCACGCTGATCGACGCCGCCGGCCCGTGGGCTTCGACGGTCGCAAAAATGGCGGGCGCCGTGGAAGCGCCGCTCCGTCCGTGTCGGCGCCATCTCTTCGTCACTGCGCCGCTCCCCTGGGCGGACCGGAAGTGGCCGTTCGTCTGGGACACCACGCACGAATTTTACTTTCGCCCGGAATCGGGCGGGTTGCTTCTCTGCCCGTGCGATTCAGAGGAGATGGCGCCGTGCGATGCGCCCACGGACGAATCGGCGACCGAATTACTCTTTGAGAAAATCCGGAAATATTTTCCGGCGTTCTCCGACGTGGCGATCAAGAACCACTGGGCCGGCCTCAGAACGCTCTCTTCGGACGGCCGCTTTGTGATCGGCTGGGACCCCAAAGTGAGCGGCTTCTTTTGGGTTGCGGGTCTCGGCGGACACGGCGTGACGACCAGCTCGGCCGTGGGCGCGTTGGCCGCGAAGCTGATCCTAGATCCGACGGCGACGAGCGAATTCTCGCCGGACCGGTTTGTGAAATAGGTCGCGACTTTTCTAGCCAGGCGTTCCGGCAGAAACTTTTTGGCCGGTGCTGGGCCGCTCCCGTGTCGCTCCGGCTTGTCTCATCAGGAAAACCAGCACCGCAACCCATATGGCTGCATTCCCGCCGGTCAAAAAAACAGCCAAAGACGAAGACCGGATCAGCAGCCGGAGAGGAACCAGCATGCCGATAACGGTAATCGCGAGCAGCGCCGCGGCGGCCACGTCGCTGCCCTCACTGGACGGCCCCCTTTTCACCAGGCGAAACAGCGCGATCTCAGGAAGCAGAAGCAGCAAGTCATCATACGGATAGTGGTATGTCCAGAAACGGGCGATGATGGCGGACACGGATAGAAGGAGCCAGAAGTCCACACGCCGGTGGCGGTAGGTCCACAGGCCTAAAGCAAGGAATACAAGCAGCGAAGCCGGGAGGATCCATTTCTCCAGGCCAACAGCGGCGAGCAGGGTGTGGAGGTTCGCGGTGCCTTCCCTTACGGCAAGCGCCGACCCGCGTGCCAGCCATTGCTGGAAAAGCGCTACGGTCCCCAACTCTTGAAACGACACGGCAAAAAGAGTGAGCACCGCATAGCCAAACGCAACCAGTGCGGCCGGCCGCAGCCGGCCGGGGAGGAAAAGT
The DNA here is from genome assembly GCA_041494945.1 of Binatia bacterium. Lineage (GTDB taxonomy): Bacteria > Desulfobacterota > Binatia > UBA9968 > UBA9968 > JAJPJQ01. The sequence goes on along the minus strand of JBGQBP010000082.1, from coordinate 12,010 downwards.
GCCATCCACAGAAAAGGAGCCGAGACTGTGGGCTTTACGAGCGCCAACAACACCAGGGAGGCAGAGAGCAGGTCGCGGCCCCAGCCGGGCTTTCCGTGCTGAAGCAGCAGCAAGCCGGCTAACAACAGCGGCAAGAGATGCACGATGAGCTGCCCGTTTCTTATAGTAGCGGCCGTCGCGTACATCGAAAGGGGTAGGAGGGCCACAAAGGTGCGCTCCACGGCCGTGTTCGCCTCGCTCTTCCTCACGACTAGGTAGGCAAGCCATCCAAGCGCCAGTGCTTCGGTGGCTGCCCAAAGCCAGCGAGCGGTTGTTATCTCTAACCAGCCTAGAACCGGCCAGAGAATCAGGTAAGTGGCCGGCGGATAGACTGCGAAGTGGAATTCGCTGTACACGGGCATCGAGGCAAACCACCTGTGGACTTCCAGATGACGTTGCCTGAGATCGACAGCGTCGCCGAGAGCCGGGCCCCAGAGCAGCACCGGGAATGCCTTGGCCAGTCGCAGCGCTGCGATCACACACAGGAAGACGACTAAGAGACAGAGAAGGGATTGATGGTGACGATTCCAGCGCTCCCGGCCGACTGCGGCGATCCGATGCCATCTTTCTTCCACGGCCATCATTCCACTCACGCTAAGCTCGTACCGGCTGTGTAGCTCCCTATCTCGGCGTTCGAAGGAAAAACGTCTGGCCGGTGATGTGCTTGGCCGGCTCGGAGATCAGGTAGCGGACCAACCCGACGATCTCTTCTTTCGTCGTGAGTCCGCCCAGCAGCGGCGGGACCGCCTCGCGCTTTTTCCATTCTTCTTCCGTCGATCCCGAGCGCGACATCGCCGTATCCGTCGCGCCGGGAGCGATCGCGTTGACGAGGACGTTGTCGGGCGCAAGCTCCGCGGCGAGCGATTTGACGAATGCGATCACGCCGGCCTTCGAGGCGGCGTAATGCGCCGCGCCCGGCTGCCCGGCGACGCCGCGGCCCGACGCCAGGCAGAGGATTCGTCCGGAGCGCTGCTCCGTCATGGGGCGCGCGACCGCCTGCGAGCAGAGAAAGGTGCCTTTCAAGTTGATGCGCAGCACACGGTCCCAGTCTTCTTCCGCCATCTCCTGGACCGGGGCGCGCGAGATCACCCCCGCGCCGTTAATTAGAAAATCGATCCGGGAAAAACGCTCGAGGGTTTTCTCGACCATCTTACCGACACTTGTCTTGTCTCCCACGTCCACTTTTTGAAATATCGCCTCGCCGCCTGCTCGGACAATTTCTTCCGCGAGCGATTTTCCCGCGTCTTCGGCGAAGTCGGCGACGACGACCTTCATTCCATCCTGCGCCAGCGCGCGGCAGATCGGCGCGCCGATGCCTCCAGCGCCTCCTGTAACGACGACGACTTGCGACATGGCGTTACCTCCGGACTCTTATTGATTCGTAATCAGCACGACGTTGCCTACAGTCAAGAGTCTTTTCGGCAACACGCGCACTTCTAGGAGAAAACGAGTAAGTCTTTTTTCTTCTACAAAGACAAGGAGTCTCGACGGCGAACGGTTCCATACTGCAAAAAATTCATCGAAACTCAACACGGCCTCTCCGGCCCCTCGAGACGGTCGGGGTTTTTTCTCCGCCATGTAGAAGCTTCCCATGACAGCGCTTTTCTGCTCCGGCAGTACGACCCATATCGGATACTCCACGCCCAAGTAGAAGGGAAGACTGGAGCGATAATCGTCGTAGATGACCATTTGATCGCCTGGGCGGATCAGCGGGAGCGTCTTCTGTGCCAGTTGCTGCGAAGAGCGCGTCTGAGAGATGTGGCCGAGCACTCCGAGGCCGAAGAGATGGAACGTCAGAAAAAATGCGCAGGAGACGAGGTAGTAAATCCCGGGTTGCGCCCACAGGCTCGCGCCGGCGCTAAGAATAAGCAGGGCAAGGAGAAGAGGGATGAACGGCCCGGAAATTTGGCGGATTAAAGGCAAGACTTCCGGAGAACGCCCTTGGAGATCAGCCGGGAGCAACTCGGGCACGAATAGCGCAAGGGTGAAATAGGAAAAGACCGCGAGCAAAATCAGCCATGGAATCGATAGCGGCCATCGCGCCTTCGTGGCGGAGGCAGCAAGCATCCGCGTGATCGCCTCGCCCATCAGAATAGCCAGCGGCGGGAAGATCGGAAGAATATAGCCCGGCTGTTTTGCAGCCGAGAGGCTAAAGAAGAGCAAAGGTAGGACTGCCCACAAGAGCAGAAAGAGCTTCCTCTCGTCTCTCAGCGCCGTGGCTATTCCCTTGAACGGAGCAAAGATGAGCGCCGTCCAAGGGAAAAACCCGACGGCCAGAACTTCAGCGTAATAGTACCAGGGCTGCCCACGGTTGAAATGCGGTGTCAGGTAGCGGAGGAGATTTTCTTCGAGCAAAAAGTATCGGAGGTATCCCGGGTTCCGCAGCTCGACCGACAAATACCAGGGCGTGACGATCAGCAGAAAAACTCCGAGGCCGAGCGCCAGGTCTATTTTTCGCAGGACAGACCACTGTCGGGTCAGAAGCAGATAAAGAGCGATCACCATTCCCGGAAGAATAAAACCGATCGGGCCTTTCACCAGCGTCGCGCATCCCATCGCCCCGTACATTACGAGGAAATAACCCCGTTTCGGTTTTCCATCCGCATTTTTACCTCGATAGAAGCCCCAAAGCGCCAGCGTGATAAAAAAAGTCAAGGTCATGTCAAAGATGGTGGCCCGCGAAAACGCGAAGAACGCCGGACTGGTCAACAAAACCAAACTGCTCCACAATTTTTGCCAGACTCCCAGAGAGGTTCCGGACAGATTATAAATCAGCAGGACGCAGCCGAGCGCCGCGAGGGCGGAAGGCAGACGGGCCGACCATTCCGACACCCCAAAGAGCTTATAGGCGAAGGCGACCAGCCAATAGAAAAACATGGGCTTATCCAGGTAAGGGATGAAATCATAATGGGGCGTTACCCAGTCTTCGAGCAGCGGAATCTCGCGCGCGACCTCTGCGTTCCGCCCTTCGTCGGGTTCAAATAGCGCCGCTCCTCCGAGGTTATGGAAGAGCACGAAGAAGCACAGCAGGGCGAACGCGCCCATCCAGAGAATTTTCCCGCGGCTTTTAAACTCACCGGGGATTTTCGAAAAATCTCTCATACCACATCTGAAATATCAGCAGTGTCCAGAGAAGCTTCCGGTTATCATTTCTTTTCCCTAGATGGTCGTCGATAAGTCTCTTGACGTAGGGATAGTTAAAAAATCCTTGCCTCCTGATTCTCTCCTCGCCGAGATAGTCCAGCATATAACTCCTGAGCTCGCCGGTCAGCCACTTGGAGATCGGGATGCCGAAGCCTTTTTTCTTTCGGTTGATGATCTGGTCCGGCAGTATGCCCGCGGCGGCTCTCTTCAGCAGGTATTTGGTCTTCAATCCATGGAGCTTGTATTGCATCGGGAGTCTGCAGGCAAACTCGACGAACTCTTGGTCCAGCAGAGGGCACCTGACTTCCAAGGCGTTGGCCATCGACGCGCGATCGACTTTGACCAGGATGTCGTCCTGGAGATAGAGCTTCATCGAAAGGTAAAGTATCCTTTCCAGATCTTTATTGAGGCCGCTCTTCTGGACATAGGCGAAGACGTCTTCGTAAGTATTATCGTGCGAGAGCGCCGCTCTCAGGTCGGCGCTTAACAGCTCTTTCTTCTCGCCTTCGGTAAAACTGCCCATCCATACGAAGAACCGTATCTCGGAGGAGACGCCGGCGCCGCGCAAGAATTGCTTGATCTTAAAATCCGCGCTGATGTCGCCGTGCGACACGGGCAAACAAGCGGCCAGAGACTTGACGGATCGCTTCAGCATCTCAGGCAGCGAATCGTAGTAGGTAACCATCCGGTGAGCCTGATAAGTCGAGTAGCCCGCGAAGAGCTCGTCGCCGCCGTCTCCGCTGAGCGCTACCTTCAGCCTTTCGGACGCGACTTTAGAAAGGAGGTAAGACGGCAGGATCGAGGCGTCCGCTAGAGGCTCGTCCAAGAAGTTAGGAAGCTCATCCAGGTTATCCAGCATCTCCCGGGTGCTGAATATTTTCAGGCGATGATTGAGGTTGAGGGACTTGACGATGCTGTTTGCGTACGCGCTCTCGTCGAACGATTTCTCGTCGAAGCCGATGGAAAAGCATTCGATTTGGCTGTCGGCCCTGGCCGCGAGGGCGGCCACGAGACCTGAGTCGATGCCCCCGCTCAAGAAGACGCCGACGGGGACATCGGCGACGAGTCTCGACCGCACCGCCCTTTCGAGAATGTCCCTCAGCTCCTCTACGTATTCATCCTCGGTCTTAAAGCCGATCGGGTAATCCGCCAGGGGAATGTCCCAGTACTTGCGAACTTCGAATTTTCCGTTTCGATGTAACAGATAATGACCCGGCTCGAGCTTTTTGATCGACTTGAAGATTGTGTTGGGGGCGGGCACATATTCGAAAGTCAGATATTTGTTGAGAGAGCTCAAGTCCATTTCTCTAACCACCTTGGGATGGTTCAGGAGGGCCTTGATCTCCGAGGCAAAAGCGATCCCGCCCTCGTAGACGGCATAATGGAGCGGCTTTTTCCCGATTCTGTCCCGCGCCAGAAAGAGCGTATGCCGAGCGTCGTCCCACAGGGCGAACGCAAACATCCCGCTGAGTCTCTCGAGACATCCGACTCCCATCTCCTCGTAGAGGTGGATGATGACCTCGCTGTCGGAGCTCGATTTAAAGGTATGCCCTTTCGCTGCAAGCTCGTTCCTGAGTTCCCGGAAGTTATAGATTTCCCCGTTGTAACTGAGCCAGATTTTCCCATCCTCGTTGCACATGGGCTGTCGCGCGGCGGAGGACAGGTCGATAATGCTGAGCCTCTTGTGTCCGAGCCCGACCGAAAGCTCTCCCGAATGGTGAATCCATTCTCCTTCGTCGTCGGGGCCTCTGTGCTTGAGCGTCTCCCCCATGCGGCGCAAGATCTCAGGTTGCACGCGCTCCCGCTGCGAAAGATATCCGAAAATTCCACACATAAAGCCGCTGCCCGTATCTTTTTAAAATGAATGCCTGCCGGGTCTTAGATGCTTTGCCTCAAGGCGCGCCTTATTGCCGCCAAGCCGATAGGCAAAAAGAGGAGGTCTGAAAATCAGATCAGAAAGACCTCGGAAAGTTCATGGATCTTAGCGGGGTTATTAAGGAGCTGTGTTTCTTGACTTACAGAACCCAGCGAACCGCTCAGTACGCTGAGTATCCCGGGGTTTTGGGGAATGCTTAGATAAGCAGCGACAAATTGGGGTCTCGAAGCGGCTGAGACAATTATTTGCGAGGCGTCGGAGTTTTTAATGGCCCGTCCAAAGTCTGCCAGCACGGTGTCCACCACCTGGTCGACGTCTTCTCGGATATGCCGGATCAGACCGAAATCGTTTCCGGTGTCGATGGTAAAAAGAGCAAGCCATACGGCTAAAATGGAAGCCGATGCCAACCTATTGACCACAGCGGCACTATAGATTTTGGACAAACTTGTGTCAAGACGCTTATCCGCTTATCATGGAAGGTGAGTTTTCATTGACGTTAATCCGCGGATTCCGCGGCGGATTTATCGCCGCAACAGAAATTCTTCACTCAATTGCGGGTACTCTTTCCCCAATCGATCCGTGTCTTCGGCCTTCAGCAGCAGCGCGCGGACGTCTCTGGCTTCCATGTCCAACTCGGGATATTTGGGGCGGATGTCGCGACGGCCGGACAGCCGGCCAAGTCCGCATTAATTTTCTGCCCGGCCTGCGAGAGCATAAAATTTTGACCGTCGGCATGCACGACTCCTACGTAACATCCGGAGTACTGGAGTGTTGGAGTATTGAATTGATCGAAGACCAGTACTCCATTACTCCAAAGATAGTCAACGGCCTTAGCGGGGGAACGCGACGGCCCACCGCTTGCTGAAAAATCTATAAAGGTTCGTTGCCAGGCGCCAGACCATCAGCAGGCTAAGGCCGATCCATACGCCCGGCAGTCCCCATTGAAAATGCAGCGAGAGCCAGGCGGTCGGCACGAAAATACCGACCGCGCCGATGAGCATCGCCCACATGAGATAGCGCGTGTCGTGAACGCCGAGTAAAAATCCGTCGGAGGCGAAGACGACTCCGTTCACCGGTTGAAACAGCGCGAGCAGGACGAAGATGGCGACGCCTAGTATCTGGACGACTTCCGGGCTGCGAGTGAAAAGCGCGATCAGGGACGGTTTCAGCAGAAAGTATGCGCCGCCGAAGACGAGCCCGGCGATGCAGCCGCAAAGAATCAAAGTCTTCCCCATCCGATACGCCGTGTCCGGCCGGCGACTGCCGAGATGTTTCGCGGCGAGGGTTTGCCCCGCCACGGCGATGCCGTCGATCGTGTCCGAGGAGAGCAGAAACAACTGGAGCGCGATTTCATGGCTCGACAAAACCGCCGTGCCCATGCGCGCGACCGTGCCGGTCGCGAAGACCAGCGAAAAACGCAGCGCCCCGGTGCGAACGGCAAGATCGCGCCCGATGCGCGAGAGCGCGAGCAGCCTGCGTGTGTCGAGCTGCCACCGGGTGAGCCGGTATTGAGAGGTATAGGAAGAAAAAAAGAGGATGCCCAGGCAAATGCAGCCGGCGAGGATCTGGGAAACGAGCGTAGCGACAGCCGCGCCTCGAAGCCCGAGCGCGGGAAGGCCGAGCCCGCCGTAGATCAAAAGATAGTCGAGAACCGCGTTGAGACCGTTGGTGGCGAAGGCGATCAGCATCGGCGTCCTCGTGTCCTGGATGCCGCGCAGAAAGCCGACGCAGGCGAAAAGGAGAAAAGTAAATGGCGTTCCGGCGATGCGAATGCGAAAGTAAGCCGCGCCTTGCTGCAGCACGTCCGGCCCGGCGCCCATCCACTCATACAAATTCGGCGCGAAGAGAATCCCCAGAACCGCGACCGTCGTTCCTCCCAGCGCGGCAAGGAAAATCGCGTGCACGCATATCTCGCCACAGACCTCGGTCTCGCCGGTGCCGCGGTGATAGCCGACGAGCGTCGTCGTGCCGAAGATGAGAAAGGCAAAGATCCAGTAGATGGCGCCGATGAGCGAGGAGCCGATGGCGCGCGCCGCAAGCGGCTCGACGCCCAGGTGGCCGATCATCGCCGTATCTGCGACGATGAACACCGGCTCGCTGGCGATCGCCAGCATGGCGGGGATCGCCAGTCGCAGGATGTCTTTTAGATCAGAGCGCGGAGTTGCGGCGGCTTCCACAGCGTAGTCGGACTCTGTCTACTAACAGGCTGCTGAAAAAAGAGTTTTCGTGCTTCGATGGGCTCAGCACGAACGGAAAATCTTCAACGATTTTAACACATGCCCCGTTCGCCCTGAGCTTGTCGAAGGGTGAACGGAGGGTTTTTCAGCGGCCTGCTAAATTTTCTGCGCCGCTTCCAGCGATAAGCTTTGAGAAAAAAGTTCCGGGTGAATGATCGCCGCCAGAATCTCCAGCCCATCGATTAAGCGCGGACCGGAGCGATTAAAATACGCAGAGCCATTGACGGCGTAGACTCTATCGTTTTTTACCGCCGGCAGCTTGCTCCATCCGTCGAGTCGGGAGAGGAGAGAAGCTTCCTTCAGGCTCCGCCCGACGTCGAAGCCGCACGGCATCAGCACCACCACCTCGGGCGCGAAAGCCTGCACCGCCTCCCATTCGACCTTGGTCGACGATTCTCCTTTTTTGCCCAGACCGTCGATGCCGCCGGCGATCTCCACCATCTCGGGCACCCAGTGCCCCGCGTTGTAAATGGGATCGAGCCACTCGATGATCGCCACGCGCGGCCGTGTGTCGGAGCGCGCAGCCCGCTCGCGCACGCGCTCGATGCGCTGCTTCAAGATTGTCACGAACGCTTCCGCCTCGCGCTTTCTGCCGGCCGCGTCTCCGACGACCTCAATGTCGCCCAGCATGTCGGATAGGTTGGAAGGGGCGAGAACGACGATCTTCGGCTCGCGCGCGAGCGAGCGCGCCGCCTCGATCACCTCGTTGTAATCGAGCGCGCAGACGTCGCACAGATCTTGCGTCAAAATAAAATCGGGCGCGGCCGCTTGAAAGCTCGGCAGATCGATCGTGTAAATGCTTTTCTTTTTTTGCACGTGCTCGCGCACGAGCCGGTCGATCTCGCCGCTGTCCTGCCTTTCCGGGTCGATCACGCTCTTCACGACGACGCGGCGTTTCTTCGCCTCCGGCGGATAGTCGCACTCGTGCGTCACGCCGACGACTTCGTCGCCCAGTCCCAGAGCGAAGGCGATCTCCGTCGCGCTGGGAAGGAGAGAGCAGATGCGCATGCGCCGATCATTAGCGTAAAAAATTAAATTATGCTACTCGAAAATCTCCATGAAAAATCGCGTCATGCCCTGGAACGTTCTTGCTTCACGCGACTTCGGTCTTTTCTGGTCGAGCTTGTTGGTTTCGGCGATCGGTAGCCAGCTCACGTCGGTGGCGATGGCGTGGCAGATCTACGAGATGACCAATTCGCCGTTGCTGCTCGGCATCACGGGCCTCTTCCGCGCCGTGCCGGTGTTTCTGTTCGCGTTGACCGGCGGTTGGCTGGCGGACCGCGTCGATCGTCGCCGCCTGTTGATCGCCACGCAAGCGCTCGCGATGCTGCTCTCGCTCGTCCTCGCCGTTCTGACCGACACCGGGCACATCCAGGTTTGGCACATCTACGCGGTCACGTTTCTCTCGACCGCGGTGATGACGTTCGACCAGCCGGCGCGGAGCGCCATGATCCCGAGTCTCGTCCCACGCGAGCATCTGTCGACGGCGTTCGCGCTGAACATCACGCTCAGGCAGACGGCGTTTCTCGCCGGCCCGTTCATCGGCGGACTCATCATCGCCTGGGCGGGGCTTAGCTGGTCGTACTATATCGACGCGCTGAGTTTTCTCGGCGTGATCGTCTGTCTTTTTTACATGCGCGTGCGACCTTCGGAAACCCCGCCGAAGCGCGAGTCCGCGCTGAACAGCATGCACGAGGGCTTCTCTTTCGTGTGGAACAATTCCGCGATTCTCACTCTGCTCGTCATGGACACGTGCGTTTCATTTTTCGGCGCTTACCGCGCGATGATGCCGGTCTTTGCGCGCGATATTTTGGGCGTCGGTCCGACGGGGCTCGGCGTGCTGTTGGGCGCGCCGGCGCTCGGCGCGTTGATCGGCTCTTCGGTGGTCATGGGATGGAGCGGCCTCAGCCGCAAACCGCGGCTGATTATTCCGATCACGCTGCTGTACACGCTCGGCCTGGTTCTGTTCGGGCTCTCGCACTGGTTCGCGCTTTCTTTCTCGATCGCTTTGATTCTCGGCGCGCTCGATTCCGCCGGGGAGACTCTCAGGATGACGATCATCCAGCTCCTCACTCCCGATCAGTTGAGAGGACGGGTTCAAGGCTTGGTGTACGTGTTCGTCATCGGCGGGCCATTCATGGGACACGCTCAGGTCGGCTTGATGGCCTCCGCGTTCGGCGCTCCCGGCGCGGTCGTCGCGGGAGGGCTGATCGGCTCCTTGGTCGTTGGACTGATGGCAAAAAAAATCTTCGCCTTAAAAGAAAGTGAAATTTAGCCTGCCTTGGCGGACGATTGCCGCGGCGTGAAACTATGTTAGAGTAGCGGGCACAGAGGGATGGACATGAGCAAGATCGAAGATTTCAATCGCAAGCTGGAGAAGATGAACCTTGTCGGCTACTGGGGCATCCCGCGCAGCGAGTCCTTCGAGCCCAAGCCGTCGTTCGAGCCGTGCATGTGGCGCTGGGACGACGTCTACGGCGCGCTCGCCGAGGCCGGCGAGATTCTCGGCATGGACGATTCGCTCAGGAGGTTCATCGCGTTTCGTTCGCCGGGAAAAGTCCGCACCACGCACACGCTCGCGCTCGGCGTGCAGCTCGTCAAGCCGGGCGAGATCGCGCGCGCGCACCGGCACACGATGGGCGCGATACGCTTTGTCCTTCAAGGCGGCGGCGCGCAAACCACCGTGGAAGGCGAAGCGTTCCCGATGGAGCCGGGCGATTTCATCACGACGCCGAGCCGGATGTGGCACGACCATTACAACGGATCGAGCGAGCCGATCGTTTGGCTCGACGGCATCGAGGCGCCGCTGATGGGTCTCTTGGAGATCGGCTTCGCCGAAATATTCGGCGCCGATCAGCAGCCGGTCTCGCGCCCGGCAAATTTTTCTCACTACGAATTTGGTTTAGCGCGTCCGAGCTGGGTTAAACAAAGCGCGCAGCCGCCGGCTTACCGCTACCGCTGGGAGGACACGGAGAAAACATTGAAGGCGCTGGGAGAAAATCCCGGCGATCCTTACGACGGTCTGCTGCTCCGCTACGTGAACCCGCTCACCGGCGGGCCGACGCTGCCGACGTTCTCGTGCGAGATCCAGATGCTCCGTGCCGGTGAAACGACCAAGTCGCACCGCCACACGAGCACGGCGATCTATCACGCGTTCAGAGGGAAGGGATTCACGGTCGTCGGCGACCAGCGCTTCGACTGGTCGAAAGGCGACTCGTTCACCGTGCCGCTCTGGACGCCGCACCATCACGGCAACGACGCGCGCGAGGAAGCGATTCTCTTTTCGATGAACGACCGGCCGTTGATGGAAGCGTTGGGATTTTACCGGGAAGAAGCGGTTGAAGAAGGCGGTAGGCGATAGTAGAGAAAAAATAAAAACCAAACGTAGGGGCGCGATTCATCGCGCCCTGAGGTGCTTCGTGCTCTTCGTGGTGATAAACCTTTTGACCACGAAGGACACGAAGCACACGAAGGAAGACAACAGCCGTCATAACCGCTGAAAGAGCTTGCCCAAAAAACTCGTCTCTTCTTTTCCGGCCACTTGTTCCAGCTCCCCCGAATCGAGCCAGATGCCGCCGCAGCCCGTGCATTGATCGATCTGGATTTTTTGGAAGCTGCGTTCTTTCAAAGGTTCGCCGCATTTCGGGCAGCGCATGCGGCAGAGATCTTTGATCTGCGCTTTCTTTTCTCCCTGGGTTTTCGTCTGGAGCTTCTCCAGCAGCTCTTTTTCTTTTCTGACGAAGTACTCGTCTTCGAGCGCTTTTTTTCTCTCGTCCCATTTGTTGGCCACCGTTATGCCTCCTTTAATGATTCTCTAATTCCGGCGAGTAGGTTCCCGGCTCACTTTTCGCCGGGCGACTCGGTCCGCGCGAGTTTTACCGGTAGCGATTCCCCGTTGTCCGAGATATGCTTTCCGACCAACAAATCGTCCTCTTGGCGCGTGAGATCTATGGTGCTCTTTCCCGCGGTCAAGATCCTGATGCGCGCGCCTTCCACCAGGATAAGGGCGCTTAAAGGTTGCTGGCCGGTAACGTACCACGTCCCCTGCGCAAGGCCGTCCGGCCCGACTCCGGTCACCCGGAGAGTCCGGCTCGAGCTGCTTCTGCCGATGTATCCGCTGATGTTTCCTTCCCAACGTCCGATCAGCCAGTGCTCCGGCGTCTCTTGAGCGGAGGATGTCCGGAAGAAAATACACGCTGCAGCTATTAGCAGGAATGCCGTCGTTCTTATGCGCATCGACATAAGGAATAGCACTTTTTTCAGCGCCGCGCCTTCCCGGTCTCGTTGGTTTACTGTCGCGGCCCCAGCAGCGACAAATTTTCCCGCGCCGCTTCGAAATCGGGGTTGATGCGGAGCGCCGCCTCGTACTCCGTCTTCGCCTCGGACATTTTTCCCATAGTGAACAGAGCGGCGCCGAGATTGTTGTGCGCTTCGACGTAATTGGGCTTCAGCTGCAACGCCTTCTGGTAATAACCTACCGCTTCCGAGACTCGTCCTGTTTGCAGCAACGCATTTCCCAAATTGTTATGCGTCTCGGGCAGGTTGGGCCGGATGCGCAGTGTCTGCTCGTAGTAGCGAGCGCAAAAGCGCTTGCGTCACGTGCGCGTCATCGTCCCAGAGAAACTTTCCATGCAGCGCGGGAAAATAGGCGATGAAGACGGTGACGGCGAGCAGCGTGGCCGTCCAGAGCAGGTCGCGATGGGAAACTGGGTTT
>JBGQBP010000081.1:0-14044 GCA_041494945.1 Binatia bacterium | reverse complement strand
GCACGATTTTGTGGATCAAAAGAAAAGTCCACAAGAGCGCCATGCCGAGCAAGATGCCGGGGATCGACCACGGCAGCCACGAGAGAAAATCCAACACGGCGCGCGCTTTGAAGCGCGACTTCACGATCACGTAAGCGATTAAAGAGCTGACGACGACGCCGATCCCGGCGCTTGCAAATCCCAAGACCAGAGTATTCTTGAGCGAGCGCAGGAGAATCGGATCGGACAAAACGTCCTTCCAGTTGTTCAAGGTGAACGGGTCTTTGATGTTGAAGAAGCCGAAAAGCTTCATGAACGTGCCGAGGAGGAGAAAAACGACGGGCAGCAGCGTGATGCTGAGCGCGAAGAAAAGAACCAGAGCGAGGGCCGGATATTTCCAGCGGCCGAGAGCGATCGGCCGCGTGCTGAAGCTTTTGCCCGTCAGGGTGACGTAAGATTTCCGCCCGAGGTAGAGCCGCTGCAACGCCACCATTGAGAGCAGGATGACCAGAAAAAATGTTCCCAGCGCCGTAGCCGCGGGAAATTGCGGCGGCTCGTGCGTGACGAAGCTGTAAATCTTGGTCGAGAAGACGTGCAGGCCGATCGGGACGCCGAGCAACAGCTCGATCTCAAAAGCTTCCAGAGAACGGATGAGACCCAGGATAGTCGTGACCAACATGACCGGCATCATCACCGGCACGATGATCCGCAAGAGCGTTCTTAGCGAGCCCGCGCCGGCGACGCGCGAGGACTCTTCCAGCGAAGCGTCGAGATTCCGAAACGCCGGCGTCAACAACATCACTTTGAGCGATACGCCGGTGGTTGCGAGGTGGACCCAAACGATGCCCCAGTAGGAATAGATGTCGAAAGGGGAGGCCTGGACGAACGGCAGCTTCGTAATCAATTGGTTCAGGAGTCCGTATTTGGGATCGAGCAGCAATATCCATCCCAAGGTCACGGGCAGCGCCGGAAGAAAAAAGGAGAGCCAGAATAAAAACTCCAGCCCTTTCTTCATCGGAATATCGGTCCGCGCCAGAAGCCAGGCGAGAAAAACTCCGATGATCATCGCGATGATCTGGCGCGTGATCGCCAGCGAGAAGCTGTTGTAGACGGCATCGACGATGCCCATGCTGCCGAAGGCCTGCCGCCATCCATCCAGGCTGTAAACGACCGCGCCTCCGGGCTTGCCGATCTGGAAGCTGTTCAGGAGAAGCAGGAAAAGCGGCGTGACGACCAGGAAGGCGATGAATGCCAGGAGCAAACTCAAGAGCAGAGTTTGCCCGTCCAGGCGGATCGGGTTCGACCGCGGCAAGGCCGTTGCCGAAAGAGACTCGTTCGACACTGGTATAGTCCGTCAGCTCAGACCGCCGGCATCTCGGACGACACGCCTTTTTTCTTCATCTCTTCTTCGTAGTGTTTCCGGATGTACGGGTCTTCGTCTTCATAATTGATCAACGTGCCGCCGCGCTTCACATCGATATAGATGCCGTCTTCGCTGAGCTTGTCCGCGATTTTAAATCCGATCGGGTGCAAGCGGCTGCCGTAGCGCACGGCCAGATGGCGCGCCTGTTGCGCCCCGGTATTAAAATGCTGGTGGAACCAACCGCCGGGCGGGCAGTAAACGCTGCCTTCTTTCCATTTTACTTCCACGACCTCGTCGCCGTGGCCGCTCTCATAAGGTCTGGTTCCGAGCTCCTTCGACCACAGCAAAACATATCCCGAAGACTGAAGGCCGAGCAGTATCGCGCCCGGTCCGTGGTAGTGCGCCTTGTGATAACGCCCCGCCGGCCACTGCGCCAGATGGCCGATCAAACCGTTGCCGGAAAGCTCGAACTGCGTGATGCGCACGCCCGCGCCTTTGACCTCGCGCTGGTCGAGCGACGCCGACTGGATGTCCATGATGAAGTTCGTCTCCCAGATGTGCTGCATGCCGTTCTCGTAGCGTTTGGTGCCGACGTTGAAAAATCCCTCGGCGCCCGAATAGCGGTCGGAAAAATTATACGGGCACTTGAAAATGAAGTCCTCGTTGTGAATCACGTCCATCATCAGCGGCGCGTTGGTCACGGCCAAAAACTTGACCGGCTCGCGCCCGCCGTTTACCATCCGGTGCGATGCGTTCATCGGCGGCGCGAACAGGCTCCACGGCCCCCACTCGAAAGTCTGCTTGCGGCCGCCGTCCTGCCACACTTCCGTGGCGCCGTTGCCGCTCAAAATGCAGACGACCTTTTCGTAAAAATGTTTCTCCGGCTCGAGCGCGCCGCCGGGAGGAATCTCGGCCACGTACATGCCGGTCACGCCTTCCATGCCGTACAGATTGACGAACGACGCCCTGCCGCCGAGGTGAGCCCACGGCGCCATTTTAATCTCGCGCACGTCTTCGACGCCGTAACCGTCGACGACGGGAATGCCCTGGCGATTCATCCACTGAAAATAGGCGGTCTTTTGAAATGACGCCATCAAATCTTTTATCCGATCGTTCTGCGCCATAGAAATCTTTCTCCTTTTCTACTGTAGAATTGCCTCGGCCAATTTCTGCGACGGCAGTCTGATGCCGACGCATTTATCTTCCAGATAATTCCTCTGCTGGTCGTAGTCCTTCAACGTAAGAAAATCCTTTGCCGGCTCGACGCCTTCTTTTACCATCCACTTCGTATCCACGTCCAAGCGCCGGGTGGATTGCAGCATGACTCTATCATATAAATCCTGTCCCTCTTTACTCAGGAGCCAGTTGACGAACACTTTGGTTGCATTGGGATGCGGCGGATTCTTGACCACGCCGAGCGTGCCGTACCCGTTGCTGCCGGGAAGCCCCTCGCGCGGCTGCGGCAACTCCTTCACCGGCAGACCTTCTTTGAGAAACGGTTCGAGCTGCGCGTAGCCGATGCCGATAGACAGAGCCAGCTTTCCCTTCGCCAGGGCGTCGGCGATCTGCCGCAGGTTCTGGCTCACGAAAAGCTGCTGCTGCGCGAGCTTCTTCAAATACTCTTCGCCCTTGTTGTCCCAGAGAAACGACCAGATCGATAGTCCTGAGCCGGCGACGCGCGGGTCGCTGAAGCCGATCTTGCCTTTCCATTTGGCATCGAGCAGATCGTCGAACGAGCGGACCTCCTCGGGCTTTGCCAGCGTCGTGTTGTGCCACAGACCTTCCGTGCCTTTCATCGCGATGAACGAATAAAAGAGACGGTTCGTGCCGACGTTGTCCATCCAGATGTGGCCGCCCCACCAGAGTTTCGGATCTTTCACCTCCGGTAAAATCATATAGGGTTCGATGGCGTTGAACGCGCCCGAGTTGATCAGCGGCACGCCGGTGCACGATCCGAAAATCAACGCGTCGAAGTAGCGCACGCCGCTTTTGTATTCGGAGACGATCCTGCCGGCGATTTGCGGACCCGGCGCCGAGAGCGTCTCAACTTCGAGGCCGAAGCGCGATTTCAGCAGCGGCTCGATCTGTTTTCTCAACTCCGCGCTCGGAGGAATTCCGAGCACAAGCTTGCCCTCTTTCTTCGCCTCCGCGACGACGTTGTCCCACGACGCGGGCTTGGAGTCGGCGGCGTGGACAGGATGAACGGCGAAAGAGGTTGTTACAAGGAACGCCGCCGCACAGAAATTTTTTATTGCCCGTTCCATGTTGTTCTTTTGCGCCTCGCGCATCATTCTTCCGAAAGATGTTCGCTCAGGGACAAGATATTCTCGCGCCAAGACGCCAAGCCAGCAAAGAAAAACATTTTTTATCTCTCCGAACTTTGCGTCCTTTGCGGCTTTGCGCGAGTATAGATTTTGCTCGGGAGCAATCAACCCACCGGTCTCTGATGCGAGAGAAAGATTTCCTTTTTCTCTTTCGCGGATTCGAGGATCGCCAGGCAGACCTCCAGCGTGGCCTCGCCCCATCGGCCGTCGTGGAAGACCGGACGATTCTCCACAATCGCCTGATAAAGCTCGTCCACTTCCGCCTCGCGCCCTCTTTCTCCCGCCGGCAGCGCGACTTCTTTTTTCCCTTCCTCGCCGTAGACGATGAGCCCGTCGGCCGACTGGCGGATGTCCCCCTTGTCGCAGCTCACCAGCGTGAAGCCGAAAAACGGCTGGTGGCGCTCGCCCTGCCAGTCGTGACTGAACTCGCCTTCGCGCCGCCCGCCGTAGCGCATCTGCTCTTTCAACATTTCTTCTTCTTCAGTGCTCGTGATGCCTTTCAGTTTTTTTCTCACTTTCGCATTCGTCTCCGGCTCTCGCGGCTGTCCGCCTTCGCCGACCCACCAGAAAAGCTCCGCGGTGTCGAAAAAGCCGTAGCCGCTGTAGACCAGCGTCGCCGGCACGCCGTCCACGAATTCCAAGTAGCAAACGTAGCTGCCCTCGTGCGGCCGGGCTGGGTCCCCAATGCCGGTCGTTGCGCGGACGCTTTTCACCATACCGCCGCCGATGAGCCGCACGACGTCCACCTGATGCGGTCCCTGATTTAAAACCACGCCGCGGCTCATCGCCAATTCGTGCTTCATCCGCGGCCGGTACATGAACTCGTTGTAGTTCCAGCTATGGACCATGCGGAGTCTTCCCAGCTCTCCGCTGCGGATGAT
Source organism: Binatia bacterium (assembly GCA_041494945.1). Classification (GTDB taxonomy): domain Bacteria; phylum Desulfobacterota; class Binatia; order UBA9968; family UBA9968; genus JAJPJQ01. Next base: position 9,497 of record JBGQBP010000081.1, on the reverse strand, counting down.
CTCGCGAATTTTTCTGATCGGCGGATCGAAGCTGTGCGTGTGGCCGCATAAAAGCTTTGTCCCGTTTTTTTTCGCCGCCGCGTTCATCGCCTCGCATTCCGCGAGATTCATCGCCATCGGCTTTTCCACGATCGCATGCTTGCCGTGCTCGGCGGCGGTGATCGCGTGGCGCGCATGCAAATCGTTGGGCGTGGCGATGTAAACAAAATCGACGTTGGGACTTTTGCACATCGCTGCGAAATCGGTGAAGACCTCCGCGTCGTATTCCTTGCGGAACTTCACCAATGCGTCCTCGCGGAGATCGGACGCGGCGGCGATTCTGACGTAGGGAAGTTTCGCGACCGGCGGCAGGATCTGCGTGCTCGCGACGCCGAGACCCGCCATGCCCATGCGCAGCGGTTTCACAGTCGCGCCCTTGCCTCGGCTTCGATTTTTCTGGTGTGCTGCTTGATGTCCGTTGAGCTGGGAATCAAATCCGAGATCACCTGCAGATGCGGAAAACGGTTGTGGCTCGGATCCCGCATCACGTGCGGCGGCTCGCGTCCTTCCTGAATGTCGCGGATCGCCTTCACCATCAACTTCCGTGCGGCGACGATCGCCTTGTCCGAGGAAACGACGTGCTCCTGCGTACGATCCTGAATTGCGCCCTGGCTCGACGTGGCAAAGACATCATGGGCTTGAAAGCCGTGACCCATTCCGGAATAGGTCTTGCTCTTCATGGATTCCCGGTCCTGCATGAATCGGTTGGAACTGTTGCGCACCAATCTGAAGTCGGGCGTTATTTCGGAGCGTTCCCGCTGGATGACCGTCTTGTCCAACGGCGCTTCGCGGCTGAAGACAAACATATACTTCCAGTGATGCGCATCGTCGATCGGAACGTGCCAGTTGACCGAGTAACCCTCGCCGCCCGTCTGCCCCGGAAAGGCGCTCAAGTTGGGCAAGATGAAATAAGAGACTCTCAGGTAGACGTTATCGCCCGGCTGCTTGCGCGTCGTATAGATGCGCACGCCGAAGTCCGTCAGCTCTACATCGATGCTGGGGGCGACGTCCCTTCCGACAAGATTATAGTGGGACTCCTCGGCGCCGCGCACTCCTCGATAACGCTCTTCTCTATCTTCAAGAAAGCGATGGAGGTAAGAGAGGTGGACCGGGTCGATGTTTCCCTCGTTGGCCTGTTGGTAACTGCACTCGTGGAACATCTTACAGATGAGCCGGTGGTCGGAGGGCACGCCGAGAAATTCGTAATTGGGAAGCAAGGGCGCCTTACCCGGTCCCATGTAGGTGAAAATCACTCCGCCTTTCTCCTCGCAGGGATAGGCTGGATGGCGGATGGAATCTCTGTGCTCGCCGCCTCCAGGCTCTCCCGGCTGCTCGAGACAACGGCCGTCGATGTCGTAGAGCCAGCCATGGTAAACACATCGCAATCCGCCGTCCTCCACGCGCCCGTAGCTGAGATCCGTTCCTCGATGCGAGCAGTGAATTCCCAGGAGGCCGGGGCGGCCCTTGTCGTCGCGGAACAAAACGAGGTCTTCGCCGAGGATTCGCACCGGCACAGGCGCGCCTCCCGCAGGCAGCTCTTCCGAGAGCGCCACCGGTTGCCAGTATCGGCGCAACAGTTCTCCGGCAGGTTCCCCGCGACCGACCTGGGTCAGCAACTGATTTTCTTCTTGCGTGATCATATCAGCGCTCCCTTACCCTTGGTCTCTAGAAACCTGAGCGAGAGATAACGTCACTCCCGCGGAAGCGGGAGTCCAGGTCTTAAAAGACTGGATTCCCGTTTTCACGGGAATGACGCGAAGAGTGAAGTGAATAACCAAGAGTCCTTTCAATTTGTTCTCTGTAAAATTCTTATTTCAAAAGCTTCGTCGCCAACGCGATCGCCGGAGTCCTCAGTTTCTGCACCGACGACTCCAGGTGCGTCTCTAGACGATAATAATCGTCCACGCTCATCACGTCCTTACAACCCTCGATGCCGAATTCTTTCAGCCACTGCGTATCGACGTCGAGACGGCGCGAGCCCTGGGTCATTTCTTTGCCGTAAAGCTCCTGGCCCTCTTTGCCGAGCAGCCACGTGACGAAAATCTTCGCCGCGTTCGGATGCGGCGGATTTTTCACCACGGTCAAAACGCCGCTGCCGTTGTTCGCCTGGCCGCCCTCTTTGATGCGCGGAATCGGACTGATCGGCAAATCGGCTTTGATGAACGCCTCATAGCTGTAATGGCTTAGCCCGATCGTAAAGGCAAGCTTCGCTTTCGCCAGGCCTTCCGCGAGCTGCCGCTGGTTTTGCGTGACGAGGAGGTCCTGTTGCGTGAGCTTCTTCAAAAATTCTTCGCCTTTTACTTTCCAAAGAAACGTCCAACTGTTTTGTCCCGAGCCGGGATTGCGCGGGTCGAGAAATCCGATTCTGCCTTTCCATTTCGGATTCAAGAGATCGTCGTAGGAGCGTATCTCCGGCGGCTGCACCTGGCCGGTGTGATACCAAAAGGTCTCGCTAGTGTAGCACTGAAAGGCGTAAATATATTTTTTCGTGCTGAGGTTGTCCTCCCAGACGTGGCCGCCCCACCAGTTCTTCGGGTCTTTCACCTCCGGCAGGATCATGTAGGGCAACATCTCCTCGGCGGCGCCGGCAGAGGCCATCGTCAGCGGCGTCGCGCCGCCGGCCACCAGGACATCGAAATAGCGGATGCCGGCCGTCGCTTCGTTGAGTATTCGCGTGGCGTTTTCCGGGCCGCGTGCAGGAAAAAGCTCCAGGGAAATTTTGAACTTCTCTTGAAACTTAGACTCGAACGCCTTTCTCAATTCCGCGCTCGCGGGAACGCCGACGACGAGCGTTCCTTCTTTCCGCGCAGCGGCCAACGTCTTGTCCCATTCCGTTTGCCCGTCGGCGGCATAAAGCATAGCAGTCAAGAGCATAGTAAGCAGAACGGCAGAACAATAAAATAATTTTAGTGTGAGCATTTTGTATGTCGATTCGCTGGGCGCCCTTCGACTCTTCGAGGGGCCTCAGGGCAGGCCCCCTCGACAGCCTTTAGTCCCGAGCCTGTCGAGGGGTCAGGGCGAACGGAGGTTATTCACAACGACAATATCCGTTTATGCTGAGCTTGTCGAAGCATGATGCGTCATCCTTTCGGAAACGGAATCACGCCGCCGAATTTTTTCACCACCTGCTCGCGCAGCTCGCGGCTGGTCCGGCTCGTCTTGGGAAATTTGTCGCGCCACTCGAACGGCCGCACGGCGAAAAAGATCGCCCGGCTGTTGGTGTGGTCTTTCGACTCGCGCTTGCTCGGCGGCATGCGCGGGTCGAGCGGCGTGCTCCAGCAGCCGTCCACGATGTCGATGTTGGTCGCCGGATCGACGCGCGTCATCATCGCCCAAAGGACTTCCTTCATATTGGTCGGATCGATGTCTTCGTCCACGATGACGACGTAGCGGCCGTTTCTCGCCGCGGCCGAGCAGGTGAGCGCCGCGTGGCCGGCTTGCTTGGCATGGCCGGCGTAGCGCTGTTTGATCGCGACGACGGTTAGATACGGCGTGTGGTTATAGACGCCGACGATGTCCTGGATGCCGGCGCTCTCCAACTGGTCCCAGAGAATTCCCGCCGTCGGATTGGCGTCGATCTTCACCGCGCCCGGCCACAGCGGCGCTTCGTCTTCTAAAATCGGATCGTTGCGGTAATAGACCGCCTTCACTTTGATGACCGGCTGCGGTTCGCCTGTTCCTAATGTCCCGCCGGAATAATAGCCCGGCCATTCGCCGAACGGGCCTTCGGCGCGCGACTCGACATTCGGCGGCGGCACCTCGCCTTCGATCGCAATCTCAGAGCTTGCCGGAATCGGCAGGCCGGTCAGCGGGCCGCGCAAAATCTCCAGCGGCCTGCCGATAACGCCGCCGACGTTATCCAATTCCGACTGTCCCCAGGCGATCTTCGTGTGCGAGAGCGCAAAGACGATAGGATGCAGTCCGAACGTCGCCACGACCGGACAGCTTTTACCCTGCTCCCAATATTTCATGCAGACGAGACGGCCGTGTTGTCCCGGGCTCATCCACAGGCCGAGCAGATTGCGCTCGTGAAGCTGCATCCGGTAGGTCCCCATGTTGATGAATTTGCCTTCGACGTCCGCGTTGATGAGGCAATCGCCGGTGCCGATGTAGCGCCCGCCGTCCTGCTCGTGAAAGCGCACGGCGGGAAATTTGAACAGATCGACCTTGTCGCCTTCCATGACGTTTTCCATGAGCGGGGAGGTTTTGACGATCTCCGGCGGAATCGGCCGCGCCGATTTTATTTTTCGCGCCACCTGCCGGACGATTTCCAATTTGCTTCCCTCCGGCGAGAGGCCGAAAGCGATGGCGACGCGCTTGTACGACGCGTAGGGGAGGCTCAACACGCGAAAGCCGGCGGGATATCCTTTGATACGGTTGAAAATCAGCATCGGCGGCTGCGGCACCAACTCCGCCGTCGATTCGACCAGCGCGCCGATCTCTAGGTCCCAATCGGCGCCGTCGATCTCGCGCCAGTCGCTGACCTTCTTCGCCTCCTCGATAAAACCGCGCAGATCGTTGTAACTCAACGTTTCCATAGTTACTCCTTCACCACCAACACCGCTTCCTTCACCCCATTCTTCGCCAGCTCTCTCAAATATTCCGCATGAACTTCCGGCGGCTCGTCTTCGAACGGAATCATGTCGTGAAAAGACGGGCGGTATTTATCCAGGCTGTACTTCGGGCTCCTCCCGCGCATGGCGAAGTGGCGCATCGTCTCGTGCCCGGTGTTGAAGTGGCCGTGGTACATGAGATCGCCCGGCGAGTAGATCGAGCCGGGACGGATCGCGAAGCGCTTCCGTTCTTTGTCTTCCTCGCGCCACACCATCGCGTAGCCCGTGCCCTGCGTGACGCAGACGATCGCGCCCGGCCCGTGGCGGTGGAACGTGCTGCGGCTGCCGACGGGAAATTCCTGAATGTGGCAGCCGTAGGTCGTTCCCGCGATGCCGTAGCGCATGATGCGCACGCCTTTTCCTTTCATCGGATAGTCGTCGAGTGGAAACGCATTCACGTCGGGGACGAGATTGGTTTCCCAACTACGCACCGTGAGGCGCTCGTTATGGCGAAAAAAGTCGGGATCGTTATTGAAGCGGTCGCGGAACTCGAAGGGATTTTTGAAAATAAAATCTTCGTTGTGAAAGAGATTCATTAAATGCGGCAGGTTGGTGCCGGCGAGAAAACGCACGGCGTCCTGCGATACGTTGAAGTGCTGGTACGACACGTTCAGCGGAATCGCGAAGATCGCGCCCGCGCTCCATTCGAAGCTCCGCTTGTGGTTTTCGTCGTGCCACACCGTCGTCGCGCCACGGCCGGTGACGATGTAAATCAGCGTCTCGAAGAGATGGCGCTGCGGCAGGGTTTGGCTGGCCGGCGGGATTTCGCAAATGTAAGCGTCGGTCTCCTGCTGGTCGCCCATATTAAGGTAGCAGCCGAGCGCGCCCATCCGCCGCCACGGCTTGAGATCGACCTCTTTCAGATCCTCGATGAAATATCCTTTAACGACGGGAATCGCTTCGCGCTCGAGGAATTGTTCGTAAGCGGACGGACCCAGATCGATGCGGTCTCTATGCGGCAGCTTCATGACTGGGTCCCTTATCACAGTCTTTCACGATCAGAAAGTTCCTCCGCGGGACCGAGCCGCGACGCGGTCTCATTCCGGCTCCCATCCGGGATCGGCGACGAGAATATGAGGAAACACCATCAACATTTCGAGCGACTGGCTGAACCCGTCCAGCCCCGGGAAAAGCGTGGCCCGATTCATGTTCATGCGTTGCAGCCGTTGCATAATCCGTTTTCTTAACTGAGCGTCGTCTTCGATGGTATATTTAATGAGACTTCCGGAAAAATCTTTTTTGCCGCCCTTATCCCCGGCGAGCGCTTCCAGATTCGCTTCGAACGACGACGATAGGTCTCCCGGGCAAAGAAACAGCCCCTGCTGGATGACCAGCCTTTCGTTGAGCCGGTACGGATTGATCGGGAAGACGAACTTTTTCTCCGACTGAAAGGCTTCTCTAAAAGTATTCTTGCTCGTCACATTGGGATCTTCGCCCCCGTACTCGCTGTCGATCAAGTTGGAAACTTCGTTCAGCGTGGCTTTGACGCGCTGGCGCACCCACCGGGAATCGAGCGCCCACACGGCGCATTCTTTTTCCGCTTCCTCCACCGCGAAATAGACCGCCACCCAGAACGAATAAGTCCAGTCGAACAAGCGGGTCGGAGCTCCGTAGTGCTGCATTAGCGCGAGCCATTCCATGATGTTGTCGTCGTTGGGGACGGCCATTGTGTAGTGATGACATTGGCGCTTGAACCGTCTCAGCAGACCGCCTTCGATTTTTGCGACGCTGTGCGTTCTGTCGGTTCCATCCAGCCCTTTTTTTAATATTGCTTCCTGAAGCGAGCGCCTTCTTTCCGTATCCAGCTCTTTGCCGGCGTTGGAACTGAATTTGAAAATGGCCCGTTGGAGTCTGGTCTCAAAGTCCGAAAAGCTGTTTTTGTAGCCCCTAAAGATCCACTGCTTGTTCTTGTCTTGCTCAGACTCCGTTTCTTGTAGCTCCTTAAAGCAGCGGTCCAGGTCAGGTAGAGATTCGATACGCTGCTCAGAATAAATGTGTCGTTTTTCGTCCATGGGACGGCCTCCTGGGATTGCGGTTTCTGGGATGCGCGCGGCTAGATTGTCTACCTACGCAGCGCGCTCGTCAATGAGATCCGCGTCCGGCGAATAGGACGCTGCAATGCGACTCGCGGCGCGAAGACCAGGAATTCAAAAATAGCGTTCCGGCTGCTAGAGACTATTTTGGCTCGTTATGGTAGCAGAAACATAGCGCGGAGATGCCATGCTTTTCATCAACAATGAGGAAGTCGAAAAAGTCCTGACGATGGAGGACACCCTGCGGGTCCTCGAAGATGGCCATAAAGAGCTCGTCCGCGGCGAGCTTGCCGGACGGCCTCGGGTGGACGTGTACACCGAGACGCGAGAGCGCGAGAAGTTTCATCGCTGGGGAACGATGGAAGGCTCCAGCAAGAGCCTTCAGAGATTTGCCATTCGGATGAAGTCCGACGTCGTGAGCTGGCCCGTGCGCCACGGGGTTCGCGTTGAAGACAAATATTGCGTTCAGCCGGGGCTCTACTGCGGGCTCATATTTCTGTTCAGCACCGCAGACGGCGCGCCGCTTGCGATCATCAACGACGGGTATCTCCAGCACATGCGCGTCGGCGCCCTCTACGGGCTGGGCGCCAAGTATCTCGCCCGTAAGGATGCTGCGGTCGTCGGCATGCTGGGCTCCGGGGGAATGGCGCGAACCCATCTCACGGCGTTTGCCTGCGTTAGAAATATTAGCAGGGCGAAAGTCTTTAGCCCGAGCCGAGAACACCGCGAGCTGTACGCCGAAGAGATGGAACGGAAACTCGGTATCGAGATGGTTCCGTGCGCCGGCGCCGAAGAGGCGGCGCGAGGAGTCGATATTCTAGCCACCTGCACGAATGCCAAGGAGCCGACGGTTCATGCCCGCATGCTGGAGCCGGGAATGCATCTGACGCAGGTATCGCGCGAATTTGCGCCGGACGTTTACGCCAGGCTCGACGTCTGTATCGGCGGCGGCCCCTCCAGTCAGGTGGTGGAAGGCGCCGCCATCGACGACTCGCAAGGATTCCCGACCTATCTTGCGGGCAGCCGCGAAGCATTAGATCATGCCAAGGGGAAAGCGCGCTCGCGCGAGGAGAGGAACAAAAATTTTTCCGGCAGAGTGGTGTCGCTTGCCGAGCTCATGACCGGCCGGGCGCAAGGACGATTGCAGGACCAGGAGATCAGCGCGTCGAGCGGCATCAAGCTCGGCGGCGAGGACAGCGTCAAAGGTCTTCAGTTCGTCACCGTAAGCTCGCTCATTTACGAGCGGGCACAAAAGGCGGGATTGGGAAGAGAGGTCCCGCGCGACTGGTTTTTGCAAACGATCCGGGATTGAGGCCATTTGCGATTCGGAAATACGAGGTGACGCGACATGCCGACAGCCGAAGAAAATAAGATGCTCACGCGCGTCGGCCCGGGAACGCCCTGCGGTGAACTGCTGCGCCGCTACCGGCGTCCCGTCGCTATCGCCAAGGAAATCTCCGATGAGAATCCGGTCAAGTTTGTAAGAATTCTCGGCGAAGACCTGGCGCTGTTTCGGGACAAGAAGGGAGGCGTGGGCCTGCTCGCGGATCACATGTTGACCCAGCCGGCCGCTGCCACCGGTGACGACGATTTTTCTCGGTCGGGATTCTTAATTTGCTTCGTTTTCCATTTGCGGGCAAATTCCTGTCCGCTCATGCGAAGATAGCGGCGCGCCTGCCGATCGAGAAGTTTTTCACCTTCCTCGAACCGGCCTCTTTACCATTTAGAATTTAGCCAGCCTTAACCCGGTTGTAACGTAGATTGGTCTGAAATCTCCGTGGCCGACGTTTTTATGAAACGTTTTGCGCCGGCGAGCGTCTAACGCATAGAGGTCAGATGGAATGTAGAACTTCGCGGCGGAAAGCTCTTTTTGAGACCATAACGTTCAGAAGGCGCACGGTGGGAAAGGCGGAACGATCATGAACGGTTTGCCGAACGAAAATAGAATCGATACGACGCTCGGAGAGCTCATCGAGGCCGTCAGCGAGGTAGTCTTCGAGTCTTGTGAGAACAGTCAGGAAGCTTATGCCGTGGCCAGCCTGGTGTTGGCGGAGATCCTAAAAAGCAGCCTCAATACCGATGGAAGCAATGAGTGCGGTCATGGCCGCCCGAGAAAGAGTTACCTTCACTAGACTTATGCTTTCGAACTCGCTCAGCCCGTCAATGCGCGCGGCTTTCCTTCTTGATCCCCAATTTCTGTATCCGGGAGCGCAGAGTGCTCGGATTGATGCCGAGAATCGACGCCGCGCCGCGGTTGCCGTGGACCACCCAGTTCGTCTCCATTAAAGCGCCGCCGATGTTGGCGGTCACTGCGGCCGGACCGGCGAAGACGGCGAACTGCATCTCTCCAGAGATCAAAGCCGCAATCGTAGTCGGCCCGCCGGCGATAAAGAGGATTTGGGCTTCGATACCGTTCGAGCGCAAGATCCCGGAATCTTGAATCACCAGAGGAGCGCCTGGGAGCCGCTGACCATGCTGTGGGAAACGTTGATCTTAATCTACGGCGAAGATCTTCCCTGAAAAAAAGTCGTGGTTAAGAAAAGAAGGAGGACAGCTGTCTTTCTCATGCGTTCTCTTCACCAGGAACTAGCAAATCAAAGTCCAAGCCCGTGGAACGATTTCTTGCGGCGCAACAGCCTTGAGCCATGGGCCTTCTTTCCTACCAATAAGAAAAACCGGGACGATTTTTCTTACTTCCAACAACGTGTGAGTCCCAGGCCCCACTAGGATTCCACAGACTCTCCATGGTCTTACTGACTGTTTCCCAGCAGATAGAAGTGCATTCCCGCGTGGCATAACAATTGCGATAATT
>JBGQBP010000080.1:0-14121 GCA_041494945.1 Binatia bacterium | reverse complement strand
CCTATGGAAAAGTCCTCCTGGTAAAACTTATTCTGTTCACCGCGATGGTCGGACTGGGCGCGATCAACTTATTCTCGACCAAGCCCACTCTCGTAAGCATGGCAAGCGACGCGCGGACGCGCGACAAAGCGCTCAAGAGAATCGGCTCGGAAAGTGTGCTGGGAATTTTTATTCTTTTCGTGACGGGATTACTGACGGTGCTTCCGCCGGGCGCGCACTCGCAGCATCAATCGTTCGCTCCCGGAGCGAAGACCGTCCAACCGGCCGAAGGCGCCTCGGTCCAAATTCTCTCGCCCAAAAATGGCGAGATCGTCGCCGGCGATCGCGTGCCGATTTCTTTTAAGCTTGTCGGCGGAAAGAGCGGCCACCACGCCCACGCGTACGTGGACGGGGAGCTCATGGGCATGTTCGAAAACCGTCAGGGAACCTTGACCGGAATCGGCCCGGGGCGTCATACTCTGGAGCTCCGGGTCGTCGCCGCCGACCACCAGACCGAATTGAACGCTAGTGATAAGGTCCAATTTGTGGTGAAATAGTCAGGCGGGAAAAAAGTCGAGGAAAAACGCATTGGGCAAAGCAGCGAGGAAGAAAAAATACGGCGCAAGAGAAAGCGCGCAGCCGATTCCGATACGGACCGCGCCGAACTGGATTCTCTTCGGTCTGGCGCTCGTCGGAATGGGACTCACGGCCTACCTCACGTTTTCCACCTGGAAGGGTCAGGCGTTGGCGGGGTGCACGGCGGGGAGCGGCTGCGACGTGGTCCTCGGCAGTCAATGGTCGAGGCTCTTCGGGCTCCCAACCTCTTTCTGGGGATTTCTCGCCTACGCGGCTCTTGCCGCAATCGCGTTCATCAAGCGCGCCGACGTTCATTGGAAGCTCGGGTGGATCGTTTCGCTGTTTGGAGTTCTTTTCAGTGTCTACTTAACCGGGGTTTCGCTCGTCGAGCTGAAGGCGGCTTGCCCTTATTGTCTCTCCTCGTTGATTTTGATGGTCACAATACTGGGCGTAATTATTTACCAACGGCCGGCGGGCCTCGCCGTTTTTTCGTGGACCCCTTGGCTTCTGAAGACTGTTTCTGCCGGGCTCGTCTTTGTGCTGTTCATTCATCTCTACTACGCGGGGATTGGGAGCAACGCGGCCGTGGATGATCCACAGCTCCGCGCCCTGGCGCAGCACCTGGCAAAGATAGACGCAAAATTTTACGGCGCCTCGTGGTGCCCGCATTGCAAAGAGCAAAAAAAAATGTTCGGCGCTGCCGCCGATCGCCTGCCTTATGTCGAATGCAGCCTTCAGGGCACTGGGGGGCCTCAAGCCCCGATCTGCCGAACCATGAACATTCAAAGCTATCCCACCTGGATCATCAACGGGCGGCGTCACGAGGGGGTTTTGATGCCCGAAGAGCTGGCGAAACTCAGCGGCTTTGAAGGACCGGTTCGCTAGGAGCAAGAGTTTATGACGAAGCAACGGTTTCTTTTTTTCATGACCGCATTGGCTGTTTCCGTCTCCGGCTTGGCCTTGGGCCAGATGAAGGGCATGGACATGCCGATGAAGCCCGCAGAAAAAATCCCCGGCACGGCGGATCTGAAGCCCGCGGAGGGGGCAAGCGTCAAGATCCTATTCCCTAAGCAAGGGCAGGTTTTTAAAGGGGACGAGGTCCCGCTCCAATTCAAGTTGGTCAAAGGAAAGCAAGGCAACCATGTTCACGCCTACGTGGACGGCCAGCTCATGGGGATGTTCGAGGGGGAGAGGGGGACTCTGACGGGAATTCAGCCCGGAAGCCACACGCTCGAGCTCCGAGCGGCTATGGATCACATGACCGAGCTTAACGCCACCGACAAAGTTAAGTTCGTCGTCAAGTAAGCGAATCGATGCCCGACTCGACGCGGTTCTTGCCGCTTCTCTTGGCCTTGTAGAGCGCGAGATCGGCGTCTTTAATGACCGCCTGCCCGTGTTCGTAGCCGCGCGCGGAAGTCGAGGCGGCGCCGATACTGACGGTCGCTGTAAAGACCGCCGCCGATACCGGCTCGAATTTCAACCCGGCGATCTCCTGGCGCAGCTTCTCCCCGGCTAGAATCGCGCCGTCGAGCGCGACCTCGGGCAACAACACGATAAATTCCTCGCCGCCGTAGCGCGCCGAAATATCGCTTTTGCGCGTCCGTTCGGCGAGCACTTTCGCGACTCCCTTGATCACGACATCGCCCCAGTCATGTCCGTACTGATCGTTGATTTTCTTAAAATCATCGATGTCCATCATCAAAATAGAAAGCGGGCGGCCATACCTTTGCGCCCGGGCAAACTCGTGGGTCAGCCGCTCTTCGAACATCCACCGGTTGTGCAGCCCGGTCAACGAATCGTGCGCCGCCTGCCTTTCCATTTGGCGGCGCTCCCGGGTCAACCTCTCGCCGACGCTGATGCGGGCCATCAACTCAGGCAGGTAGAACGGTTTGGTGATGTAGTCGTTGGCGCCCAGCTCCAGTCCCTTGACCCGATCGTCCCCCGTGATGAGAGCGGTCAGAAAGATGACGTAGATATTTTTCAGACGGGGATCCTCGCGAATTTTGCGGCATACTTCTATCCCGCTCAGCTTCGGCATCATAATGTCCAACAACGCTATGTCCACCGACTCCCGTGCAAGGTGCCCCAACGCTTCCTCGCCGTCGGTCGCGCAGAGAAGTCGGTATCGGCTCTTACCGAGAATCATCTGAATGATTTCCATCTGATCGGCATTGTCCTCGGCGACTAAAACCGTCAGTGGAACATCCTGCTCCTTGGCTTCGTCCTGCGTTTTGTCCGCCTGTTTCTCCTCGGACTTGGACGGAGCGGCGGACGCCCCTCCCGCCGTCGAGCCGCCGGTATCCCGGAAGAAATCGACCGCCATGATTTCCGGATCGACGTACTGGCTCTCGCCGAACTTGATGAACGCATCGACCAGATCACGGTCCAGGTGGCCGGCCGCAGCTTCGGCGCGAAGGATCTCAACGCTTTTTTCCAGAGAAAAAGGCTGCTTGTAACAGCGCTCGGTCCGGAGCGCGTCGTAAATCTCGATGATGGCGAGAATTCTCGCGAGATACGGAATATCTTTATCCTTGAGACCGTTGGGATAGCCTGTGCCATCCAGCTTCTCGTGGTGAGCGGCGACCAGAGGAGCAATATCCTCCAGCGGGCCGAGCTTGAGACAAATCTCCGCGCCCAGAGTCGGATGGGTCTTTATGACTTTGAATTCTTCGTCGGTAAGCGGGCCGGGCTTTTGTAAAATTTTCTTGGGGATCTGGATCTTTCCCGCGTCGTGAAAAAAAGTCGCCAGGTAGAGCTTCCGCAGCTCGGTTTCCGAAAGGCCGATCCATTTGCCGATGTTAAGCGCGTAGAAGCAGGCCCTTTGCAGATGACCTTCGAAATAGGGCTCGACCTGCGTCAGTTGGGTCGCGAAGGCCTGCAGCCGCAAGAGACTCTCGCTGTCCCAAGACAATGGAAACGGTCTTAAAATGTACAGCATAATCTCTCGCCCCCCGGCTTTGCTGGGGATTATACCACAGGTCGGGCCCGATTTGCCTTGTCTTTTTCCCAGGGTCTTCTTACGATTGGGTCATGCGTGGAAAAAAAGCGGTGATCCTGTTGAGCGGCGGCGTCGATTCATCCACCGCGCTGGCGATCGCAAAAAGCGAGGGATATGAACTCCACGCGCTCAGCTTCCGCTATGGCCAGCGCCACGAGCGCGAGATCGAGGCGGCCAAAAAAGTCTTAAGCTCTCTCGGCGCGAATGAGCACCTGATATTGGAATTCAATCTTCGCGCCATCGGCGGCTCGGCGCTCACCGACGAGATCGACGTGCCGAAAAGCCGCAGCGCCGACGAAATCTCCCGCGGCATCCCCGTCACTTACGTCCCGGCGCGCAACACGATCTTTCTTTCGTTCGGCCTCGCTCTGGCTGAGAAGATCGGAGCAGAGGATATTTTTTTCGGCGCCAACCAGCTCGACTACAGCGGCTATCCCGACTGCCGCGAAGAATATATCCGGGCGTTTGAGAAGATGGCGAATTTGGCTACCAAGGCCGGAGTCGAAGGAAAAGCAAAAATAAAAATCCACACGCCGCTCATCCAACTGACGAAGGCGGAAATCATCAAAAAAGGTCTGGAGCTGGGCTTAGACTACTCTCTGACTTGGAGCTGCTACGATCCGACGGCAAACGGCTTCGCGTGCGGCCTCTGCGATAGTTGCCAGTTGAGGCTGAAGGGGTTTAAGGAAGCGGGAGTTGAAGATCCGGTACGATACGCCGTCTAACCGCCATGCTCTCCAAAGTTTTTCTTTCTACGCTTTTAGCTGCGGCCCTCATTCTGACCTTGTTTGATGATAACGAAACCTTCGCCATTGAGTATTACAAACCACCTAGCCAGATCACCGGAGTAACAGAAACGATAGTCTCACCCGACGGCCACTTTGAGTTATTCTACAGGAGAGAAGAAGTGCGGGGTATCTTCAACCAGATGTACTCAGATCATCAGATTTGGATACGCTCAAAAACAGAACAGGAGAAGCCGGTGCTGTTGTATTCGTATGGGAGGGATGCCAACGTCTCGTGGTCCCCAGATAGCACGATGGTCGCGTTAACTGACTTTGAGGGCAGCAGTAACTCTCATGTGGTAATCTTTCGCATCTCGCCGTAATTAGTCATCGAACCGCTACCGGAAATCGATTCCTTTGTTGAGTCCCACAGCAAGACCATGCTTCCCTCGTATGATCATTTTTACGCCGAGGTGGTTGGCTGGGCTGTGGATGGTCGGTCATTAGCGATCGAACTCAGAGGCGATCTGACGGAATGGGATCTCACGCAGACGGAATATACGACACGACGAGTCGAGAAGCAGGTGATCTTTAGAATTCCAGAAATAAAATAGGGAGATTACAGATGCACTATTCCACTTTATTCTTCACCGCCGGAATCGATTTGAGATAGTCCGCGATCGCCAGCGCGTCTTCTTTTTTCATGTCTTTGAATCCCGCCGCGATCACTTCGGCCATGAGGCCTTGAACGTTATCTCCGTCCGGCGTCGCCCCGGTAAGGAGGAGCGTGGCGATGTCATTCCTGCTCCAATCTCCGATGCCGGTCTCTTTGTCCGGTGTGATGTTCGGGACCTCTGCGTTTAAAAAGCCCTGGCCTTTCTTGGCGCCGGCCAGATAGAGCGCTCGCTTAGGAACTCCCATAAAGTTTCGCGGCGTATGACAGTCGCCGCAAAGCGAAACGTGCTCGACCAAGTAACGGCCGCGCTCGGCGCCGCCTTGAGGCGCTTTGGCGGGAGCGGTAAAAATCTTGGCGAATACTTTCGACCAGACAAACGTTGCCAGCGGGCGATAAAACGGCGCCCAGGTTTTAAGCTGCGGCGTAGGTTTGCGCACTGGCTTCAGAGTACGCAGATAAGCGATCAGCGCTTTGAGATCCTCTTCCGCCATGTCCGAGTAATCTCCGTAGGGCATGACGGGTAAAAGTTTCTCGCCGTCAGGCCGAATCCCTTTCGTGATCGCGTCCCGAATCTGTTGATCCGACCAATTGGCCAGGCCCGTCTCTTTATCGGCAGTCAGGTTGGTCGAGTAGACCTTCGCCATCGGAATCGGGAACTCGCGGCCGCCGGCGTAGGGAGTTCCCTTGGGCGGCGAGTGGCATGCGCATCCTCCGGCCAACGAAAAAATGTATTGGCCTCGCTCCACGAGATCGGCGCTGTTTTCCTGAGACCGGGCGTCGGCAACCCCCAGCGCAAGAACAAATAAGAGCAAAAATAATTGCGCGCGACGGCTCATGATGTTTGGGCGCGCGCGGCGCGAATTCTGTGGTCGAGAAATTTAAGGACGGCGTAAGAGGCTTCGTTGATCGGCGCCCTTTTTCCTTTTTGCGCGAGCAGAGCGACGACGATTCCGTTCAACGCTTCGTACTCCAGCGGCTTCCCCGCTTCCAGGTCTTGCAGCATCGACGGCTTGAAGTCGCCCAGGCCCTGGGAGAATTTGAATGTCTCTTCGACGACCGACGGCGCCAGCTCTATGCCCGTGGAACGGGCCGCTTCTCTGACCTCTTCCATACACTCCGCGGCAAGCTTGCGCAGAGATTCCGACTCGATGATTTCCTTGACCGTCGCCCGCCCGAGACACGCGAGTGCGCAAAACGGAGCGTTCCATACGAGCTTGGTCCACATGACTTTACGTATCTCGGCGCTGACTGCGCAGGAAATTTGCGCGCCGGATAAAATCTGCTCGACTCGTCTTGCCGGGTCGCTTGCCTCTCCATCCACATCTCCCAGGACAATGCGTCCTCCCGCGCTGTGCCGGATGACGCCCGGATCTGAGACGAGCGCCCCCAAATAGACGACACCGGCCAAAGTACGTGCTTTGCCGTAACGCGCGGCGATCTTGTCGGGATTATCGACGCCGTTTTGCAGCGAAAGAATCACCGTCTTCGCGCCGACCATGGGCGTCAGCTTCGCCGCCGCGTCTTCGGTGTCGTAGGACTTCACACAGAAGAGGACGGCGTCAACTGGACCAACCTCGCTAGGATCGCGAGTGAAGAGCGAACGAATATGCAGATCGCCTTGAGCGCTCTTTACTTTCAGTCCCTCTTTGCGCATCGCTTCGAGATGGCTGCCGCGCGCGATGAACGCCACGTTCTGCCCCGCGGCGGCGAGGCGCGCGCCGAAATAGCCGCCCACGGCACCCGTTCCCATGACCGCGATTCGCATTTGCTGAGCCGCCATTGCTCCGAAACTCTAATGAGACAATGAAAAGTTGTCAATCACCCGACGGATTTCAGCTTTCCCTCACAATATGATATGAAAATCAGAGCGATGGAAAAGATCGATCCGCTTCCCGACCATCTTTGTTTGCAACGCTTTGCGATCGGACAACCGGTCGAGCTCCGCGGCAAAACTTACACCGTCTTGCGCCGGACGACGCTCGCTTCCGGGGAGCCGGCGCTTGTGCTCTCGGGCGGCGGCGAACAGTTCGTGATCGGCGCCATTCAGTTTCTTGCCGGGGTGAAAGAGAACGCCTGACCGATGGGAAGCGACGGCGGCGCGCTCAGGAGAAATAATGTCTAAAACAAAACTTACGTTAGCCTGTTGGGATTACGACCGAACCCGCGCCCTCCAGGACGGCCGCGTGCAAGTCGAAGGCGTCGAGCTCACGTACTTGCCTCTTCGCGTCGAAGAGACTTTCTGGCGCATGCTCCGCTATCAAGAGTTCGACGCGGCCGAGATTTCCCTGGGATCGTACCTGATGGCCCGGGAGAAGGGTTTTCCCAGGCTGATCGCGATCCCGGTCTTTCCCTCGCGCGCCTTCCGCCATTCCTGCATCTACATCAACACGGGATCGGGCATCAAAGAACCGAAAGACTTGGCCGGCAAGCGCGTGGGCGTGCCGGAATACCAGATCACGATGGCGATCTGGGCGCGGGGAATTTTGCAGCACGAGTACGGCGTGAAGCCCGAGCAGATGAAGTGGCTGACCGGCGGCGAAGAACATCCCGGGCGCGAGGACAAGGTCAAGCACGATCTGCCGAAGTCGATCGACATCCGCCCGATCGGTTCCGAGCAAACGCTCTCTTCGATGCTGGAGCGCGGCGAGATCGACGCCATGATATCGGCCCACATGCCCTCGCCTTTCGTGCGCCGCTCTTCCAAGGTAGGAAGATTGATTCCCAATTTCCCCCAGGTTGAAAAAGATTACTACCGGCGCACAAAAATCTTCCCGATCATGCACGCCGTCGCTTTGCGTGAAGAGTTCTACGAAAAAAATCCCTGGGTGGCGCAGAGCCTCTGCAAGGCCTTTGCCGAATCGAAGAGAATCTGCCAGGAAGCGATGTACGAATATTCCGCGCTTAAATACATGCTCGCCTGGTCGATCGCCGAGATGGAAGAGGAAAGAGAAATTTTCGGCGCAGGGGAGCTTTGGCCGTATGGATTGGAAGCCAACCGCCACGTGCTGGAAACTCTCGTGCAATACGCCCACGAGCAAAGTCTCCTCAAGAGCCGTCCGGATTTGAAAAGTCTCTTCGCGCCGAACACGCTGGAAGACTTTAAAATCTAAGCGTTGACTGGAATTCAGCGCAAGAGTAGTTTTGAAACATGCCTGACGAAAAAACTCCGCCGGTAGAAGAGGTCAAGTGGTGGATCGACCGGGGCCCGGTCAAAGAGCGCGAGAAGTCGGAAGCGCTCGGCCGTGGCATTATCGAGAAGTGGACCTATGAGCTCTTGAAGGACTACAAGCAGGAACAGGCGGTCCGAAACGTCGTCGATATCAATCCCCGAACCCTGAAAGATCTCGCGCGGGCACCGCTCGGATGGAGCTACGTTTCGCTCGGCGTCGGAACTTACCCGGACGACAAACTGGACAAAATAAAGAAGGCGTTCGAGCTTCCCGCCGATGCGCGCGCGCTGCTTATCGACGCGGGTTATTCGGTGCGGCTTCTCATTACAGGAGAGCCGGTGGGCGAAAGATTGCTGGATATCAATTTCACCGAGGGGCCGTCTTTAGATTATTGGGTGAACAACGAACTGATTGAAGAGAGGCTCTTCCCAAATTTGGATGTGACCCTTAGGGAGTTAAAGTTAGCCTTGTCCCGTTACTTAAATCCACCGAAGCTCGATTAGTCCGCCTCAGTATCGCTAACCACGGCAGCGATATTCGTAAATCGGTATAGCCTGCCTCTTTCGACGGACTTGCGGTTCAACTCTTTGGCTGGCTCTCAGCGGCCGGCCGGCTGTTCGCCGTCTCCGACGAAATAGGAATCAGGCTGGTCACTTCCAGGCCGTAGCCCGACAATCCTACGAGGTTTCTCCGGTTGTTCGTGAGCAGACGCATCTTTCTGACGCCCAGGTCGCGCAAAATCTGCGCGCCGATCCCGTATTCTCTAAAATCCGCATGGTAGATGAACGATGGGTTGATGTCGGTCTTTTTTTTGCCTCCGACGGTGGGGTACGTCATCCTCGAGGGCCGCAACTCTTTCCCCTCCGTTTGTAAGTACAGAATCACCCCTTTGCCTTCCTGCGCGATCATCTGCATCGAGCGTTGAATCACGGCCCCCGTGTTGAGCAATTCAAAGCCGAATACGTCTCCCGGAATGTATTTGGAGTGGACGCGAACCAACGTATCTTCGTTGGCGCTGATTTCTCCTTTGATCAGAGCCAGGTGCTCGCTCGGGTCCACGTGCGTGTTATACACCACGGCCTGAAAGTCCCCGCCGAAGCGTGTCGGCAGGCGCGCCGAGGCGACCTTATAGACCAAGCTGTCGTTGCGCAGACGGTATTGGATGAGATCGGCGATCGTCACGACCTTAAGACCGTGCTCGGCGGCGAACTTTTCCAGATCGGGAAGACGCGCCATGCTGCCGTCGTCCTTCATGACTTCGCAGATCACTCCAGCGGGCTTAAGTCCGGCGAGCCGGGCCAGATCTACCGAGCCCTCGGTCTGCCCTGCTCGCACCAAAACACCGCCAGTCTTAGCCCGTAAAGGAAACAAATGGCCCGGCGTCACCAGATATTCAGGCACAGCATCGTCGGCAATCGCCACGAGGATGGTTTGAGCGCGATCGGCCGCGGAGATTCCGGTGGTGACTTTTTCGGCCGCATCGATGGACACGGTAAAGGCGGTGCCGAATGGCGAGGTGTTCTCCGACACCATCATAGGCAACCGAAGATAGTTCACCCGCTCTTCGGTCAGAGTGAGACAGATGAGGCCGCGACCGAAACGCGCCATGAAGTTGATGGCGTCCGGGTTGACCTTCTCCGCCGCCATACAGAGGTCGCCTTCATTCTCCCGGTTCTTGTCATCCATGAGGATGACCATCCGGCCGCGGCGGATCTCGTCGATCGCCTCTTCAATCGTCGCAATGGCCATGTGAACGTACTCTACCTATCCTGTTTTTTAAGATCAACCGAACCGCCCGTCGAAAAACCCATCCGGCATCGAGCGCGCCTGGGAGGCTCTCGAAGCTCCGACGCAACCTCAATTCTTTGCCTCCAACAGCTCGCGAAAGAACTCCCGCGCATCCTCGCTGTCCCACTTCCTGTCGCCGACCGTCTTGCCGACAAACTCGCCTTTACGATCGATGATATAGGTAAGAGGGAGCGACCAGGCGCCATATTTATCGGAAACATCGCCGCCGGAATCCATCAGGGACTTGAAAGAAAGGCCGAGCTCGTCGAAAAATTTCTGCACCGCTTTTTTATCCTCCCTGAAATTGACCGCAACCATCTCCATGCCTCGATCTTTGTACTCCCGGTGAAGAATCTCCATGAGCGGCATCTCCTCCCGGCAAGGAACGCACCAGGTCGCCCAAAAATTGAGAAAGACGATCTTTCCCTTAAAATCTTTGATGCTCAGAGGCTTGCCGGAAAGATCTTCCAAAGTGAAGTTCGGCGCCTGGATGACTTCTTTCGGTCTCTCTATCGCCAGTCTTTTGAAGTAATCTCGCGCGGGGGACGGGTTGGCGGTTTTTGCGCGAAAAAAGAATTGTCCTAAAAAACCAAACGACAAAAATGCCAGCAATGCCAGGAAAGTTATCCAAACGAGTGGCCGGCTAAAAAGCCCTCGTGGAGAGCCCGATCCGTTCCTTTCCTGCTCGATCATATCCGACATAGGACGCAGAATGTTTTGCGTTGTAACGGGGAGATAACAAAATGGCTCGCTGAGGAGAAAAAGTCAATTCTCCTCGGGAGCCACCCTGTCTTTTGTAGGAAATTTAGGAAAATGAGCGGGATCGATGAACGTCCCTAGACTCGTGCGCAGGGGATGGTGATAGCCCGTCTATACGACGCAACACCGGCTGGGCCTTGCCGCCAAGAGCCTCCTTGTTACGACCGTAGATTCTTCACTTTGATCTCAGTGGGTTCGCGCTCCACGTGCGCGGCAAGCTCAGGACCAGCAATTGACGAAAAGTGATTGTGACCACAGCCTCCAACCCTTAAGACGCCAAGGCCAACGATCCAAATCAGACAAATTATAATGACTTTATTGCGCATAAAACTCCTTTCCTCTTTCGTAGAAGAATAACTCAATCAGAACCCATAAATCGCCTGGAGCCCCAACGTTGTCTGGGCCTTATCGGCTCCCGTGTTTCCAACGGCAAAGACTCTCTTATCGGCCCAGTCTTGACGGAATTCCGCCCGGCCGAGGAGTTTGGCAGTGAATTTGTAGGCGGCAGTCAGGGTAATCTCGCCAAGATTAACGTGGCTCACCGGACCGGTAGAGGCAAAACCAAAAGTCCGTGCAGCCTGACTGTCGATAAACGCTTCCGCCCTGGCGGCCGTGGTGAAGCGATCGGTCCAACCGTAGGAGGCGATCCCGGCCACCGCATGCCACCACGCGTCCTGTTTGCCGGTAGGGGTCGGCGCGTTCTTCTCGTGACCGAGTGTGTATTCGAAATAGATAGTTAAGGGATCGATCGGTTTTATTGTGGCGACATTGCTCCAGGTGATTCTGGTATTGCCGGTGTTATTTTTCTGTTCCGGGCCGACCATGAGATTGCTGGCCAAAGCAAAGGCGTCGACAGGCGTGAAACCGATCCCGCCCATGAACGACGGTGCCCCGTTGTTGTCGTGGGGATTGTCCCAGCCGGTGACGATGGCGGCGTTGGCGCTGAAAGTCTTAGTAAACGGATAGGTAAACATAGAGCCGGTGTGGCTTATAGGCACGCCGAAATTAAAGGCAAACGACCGGGAGATATTGTCGTTGTAAGCTCCGGGCGCTAGAAGTGTTTCGGTGCCCATAGGGGTCACGAACTTCCCTCCTTTGACCTGGAGTCCCTCGCCGATGGGAATTGTAAACGTGAAGAAGGCCTCTCTAAGTTCCGCATGACCTTCACGTTGCAGCTTGTCGTGCCATAATGTCGCCTGCCTCAATAACTGTCCCGTGCGGCCGAAATCGCCGACCACGTGAAACCCTACTCCCCAATCTTTCTCGGGTTTATCCAGGGTCAGGTTAAAATTGTTAAAAATGAGTTGATTGTAGTCCTCGTCAAAATAGCGTCCGCTGATGTGAAAGCCATTAGCCGAGCCCGGATGAGTCGAGGCCCATGTCCAGCTCGAATCGAAAAACCCGCTGATACCTATCCCCCACGCGTTTTCCAAGATCGACTTGGCCTTCTCGACGGCCTTGTCCGCCAGACCGACGGTGCTCTCCAAGCCCAAGAGGCCCGGCTCAAGCGGTTTGGGCTGGTCCTGTGGGGGTGGCTGCGGTTGCGTTTCCTGTCCCTGCGCAGACGTAAACACCAAGAACACCAGGATCAAAGCCAACCACATCACATTCTTTTTCATGGCCACCCTCCGTAAAATTTTGCAAAATTGTTGTTATAGTTCGGCTGAAAACAAAAAGGCACCTAGTCGAATTGCAAATCTAGGCGCCTTTGCCTTGTAACACTGCGAAGGCTCCTTTGCCTTCACCGCAAGTTCTGTGCCCGCGGTATCTACATGAAATGTCGAGCGATTACAAGCGAATTTTCCGGCGCGAAAACCGCAGTGCCGCATCCTTGAGCGCGCGTGCCCATAGGTTTGGCATGGGTGAATCAGACGGCATATCGCACATAGGTGGTCCAAATTGGGCATGAACTCTTTTTATGATTCACCTTATGGTGTTTTCGAGATCGGCATAAATGTCGAACGGCTCGGCGAAGCGGTCGTTTTGAAAATAGCCCTCGAGCAACAGATCGAGGTGGCAGAGCCGCAATGTCCCGGCCCGCTGATCCATCTCTTTTTTAAACGACGTAAGCAGTCCCATCTCCCACACGCCGAAATCCTCGATCTCCTTCAAATTGACGATGACGCGCACCCCTTTCTCGGCCAGCCAGCGTTTGAAAAGATGCTTGATCTTTAACGGCTCGTTGTTCGCGGCCTTTCCCGAGAGGCTTATGATGATCCAGCCGTTCACTTCGGTAATCCGGTAGTTCACTCATTTGCTCCTCCCGCATAATCATTTCTCCACTCGAGAACGGCTTCCGTTTAGCCGGCGCGACTTTTCAACTCGAAAGACTTCGCCAATTCGAGCACCGGGACATCCGGTATTTCGTCGTCGTCGCGATTGCCAAAAACATCTTCGAGAAAAATAATGTTCTCGAATATTCTTTCAGCCGTCGATTTTGCCTGCGCATGTGCCGTGATCATAATTTTCCTCCTTGCCCAATCGCTCAAAAAAGCAAAGGCACCCATCGTTCTCCGATGAGCGCCTTTGCTCGTGAAGCTTCGCTGCCTGAATTCTAGTTCAGCAAGCCGTGTGCCACCGTTGTTTCTATGCAATCCCGTTCATTTTCGCGCACTCCTTTGATCGACGCGTCGAAGCGCTGCCTATTTTCCGATCAGCGCGTGCTCGGATATTATGCGTCGCGCGCGCCCTCGCTTCATTTTCTTATTTCCTCGTTGAGTATGATCGCCTGCGCGATCTCCGCCATCGGCTTGCGCAGATCCATGCTCTTTTTTTGAATCAGGGAAAAGGCTTCGGCCTCGGAAAGTCCCTGCTGTTTCATCAAGACGCCCTTCGCCCGCTCGATCGCCTTGCGCGCCTCCAAAGTCTTTTTAAGATCCTCGTTTTCCTTGCGGAGCGAGCTGAATTCCTCGAAGCGCGAGATCGCGAGTTCCGTGGTGGGAAGAAGCTCGTCTTCCCTGAGAGGCTTCAACAAATAAGCCATTACGCCCGCCCCTTTGGCGCGCTCGACGGTGTCTTCGTCGTAATGACTCGTGAGGAGAACTATCGGAAGCGGGTTTTCCTCCATGATTTTTTGCGCGGCGTGGATTCCATCGATATCTGGCAACCCCACGGACATGAGGACGACATCGGGAGCAGTAGTCTGCGCGAGTTGAAGCGCGCCTTTGCCGCTGGCGCCCTCACCGACGACTCCAAACCCTTTCTCGTTCAAAGCCCTGACCAGGAAGGCTCTGGAAGGGAGGTGGTCGTCTATCACCAACACCCTTCTTTTTCTCATGTGCCGGCTTGATGCCTTTCTTCTTCCTCGCTTCCTCAAATGTCATAGTACAACGCGAACTCATACGGATGTGGGCGGAGGCGGATCGCATCGACTTCCTTCTTCCTCTTGTACTCGATCCAGGTCTCGATCACGTCCTTGGTAAACACGTCTCCCTTGAGCAGGAAGTCGTG
>JBGQBP010000079.1:0-14133 GCA_041494945.1 Binatia bacterium | reverse complement strand
TCCGGCGGGCTTTCTTACCGAGTGGCTGTTTTTCCGGCCCTTTCACGTTCTGGTAAGCGCAACGAAACCGCAAGAGGAATTCTTCGGCCACAGACCTCATCCAGCTCTATTCGCCGACCCGGAGCCGGGCTATGATTTCGGAGTGCCTAAGCGAGCTGCGACGCCGCAAGCCAGGGTCCCGAGAGTGGCTGCTTCGCAAGAACCCGTTTCGGAGAAAGTGACGATCCAACAAGTTTCGGTGGAGAAAACCGTTTATAAAGAGGTGCCGAAGATCGTCGAGGTCGAAAAAATTATTTTTCCCGATATTGCTTTCCGTTTTGACTCCTCCGAGCTTACCGACCTCGGCAAGGGCAAAATTTATCTGATCGCCCAAAAAATCAAAGAAAAGTCCGATGTCCTGGTGTCCATCGAAGGTCACACGGACTATGTCGGCAGCGAGGAATACAACCAGAGGCTCGGTCTCCGGCGCGCGCAAAGAGTCATGAAAGAGTTGGCCGAGCTCGGGATCGATCCGAGCCGAGTGTCGGTCGCCAGCTTGGGCGAGTCCAAACCGTTGGTCGATCAACAGACCGAATGGGCCCGCGCGGTCAATCGACGGGTGGAGTTTACGATCACACCGGCCAAATGAAAATTTTGAATTCTTAATTTTGAGTTTTGAATTAAAGGCCCGGCCATAACGGCTGGGCCTTTTTTTTCGCCTGCATGGGTTTTAAGTCTTTAATTCATCATTCAACATTATTGTGAATTATCAGCCAAAAGATTCCTTTTATCGCAAAGCGAAAAAGGAAGGCTACCGCTCGCGCGCGGCCTACAAGCTCCTGGAGCTTGGTCGTCGGTTTCACCTCATCAAGCCGGGCGATCGCGTGGCGGATCTCGGCGCAGCGCCCGGCGGCTGGCTCCAAGTCGCCGCCGAGCTCGCCGGGCCCAAGGGAAAAGTGGTCGGCATAGATCTCCAGGTCATCGCGCCGTTTCATGAGCCCAACATCGCCCTTCTTCAGGGCGATGCCGCTTCCGAGGAGTGCGGCAAAAAAATCGAAGAGCTTTTGGGCGGTAAGGCGGACTGCGTTCTATCGGACCTTTCGCCTCGCCTCACCGGGATACATGACGCCGATGTCGCCCGCTCCGTCGAGCTGATTCGATTGGCGCACGCCGTTGCGCGCCGCCTGCTTCGGCCGGGAGGAAACTTTCTGGTCAAGAGTTTTGTCGCGCAGGAGCTGCAGGCGTTTTTTCTGGAGCTCAAGAAGGATTTTTCGTCGGTTGACCGCACCCGCCCTGAAGCGACGCGCAAGGGCTCTTCGGAAATTTATTTCTGCGCCAGGGGATATCGGGGTGCCGGAGTCGAATCTAGAAAGACTGGATTCCCGCTTTCGCGGGAATGACGGATGGGAGCGGTCTTCGGACAAACGTAGCCTGCATTCCAAAAATCCGGATAAAATTTACTATTACTCTACCGTAACGCTCTTGGCGAGGTTCCGCGGTTGGTCGAGGTCGGTGCCGCGCGCGACGGCGACGTGATAGGCGAGGAGCTGCATCGGGATCGTGAGCACGATGGGCGTGAGAAAATGAGAAGCTTCGGGAACGACCAGGCTCCGATGAGAGGTCCCTACTATCGTCTCGCCGTCGCGGTTGGTGACCGCGATGATTTTTGCCCCTCTAGACTCCACCTCTTTGAGGTTCGACAGCGTCTTTTGAAAATGGCGGTCTCGCGGCAATAGCACCACGACCGGCATCTTTTCATCCACGAGAGCGATCGGTCCGTGTTTCATCTCGCCGGCCGGATATCCCTCGGCGTGGATGTAAGAGATCTCTTTTAGCTTGAGCGCTCCCTCCAGCGCGATCGGATAATTGATGCCTCTCCCCAGATAGAGAAAATCGGAAACGCCGCTCAACTCGTGGGCCAGACTTTCCAATTCATTGTCCAGCTTCAGCGCTTCTTCTATCCAATGCGGAAGGTGCATGAGATCTTCCAGAAGCCGCCTGGCTTCGGCGGCCCGCAGGCTGCCGCTGAGCCTTCCCATCCCGATCGCTAGAAGATAGAGCGCCGTCAGTTGGGAAGTAAACGCCTTCGTGCTGGCGACGCTGATCTCCGGTCCGGCGTGGGTATAAAAGACGCCGTCCGATTTCCGTGCGATCGTGGAATCCAAGACGTTGCAGATCGAAATCACCTTGGCTTTTTTCTTTCGCGCCATCTCCACCGCGGCTAGGGTGTCGGCGGTCTCGCCGGATTGGCTGACGAGCAGAAGCAGGTCGCCGGATTTAATGAGCGGTACGCGGTAACGGAACTCCGATCCGTAATCCACCTCGACCGGGATGCGGGCGATCTCCTCCAGCATAAATTTGCCTACCAGCGCGGCATGCCAGGCGGTGCCGCAGGCGACTAGATGGATTCTCTCGACCTTTCGCATCTGGGTCGCGCTCAGCGGAATGCCTTCGAGCGCGACCGCGCCCTCTTTGAGCGATATCCGCCCGCGGAACGTGTCGGTGATCGAGCGGGGTTGCTCGTGGATCTCCTTCAGCATGAAGTGGCGGTAGCCGCCCTTCTGCGCGGCCACGGCATCCCAGGTGATTTCCTTAAACGAGCGGCTGAGGACTTTTCCCTTGCCGTTCAGGATTCGAAACCCGCCGGCCTTGATTTCAGCCACTTCGCCGTCCTCGAGAAATGTGACTTTGCGAGTGTGATCGAGAAGGGCGGGGATGTCGGAGGCGACGAGAGTTTCGCCCTCGCCCCAGCCAATCACGATGGGGGTCGAATTTTTCGCTACGATCAGACGGCCGGGATCTTTCAGGTTCAAGAAGACGAGCGCGTACGAGCCGTGGATCTCCCGCAGGCTTTTCTGCACCGCGGTGAGAAAGTCCGCTCCTTCCTGGACCTTCTCATTGACCAGGTGGGCGACGATTTCGGTGTCGGTCTCCGAGCCGAACTTGGCACCCCTTTTGAGCAGATGCTCCTTCAACTCCAGATAATTTTCGATGATGCCGTTATGAACGACGACGACGCTGCCGGCCTGGTGCGGGTGGGCGTTGACTTCGGAAGGTTTGCCGTGGGTCGCCCAGCGCGTATGACCGATCCCGACGTTTCCGGGGATCGGCCGCTCATGCAGCAGCGCTTCGAGGTTGTTGAGCTTGCCCTCGCAGCGGCGGATCGCCACCTGGCCGCCGTTCAAGACGGCGATGCCGGCCGAATCGTAGCCCCGGTATTCGAGCTTTCTGAGGCTCTCCAGTATGATCGGCGCCGCTTCGCGCCGGCCGATGTATCCGACGATGCCGCACATCAGGCTTTTACCTTCTTCATTTTTCTTCGCTTCTCCTCAGTCCAACCCTCTTTTACGTTCTCCGCTCTTTCGTTATAGACCAGCGCTCCCGCCGGCACGTCGTGGCGGATCGTCGTAGCCGTGGCAACGTACACGTCGTCGCCTAGGGAGACCGGCGCCACCAGGGTGGAGTCGCTGCCGACCTGAACCCGGTCGCCGATGGTCGTTCGATATTTATTGAATCCATCGTAATTGCACGTAATGGTGCCGGCGCCGATGTTTGTGTCGCGCCCGACGGTCACGTCGCCCAGATAGGAGAGGTGATTCGCTTTCGACCCCTCGCCGATTGTCGCTTGCTTGGCCTCGACGAAGTTCCCGAGGTGAACGCGCGGGCCCAAATAAGTTCCCGGCCGGAGATGAGCGAACGGGCCGACGATCGCGCCGTCCTCAACTTGGGAATCGGTCATGACGACTGAAAACTTTAGATGGACGCCGTTCGCCAGCCGCATGTTCGTCAGATATGCCGTGCCGTCGATCCGGCAGCGCTCGCCGATGACCGTGTCGCCCAAGAGATGGGTGTTCGGACCGATGATCGTATCCTTGCCGATTTTGACCCCTTTGTCGATGTAGGTGGTCTGGGGATCCTTGAGGGTCACGCCCGCTTCCATCCATTTTCGGTTGATCCGCTCCTGGAGGATCTTTTCCATAAGCGCAAGCTCCTCTCTCGTATTGATGCCCATGATCTCCCGCGCGTCCTCTGCTTCGACGGTTCCGACTCTCTTGCCGGTTTTGAGCGCCGCGGCGACGATGTCGGTCAGGTAATATTCCTGTTGCCGGTTCGAGTTGGTGACACCCGGCAAAGCGGAAAAGAGAAAATCGGCGGAGACCGCGTAGATGCCGGCGTTGATCTCCGTGATCTTTTTTTCCGCGTCCGTTGCCTCTTTTTCCTCGACGATTCCGATCACTTTTCCTTCGGCATCGCGGAGAATTCGGCCGTAGCCGTAAGGGTCGCTGAGACGCGCGGTCACAAACGTAAGCGTCGCGTTTTCTTCGTCGTGATGGCGCAACAGCCGAAGCAGGCACTCCCGCGTGATCAACGGGACGTCTCCGTTGAGGATCAAGAGGTGTCCCGAGAATTCGCGGAAGATTTCTTTCGCGCAGCCGGCCGCGTGTCCCGTGCCGAGTTGTTTTTCCTGCAAGACCCAATGGATTCCCTCGTCGCTGCAGGCCTGCCGCACCGACTCCGCGCCGTGCCCCACGACCACGGCGATCTTCTTCGAATTGAGTCCACGCGCGATTTTCAGCGGATAGGATAAAAGCGGTTTTCCCCCGATGCAGTGAAGAACTTTGGGCAGGCTGGAATTCATTCGTTTTCCAAGGCCCGCCGCGAGGATGATAACGCCGAGATCGGGTATGCCTTCCTTCATAAAAAAACGTCGCGACAATGAAGCGGATTATAGCGTAAGAGGCGGGTCATTCAAAGAGAATTGACGTTCGTTAGCAGAACTCTTCACCAGTTCGGTCTGCCCGTGCTATATTTTCACTGGAGGGTGACGTGTGGCTCATTTAACGGGTTGCCATAGGATGTGCAAGGGCGATTCAAGCGAAGCGGCGCGTATAGCACCTGACATTATGACGAATGGACTCTCTGTGGATTACAGCAGGCATGGGTCCGCCGCTTGGGCCTACTACATCGACATGGTTCCGGCTCGTTGGCGCTCAGATCCGCTCGTCATATTCGAAGTGGAAACGCAACGTGTGGTGAAGGTGCCAATCTGGCTGCCGCAAAAAGATAACTACGCGATCATGAAGATGCCGGGGAAGGCCCTCACTTATATCCCGATTCGAGTTATCGGATTCTTGAACTTGAATGGGCTTCCGGTTTACAATGGAGTCATCGGATTCTTCTAGAACGAGGTAAACATGCTTAAGAAAGGTTGGTTTGTACAGGATTCGATAGAGAAGACGCTGGAGAACTTGGTTGCGGAGTCCGAGCTAGAGCTCTTCACTTCCACGGAGCGCAAAGAATTCGAACAACGATTGATCGACGAGGTTCGGATGATTGCGGTGTATCCCGCCGAGACGGAGCCGGCCGTTGAGAAGTATATCCGCGAACACGGAGCAGAGCTTCATGAATTTGCCCGGAAAGTCCGTGAGCGGCACCTTCGGAAGGCAGTGTGAATGTGCGGGTGTCGGTGTAGTCCCCGGAGCGTTGGGCCTCAAAAAGATTCCTGACGCTTTTTTCGTCCCTTCTATTTCTCCGTTCAATTCCAGTAGTAGAACTTGACGGCTCCGCTTTCAGAGCAGCACGGCTCTGTGGATAGAATGACCCTTTATAAACTCATCTATATCCTCATGTCCTGAACGAAGGAAATTCAAGAAGTTGGTTCCTTTGTACTTGCAGGTCTCGTACACACTCAGGAGAGTGGCGTAATCACGTATGCCTCGTGCGGAGCTTGATCCTCTGATCACATTTCGCAGCATGGCAAATGATTTGATAGCGTGTTCTGCGTTGTTATTATTCCACGGCACTCCATCGTAATCGAGAAACGTGAAAAGCTTGTCACGATTCTTCTCAAACCGCTTCTTGTACTTGATTGCTGCTTCACTCTGATAATCCGTATCCGCTACTCGTAGGTAAAACTGCTCAACGGCTCTCTTGTGTCTTCGTAGAAAACGACTTTTCAAACCAAAGCGATCTACCGTCTCTATGATAGGCCTTAATACTGAGGAAAAGGCTCGCATAACCTCTTCCAGCTCTTTATCAAATGGCTGTTTGAGAAAGTCCTCGTTGAAATCGCGAATCAGATGGATGAGGCACTTTTGCTGAGGGCACTTCATCGAGTCATAGGCAGCGTAAAAATCAGAAACCAATACACCCCTGAACGCGCCGAACAAAGTCTGGAGTATTTCCCCCTCACGTGTCTCGGTAAAATAGAACGCCACTTCTTCAAGATTGGTAAACACCCAAACATAAGCACTCCCCCCATCAACGCTAATGCTCGTCTCGTCAGCATGAAGTACATGGCCAGTCATTAGGCTGCTGAGGATTCCATCGTAGGTTGGTTGATATATTCGTGCCGCTTTTGCCTTGAGCTGTCCCAACAGTGAGGGGCTCAGATCGAGGCTGAACAACTGCTTCAGACTTAATCCAGCAACCCGCTGTGGAAGCCTTAGTTCAATTACCTGATAAATCATGTAACTGAGTAGCTGTGGGCCGATTCTGCCCTTGATGGGGAGCCATTGTTGAGACCAAAAGATAGCTTTGCATTGGAAACAGCGATATCTGTGGGAGCGGTATTTCACGATTCACCGCTTGATGCTCGATCTGCCAAACTGTAAATCGTAGACAATCTTGGTGTAACTTCCATGCTTGTAAAATTTCGTGACTTTGCAATTCCTACAGCACGACGGCGGTAGACAGTCAATGGTCTTATTGGGACGGCTTACCCTGCCACTGGTGTTGGACTTCCGCTTAACAGCGCGGTTCAGACGGGCGCTAGATCTGACGTAAATCTTGTTGTGCTGGTAGTCCCAGTAGGCCGCTTTATTGATGGCTGCCAGCTCAGGAATTGCAAAATCGATCGTGCCGAACCGTTGAGGGTACTCACGCTTCATGGAGTCGATATTTACAACCGTGGCATCACCTGAATGTACAGCCTTGTCCGATTCCGATCGGTCATACAATCCAACGATAGTGTTGGTTACTCTTTCCAGGGCCTCGCAGTCTTCGGCATTGTAGGTGATGAGCTTTTCCTTTATGCCGGCGTCCTTAGAGAATTCCCATTGTGACCGCCAGCTTAACGACTGCAGGCCGGATGCCGTGTTATCTGACCACGCGAATCCTAAATACTTGGAAATTTCCTTGAGGCCATTTGAGTAGGTCGGAAAGTAGATATGACCATAAATAACTGAAAGGAGATTCACCGAATTCGCGATCAACTCGTTTATAAAAGCGCGGCTCTCATCAGTACTGCCGTAGCGTTCGTTCATCCGCTTCAAGAATATCGTCTCATAGTTGCCATAGTGGATCAGCTGAGGGCTTTTGATAGTACCCAGCATTCGCAGGCAAGACATCCAGATTTCTTTCTCTTCACGAGGTTCATTTGCCCAATAAGAACGCTGAACAACGGGTCCGCCGGTGGCGATTCGCAATCCAATCAAGTAATAGAAATCTCGATCCGGAATCCCCTCCGCATCTATAAAAACAGAGGCGCCACCAACCAGCTTTAGTTCCGGTTTCCCGACGATATGGATTTTGTGCTCGCGAATGGCAAGCGCCTGAAGTGCGTTGTTATGCTTCTCCGGTTGTCCGGCCAATCGCTTTGGCTTTCTGCGGGGCCGAAAGGTATAGGAGAGTTGGGTAACGGATTGAATCCCTTTGGCATGCTGCTTCTTTCGTTCCTTTTCGGTCATCCGGGAAAGCAGACTAAGCTCATCCTTTTCAATGGCGATCTGGCGGCACCGCTGTTGAAACTCGCACTCAACACAATGCTTATTCAGGATCAACTGCGGCGGTGTTTGGCTGGACAGTTGCGCGGCAATGCTTTCAACTATAGCCCGAGCCGACTTCATTAACCCAGACAATCCAATCTTTACGATCTTTTGTTCCTCAGCATGAATGATTCTGCCGAACGGTGGCACCTTCCCCAAAACCATTGATATCGCAAACGCATCAAACGCCAAGAGGAGCTTGTCATGCTTAGTAATTTTCTGGCTGGGCACAAATCGAATCGGAATGTACGGCTTGTGCTTTGTCGAGGCAGAAACCAATCGCTCTAAAGCATGGATCGGTGATTGAATCCCCTCTGCTTGCAAAACGCACTCGATCACGAGGCGATACTTATTGTTTCTGAGCTCTTCCAGAGACGGCGAACCTAAAAAGCATTCATTCTTAGGACAATTGACCTGCAGGCGGAGACAGCATTTCTGTTTGTAGTCATCAAGAATGCGCCGTTGCCAATCGAGGACCTCACGCCGGTCTCCATTAGTTCCGGTGACCTTCAAAAAGGACTTGGTTTCGCAATTGACAAAAGCGGCGAATAATTCCTCTGTAATCAGCATAAGGGTAGTAAAATCGAAGTTGTGCTTCACTCTATCGAGGCCGTGTCACAGCCTGCAAGCATAATCGTCAAAGGAATAACAGTGAAGCGGATGACTGATCGGAACGCAATGTTGGCGGCGGTGGTTGGAAATACCCGCGCTTCTCCGCCTAATGATATGAATTCCGCTTTGATGCGCGGCCCTCTGAAAATTCTGAAAATCGCCCTAACAATTACCTACTACCCTGGCATCGAGGTCCAAAGGGGCTTCGGAAAAAGAATAACCTTGCTTCCTATCACCGTTTTGAGGGAACAACGTCCGAAAGGTTTCGTAGTGTCAACTTTGGAGCAACTTCAAGATAGACCCGTCTGGCGGCTACAGCCAGAAAATTGATATTCCCTGAAATCCACTACTTTGCAGGTTAGGCGAGACTTCTCAGGCAAGGAAGAATTTATTTAGAAGGCGCCGGCGGTTCCGGCATCCGCTGGATCGGCAGGCGCGGCCTGCCTTGGTTTTGCGGATAGCGCGCGCCGCAGCTTTTGATCATGTACATCAGCAGCGATACGGAGATGACGATCGATGCCAGAGTGATGAACGGTTTAAGCAGAGCGCTCCAGCGCTCGCGGCGGCGGCGTTCTTTGAGCTCGGCCAATCTTTCGGCTTTTTCTTCGGGAGTCATCGGACTTTACGCCAATTGGCGGCTCAGCACCCTGGCGCCGAGCCATAACATCGCGGCGTCGAAGACCAGCAGCACGGCAACCGTCCACAGAAGCCGCGGCGCGTCCCAGCCGGTGAGGATCAGCGAGCGCATCGCGTCGATCGCATAGGTCATGGGGTTGATGCGCGCGAGAAGCCGCATCCAGGCCGGCAGAGTCTCGAGCGGGACAAACGCGCTCGATAGGAAGGTGAGCGGAAGGGCCGTGATTCCCATGATGGCGAAAAAATCGCCGTGGTTATGCAGAACGAAAGCAAGCATCAGCGAAATCGCCGTTATGCCGAAGCCTAGCAGCAGGCCGGTTCCAAGAAGCGCCGCCACGCCGCCGATACCGGTGGCGATGCGGACGCCGAAGAGAATGCCCAGCACGAGAATGAGCAGGCACTGGAGCATCGTGCTGAGATTGACCGCGAGAAAGCGGCTGACCAGGATCGAGGAGCGCGAGATCGGCGCGCTCATCAGCCGCAGGAGAAAGCCGTTCTCTCTATCGAAGAGAAGAGGAATGCCGCCGCCCATGCTGTTGCCGAAAGCCGTGAGCGCCAGGATCCCCGGCAACAGATAGCTGCGGTAATCTTCGCCGACCGAGTTCCGCGCCAGGCCTTGAAAAGCGCCGCCCATGAATATCAAAAGAATGATCGGATTCAATAAATTAAAAGCGAGACTGAACGGCTCGCGCTTGAGATGGATCATCCAGCGTCGGAATTGCGCGTTGGTCTCCTGAATAAACTCACGCACCGTTTCGTCCTCCTTCGGAGAACGCGCGGCCGGCGTAATGGAGAAAGACGTCGTCGAGGCCGGGACGGCTGTAGGTGATCGAATGGACGGAGATGCCCGCGGCAGCGGCCGCTTCGAGTATCTTCGGCACCGCCGCCTCGTTGCTTTCAACGTAGATCTTCAGACGCGTCCCGTCTTTCACCGATCTCTGGACTATCGAGAGCTGCGAGACGGTTTTATCCAAACTGTCCAGGGATTCTCCGTCGTGATCGTTAGCGCTCGCGATTTCCACCGATACGACATCTCCGCCGAGCCGGCTTCTCAGAGTTGCCGGTGAGCCCAATGCGACGATCTTGCCGCGATCGATGATCGCCACTTCGTCGCAAAGCCGCTCCGCCTCGTCCATATAATTCGTGCAGAGAAAGACGGTGGTCCCTTGCTCCTTCAACCGCAGAATGTAGTTCCAAACGTCGCGGCGCACCTGAACGTCGAGGCCCAGCGACGGCTCGTCGAGCAGGATCACCGGCGGGCGATGGAGCAGCCCGCAGGCGAGATCGAGTTTTTTCTTCGTTCCGCCGGAAAGATCGCGCGCGCGGCGGTCTTCCAGGCCGGCCAGGCCGACCAGAGCAAGCGCCTCCTGCATTCTGCTTTCGCGTATTGCGGACGGCAGATGATAAATATCGGCGTAATAGCGCAGGTGCTCTCGTGCCGTAAGATAGGGGTCCGTCGTCAGCTCTTGCGGCACGTAGCCGATCAAGTTGCGCGCTTTAGCCGGGTCCTTGAATACGTCGGTTCCCGCCACTTCGACCCGGCCGCCATCCGGCCGAACCAGCGTGATGAGGATCTTGACGGTCGTGGTCTTCCCCGCTCCGTTCGGCCCCAGCAGGCCGAAGATTCTGCCGCGCTCGACCTCCAGGGAAATTCCGTCCAGCGCGACGACGCTGCCGTAAGATTTCTTTAAGTTTTCGATGCGGACGACGGGTGCGGACATGTCGATCGAGAATCATATTACGTGATCCGGCCGAAGTCCACTGGACGGCTGTCGGTTCCAACCGAGATTTGTCCCGGACATATAAAAAACTTGTCAACGGGGGAGAATTCTATTACAACAAGGGGACATGAAAAAAAGCGGCCTCGTCATCGACGTGCACCATCACTGGATGCCCGAAGAGCACTATCGCCGACCTGAGCTTTACGTGCGCCAAGACGAGGAAGTGATTCACGACGCCGATCGCTTCCGTATCCAGCGAGCCGGCATCCAGCTCTTTTCCCCGCCTAAATTGACCTCGCGCATCGACGAGCAGATCAAGGCGATGGACCGCGCGGGCGTCGATCGCGCGGCGCTCCACGTCGGCGTCTGGCTCGACTGGGTGGATCTCAAAAGCGCGCGGCTCATCAACGACAGAATGTCGGAGATCGCGGCGCAATATCCCGGCCGCATCATCCCGCTCGCTCACGTGCCGCCGCTCGATCCCGAAGGCGCGAAAGAGTTGCGGCGCGCCGTGGTGGATCTGGGCTGCAAGGGAGTCGCGGTCAACACGCACGTCGGCGGCGTTTTACTCGACGACGAGCGGATGTATCCTTTCTATCGCGCGGTGTCGGACCTCGACGTTCCGATTTTAGTCCATCCGGCGGCGGAGATCCCACTTGCCCATCCTCACGGCATGGAGCAGTTCAATCTCACGAGAAATCTGGGCCGCGCCTTCGACACGACGATCAACATCGCGCGGCTCATGCTCGGCGGCACGCTCGACCGTTTTCCCAACCTGCGGTTTGTCTTCTCGCATATGGGTGGCGCGTTTTTCGCCATCAAGAACCGGCTGAACCCGGCTTACTTCGACAAGCGCGGAAAAGGTTTTTTTGACAAGTATAAGCGGCGGATCTTCGTCGATACGGCGCCGCCCTTCTGGAGTCCGGAAGAAATCCGCTTCGCCGTCGCCATGATGGGCGAGAGCCAGGTGTTGATGGGAAGCGATTTTCCCACGGTCGATCTCCTGAAAGATGCGATCAAAATCGTGCGTCAGGCGAAGGCGACCGCGCAAGTCAAAAAAAAGGTCCTGGGAGAAAACGCGCGCAAGCTGTTCGGCTGAGTTCGCATTGTAGAGGACCGACGTGGCCCAACCCGAACCTCCAGAGCCCAAGCAAGAAAACTGGTGGGAGTTCTGTCCCATCTGCGGCGCCAAGCTCGTGAATCAGAAGTGCAAGTTTGTCTGCTCTAATCCCAAGTGCCATTACTTTCAAAGCTGCAGCGAGTTCGACACGTGAGATAGAGAATGGAGTGTCGGGTTGTTGGAGTATTGGAGTGTTGGGTAGTGGTTTTCAAACATGCCTAAGACCGCGGGTATCATCATCATCGGCAATGAGGTTCTGTCGGGAAAGACACAGGACACAAACTCGCACTATCTCTCGAAGGAGTTGCGCGCCCTCGGCGTGGAGCTCCGCCGCACCGTCGTCATCCCTGACGAGATCGAGCTCATCGGCCGCGAGGTCGCCGCCTTCGCGCGCGACTTCGATTTTGTTTTCACCACCGGCGGTGTCGGTCCCACGCACGACGACGTGACGATGGCCGGCATCTCCCGCGGCTTCGGCGTCAATGTCATTCGCCATCCCGACCTCGAGCGGCGGCTGCGCGAGCGTCACGGCGCGAACATCAACGAGGCGCGGCTGCGCATGGCCGAGGTCCCGGAAGGCGCAGAGCTGGTGGGGGACTGGTCGCTTTTCGGTCCGGTGGCGAAAATGAAAAACGTTTACATTTTTCCCGGCATTCCCAAGGTTCTGCAAGACCGCTTTGAGGCCATCAAGGAAAGCTTCCGCGAAGCGCCTTACTATCTCAAAATTATTTATTCCAGAGAAGGCGAGGGAGTGATCGCCTCGATTCTCAACGACCTGCTCGCGAGCTTTCCCGATCTTCTCCTTGGCTCTTATCCGGTGCTCGACAACCCGGATTACCGGGTGAAGTTGACTTTGGAATCCAAAGACCGGGACTATCTCGATCGCGCCTTCCATAAACTCCTGAGCGCGCTGCCTGCGGGATCTATCCTCCGGACCGAGGGAAGCTGAGAAATGGACGAACGGCAAACCTGGGGAACTCTGCCGCCGTTCAAGCAAGCCGCGCTGCCGCGCTTTCCGGGCATGCTCGCCGCCCTGGGACCGGGCGTCATCTTCCTCGCCCTTGCGCAGGGCAGCGGCGAACTCATCTGGTGGCCGTACATCATCGCCAAGTACGGCCTCACGTTTTTGTTTATTCTCGTACCTGCCTGCCTGCTCCAGTTCCCGGTCGTCTATGAAATTGGCCGCTACACGATGCTCACGGGCGAGAGCATCTTCCAGGGCTTCATACGCCTGAACCGCTCTTTCGCCGTCCTGCTCTGGGTTCTCATGACGCTTTCCTTTCTCTGGTTCGGCGCCTTCGCCGCGGCCGGCGGCACGTCGCTCGCGGCATTGACCGGTTTCCCGTCAGGTTGGAGCGCTCGCGGTCAGACTCTGTTTTGGGCGTACGCCACGATGCTGGTTTTTTTCTCCGCGATTATTTTGAGCAACGTCATTTACCGTCTCGTGGAAGCTTTCATGTGGGGCGTGTCGATAGTGACGCTGGTCGGTCTTTTCTGGGCGAGCGCGCATCCGGACGTGCTGGCGACGCTGCCGGCATTTCTCAAAGGTTTGTTCGTTCCCCAGTGGCCGATGCCGCGGCCGTGGGATGCGGCGGACGCGACGACGCTGCTCACCGCGATCACCTTTGCCGGCCTCGGCGGCTTCTGGACGCTATTCTATTCCTACTGGACGCGCGACAAAGGCGTCGCGATGGCGCACTACATGGGCCGCATCACGGGACCGGTCACGGGAAAGCCCGAGTCGATTCCCGACTCCGGCTTTACGCCGACGCGGACGCGGGATTGGCCGAGCTTCCGAAATGGAAGCGCTTCATGGTTTGGGACATCGGCATCGGCATCGGCGGCAATCTGCTGACGACCTTGATGACCTGCATCTTGGCCTACGCGCTGCTTTATCCCAAGGGGCTGTTGCCGCAGGACTACGAGCTGGCGGTGGTGCAGAGCCGTTTTTTCGAGGTGAGATGGGGCTGGATCGGCAGAGTTCTATTTCTGATAGTGGCCGCCGCGTTTCTCTCCGACACGTGGCTGGCGACCGTGGACGCCGTCAGCCGCATCCACACCGATTGCGTGTACGCTTTTTTCCCCGCGGCGCGAAAGATTCCCGTCCGCTCATGGTATCTAATTTTTCTCTTCGTGCTCACCGCGATCACTTCGGTCACGGTTTTAATGAGCGCGCCGGGACCGCTGATTCTTCTCTCGGCCGTGATCGGTTTTGTCGGCACGGTGATCTATTCGGTCGCGCTCATTCTGCTGAATCACGTCTATCTGCCGCGCCATCTTCCCGCGGGCGCGCGTCCGG
>JBGQBP010000078.1:0-14145 GCA_041494945.1 Binatia bacterium | reverse complement strand
CCTCACTTGTACCCGATCGCCTGGCTGAGCTTCAAGTGGATGCGCCGGACGCGCTCGACCTGCCCCTTGGCGGGAAAGCGCTCGTAAAATCCCTCGGCGCGAAATTCCCGCGCCAGCTCAGGCCACGGCCGCATCACGCCCATGAATATCCGCGGGTCGCGCTTTTCGTCCCAGGCGCGAAAAACGTTCCGGTTGCGGATCAAGTCGCCGAATACTCGGATGAGCGCCTTCAGCGTCACGTCGCGCGTGAACATGAACCGCTCATTGTCGCCCCAGACCGAATGCATCACGTCGCGCACCGCCTTGAAGTAATCCCGGACCAGCGCGTAAACATAATCGGAGCGGAACTGAAAATGCTCGTCGAAAAATTTGCGGTTCCTGAGCACCACTTTGTAGATCTCGTTGAAAAGCTCCGACTGTAAGATCCACTTTTCCTGGCGGCTGCGCCCGCCCAGCCGGTTGATGCGGTAGCGGAGCGGCGAGTCGCTCTCTTCGTAAAGCAGGTTGACCACTTTTGCCGCGAGTTTTTTCTCCGGCGTTTCCCAGGAGACGCGCTCGTAGAGATCGACCAGGTGCGATTTGTTGATGCGCGTGTGCGTCGAGTTGATGATGACGAACATCTCCGTGGCGAAGTCCGCGCTTTTGCCGTCGAAAAGAACGCACGGGACATCGAGCTGCTTGACCGTTTCGGGATGTTTCTGGCTGAAGAAATGGAGCGCCGCCAGCCGGTGCTGGCCGTCGATAATGAGAAACTTGCCCTTCGGCTCGCTCAAAAAACCGATCGTGTCGGAGCCGTCCTGGCGGCGAAAGCCCAAGATCTCGTCGGTGAACAGAAGAATCGTGCCGGGGATCAACGGCTGGCTCACGGCGGTCTCGTAGAAGTTGACGATCTGTTTTATTTTTCTTTGGTTGAGGACGCGCTGGAACGACTTTTCGGTTTTTTCGATGCCGGAGATGAACCGCGCGACCTCGTCGTCGCCGGCGTCGTCCGGCGCGATCTCCTCGCCCTCGAAGTAGTAGCGGCTGGTGAAGCGCACCCAGGCTAGAAGCTCCTGGGCCTTCACGGCGGCGAAGTAAAAAGTGCCCTCTTTCTGAACGACTCGGGTTGCCAGCATGATTTCGCCCCTCCCTTGATAAGTATACCCCGTCCTTGTGGGTTACTGCCAATCAGCTGATCGGGATAGAGCTAGTTTAATTGGCGGTGCACGTCAAGTGAGGAAGGTTGGCCTACGGAGTCCTGCGTGCCGTTTACAAGCCGCAGCATATTTGTTAAGCCGATGAGACAAGGCGAAGACCCTTTCTCTTAATGAGCAGTTTACCTAAAGGCCGTCCTACCCACTGCTTGATCGACCTTGCAGCTCTGCGCTGGAATTTCCAACAGGTAAAAAATGCCGTTGCTCGCGGCGTCAAGGTTCTTTCGATCGTAAAGGCCAATGCCTACGGCCACGGCGCTTGTGAAGCGGCGAAGACGCTGGCCAAAGCCGGCAGCGACGGCTTCGGCGTGGCGACGCTGGAAGAAGGGATCGAGCTGAGACAGAGCGGGATCGGCGCGCCGGTCCTCGTTCTTGCTGCCGTCTACGCCGAGCAACTCGGAGAATTTTTGCGGCACCGTTTGACGCCCGCCGTGAGCGATCTTCATACGCTCCGTAAGCTGGAGAAGCTCTTGCGCAAGCGGAGTCGCTCGCTCAAATTCCATCTCAAGGTCGATACCGGGATGAGTAGGCTCGGTTTTTTGCATTCGGACATCGATGCATGGCTGCCGGAAGCCGGCAAGTTGAAAGCGCTGAAGCTCGAAGGGCTTTTCTCTCAGCTCTCGCACGCGGAAGATTCGGCAGGGGCTCACATCCAAGCACAGGTGAAAAATTTCGAGCGCGTTCTTGCGCGGCTGCGCGGCGCCGGTCTTAATCCCTCTTTAATTCACCTGGCGAACAGCGCCGGCATCATCGGCGTTCCGAGCGCGCACGGCACGATGGTCCGGCCGGGATTGATGCTCTACGGTCTCTACCCCGCGCCGGAGTTGGCGCGCCGGGTCGAGCTGCGTCCCGTGCTTTCGTGGAGGACGCGCATTTTGCAATTGAAAGAATTACCGC
The DNA here is from genome assembly GCA_041494945.1 of Binatia bacterium. GTDB lineage: Bacteria > Desulfobacterota > Binatia > UBA9968 > UBA9968 > JAJPJQ01. The sequence goes on along the minus strand of JBGQBP010000078.1, from coordinate 12,055 downwards.
CCGATTCGAGCGTCGGTTACGGCCGGACGTTCGTGACCAAACGAAAAAGTTTGATCGCGACGCTGCCGGTGGGCTACGCTGACGGCTATCACCGGTTGCTTTCGAACCGCGGCGCCGCCCTGGTGCGTGGCAAACGCGCGCCGGTCGTCGGCAGAATCAGCATGGATTTGACTATGGTAGATGTTACCGATATAGAAAAAACAGCGCAGGGAGATGAAGTCGTGCTTCTCGGCCGGCAAGGAGAGGAAACGATTTCCGCCGACGAGATGGCAGGCTGGGCGGAAACCATCTCTTACGAAATTCTCACATCGATAAGCGCGCGGGTTCCGCGCATTCAGCACAATTCGAAGGAGGGTTAGGCAAGCGTGGGCAAGATCGAGAGGGCCTTAGTCAGCGTCTCCGATAAGAACGGGCTCGTGCCGTTCGCTCGTGGACTTTCGGCGTTGGGAATCGAAATCGTTTCAACCGGCGGTACGGCGGAGCTGCTCAGGAAAGAAAACGTTGCGGTAAAAGACGTGTCGGAAATCACCGGCTTTCCCGAGATGATGGACGGGCGGGTCAAGACACTTCACCCGAAAGTGCACGGCGGAATTCTCGCGTTGCGCGAAAACAGCGAGCACGTCGCGCAGATGAAGGCGCACGGCATCGCGCCGATAGGTCTTGTGATTGTGAACCTCTATCCGTTCGAGGCGACGGTCGCGCGCAAGGCGCCGTTTCACGACATCGTCGAGAATATCGACATCGGCGGGCCCTCGATGGTGCGGGCGGCGGCGAAAAATTTCGCCCACGTCGGCGTGGTCGTCGATCCGGCGGATTACGAGAAGATACTCGCGGAGTTGAAAGACAAAGGTGAGCTCGGCGACGCGACACGCTTCGATCTGGCGCGAAAAGCGTTTCGCCACACGGCGCACTACGACGGCGCGATCTCCAATTATCTCGACGCGCTCGACGGAGAAAAGAAGCCCGGTCGCTTTGGCCAGACGTTGAGTTTTCAATTCACGAAACTTCAGGGTCTCCGCTACGGCGAGAACCCGCACCAGAGCGCGGCGTTTTATTCCAGCGGGGATAGCCGCGGCCCGTCGATCGCAAATGCAAAGCAGTTCCAAGGAAAAGAACTGTCGTATAACAATATTCTCGATGCCGACGCGGCCTTGCGCGTCGTTTTGGAGTTTTCCGACATCGCCACGGTTGCGATCAAGCACAACAATCCCTGCGGCGTGGCGGTGTCGCAAAGGTCGCTGGCCGATTCTTTTCGCAAGGCGCGCGCCTCGGATCCTGTCTCGATTTTCGGCGGCGTCATTGCCTTCAACCGCCCGGTGGACGAGGAGACCGCCAACGAGCTGAAAGAAATTTTTATCGAGATCGTGATCGCGCCGTCGTTCACGCCGGAGGCGAAGGCGGTCCTGTCGTCGGCCAAGCGGCTCCTTAACATCCGGCTCCTCGAGCTCGACATGAGCGACAAAGCGGTCGGCGGTTACGATCTCCGCCGCGTGCGCGGCGGTCTCCTGGTGCAGGACTGGGATACGGGCACAGTCGATGTGCGACAGTGTAAGGTCGTGTCGAAACGGCGGCCGACCGAGGAGGAGTTGAGCGCGATGGACTTCGGCTGGCGCGTTTGCCGCCACGTGAAGTCGAACGCGATCGTCTTCACTTCGCGCGACCAGGTCCTCGGCGTGGGCGCGGGGCAGATGAGCCGGGTCGATTCGGTGAAGCTTGCGGTGATGCGCGCGGGGATTCACGGGCTAAATCTTAACGGCTCGGTCGTCGCCTCGGATGCCTTTTTCCCTTTTCCCGACGGCGTCGAAGAGGCGGCGAAAGCCGGCGCGAAAGCGGTCATCCAGCCCGGCGGCTCGATCAAAGACAACGAGGTCATCGCCGTCGCCGATGAGCACGGCATGGCAATGGTGCTCACAGGCATGCGCCATTTCCGCCATTAAGTCCAGCCGTCAGCGATCAGCCCTCAGTCTCTTAGCTGACTGCTGAAAGCTGAGGGCTATTTGGCTGTTTCCATGAAAATTCTTGTCATCGGCGGCGGCGGGCGAGAGCACGCTCTGGTTTGGAAGCTCGCGCGGAGCCTGCAAGTAAAAAAAATCTTCTGCGCGCCGGGAAACGCGGGGATCGGGGAGGCCGCCGAGCTGGTATCGATCGGGGTTGAAGAAATCGACAAACTTTCTGCTTTCGCAGAAAAGGAAAAGATAGACGTTACCGTCGTCGGTCCCGAGCTGCCGCTGACGCTTGGCATCGCCGAATTATTTCAAAAAAAGGGGCTTCGGATCTTCGCTCCCGGCCGCGAGGCGGCGAAGCTCGAGGGGAGCAAGGCATTCGCCAAAGAGATGTTGCAAGAGAACCACATTCCGACGGCGGCCTTCGCGACTTTTTCCGACGCGGCAGCGGCGAAAAAATATCTTGCTGCACAAAAGCCACCCTATGTCATCAAGGCCGACGGCCTCGCGGCGGGAAAGGGAGTTCTCATCTGTGCGAGCCGAAGCGAAGCCGAGGCCGCGATCGACGATGTCCTGGTCCGAAAGCTTTTCGGTGCTGCGGGCGACAAGGTCGTGATCGAAGAGTTTTTGGAAGGCGAAGAAGCGTCCTTCATGGTCCTGACCGACGGCGAGCATATTCTTCCGCTTGCCTCGTCGCAGGACCACAAGCGGGTCTTCGACGGCGATGAAGGACCGAACACCGGCGGCATGGGGGCCTATTCGCCCGCGCCGGTCGTCACGCCCGAGATCCATCGCCGCATCATGACCGAGATTCTTGAGCCGCTGCTGAAAGGGCTAAAGAAAAAAGACATTCTCTACCGCGGCGTGCTCTACGTCGGGTTGATGCTGACGAGCGCGGGCCCCAAAGTTTTGGAATTTAACGCGCGCTTCGGCGATCCGGAATGTCAGCCGCTGATGCTTCGGCTCAAGAGCGATCTCGTGCCTTTGATCGAAGCGACCATCGACGGCAGGCTGGGTCAGGCGAAGGCCGAGTGGGAAAACGCCGCGGCCGTTTGTGTCGTGTTGACCGCGGGCGGCTACCCGGGATCTTACGACAAGGGAAAAGAGATTACGGGATTGGACGCGCTGAAGGATTGGCCGCGCGGCTGTGTCTTTCACGCCGGCACGACTAAGAAGGACGGCCGTTGGTTGACTGCGGGCGGCCGCGTCCTGGGCGTGACTGCATTGGGAGCGGATATCAAGGCAGCCGTCGCAGAGGCTTATGAAGCGGTCGCCAAAATAAAATGGGATGGCATGCACTACCGAAAAGACATCGCGCGGCGAGCGCTAAAAACGTTTTAGATTTTCGATTTCAGCCAGAGGACTGATCAGCCTCGGGCTGAGCCGATTTTCGATTGAATCGTTCGACTGCCTTCGACGGGCTCAGGCCCTGAGTTAATCGAAGGGAGCTCACGACAAGTCTAAAATCTAAAATCGAAAATAGGGGAGGGAAAGAATGAGCACGCGGTCTAGCCCCAAGGTGGGGATTTTGATGGGCAGCGACTCGGACCTTGAAGTCATGAGCGAGGCGGAGAAGCGGCTCGATTATTTCGGCATCGCTTATGAGACGCGCGTTCTCTCGGCGCATCGCACGCCGCACGAAACCCGGAAATATGCCGAATCGGCGACGGAGAGAGGCCTCGACGCGATCATCGTCGGCGCGGGCGCGGCGGCCCACCTCGCCGGCGTCGTCGCTGCGCACACGACGCTCCCGGTCATCGGAGTTCCCATCGACTCCTCCAGTTTGAAAGGCCTCGACGCGCTGCTCGCGACCGTGCAGATGCCCGGCGGCGTGCCGGTTGCGACCATGGCGATCGGCAAGGCGGGCGCGGCGAACGCGGGAATTTTCGCCGCCGAGATATTGGGCCGCAAAGATCCCAAGATTGCGGCCAAGTTGGTTCAGTTCAAACAGGAAATGACCGCGGGCGTCCTGGACGATGACAAAAAGCTCCAGAGTGAAAGACAAAAACGCTGATAATTTTGCCGCCGCGCTTCGGGCTCTCGAGCGCGGCGAGGTTATCGTTTTTCCCACCGAGACTTTCTATGGTTTTGGCGCGGACGCCCTCAATCGAGACGCGGTCGAGCGCGTTGCTGCCCTCAAAGGACGAAATCCCGACAGTCCCATCGCCGTGATCGTTGCGGATCGAGAGATGCTCGATCAAGTCGTGAGCGATGTTCCAGCGCTAGCGAAAAAACTCATCGACCGATTTTGGCCCGGTCCATTGACTTTTATCCTACCCGGAAAACCCGGCCTGCCCGGGCCGCTACTCAACCGCGAAGGCAAAATCGGTGTTCGTATTTCCAGCCATCCGACTGCAACGCGCATAGCGCGCGAGCTGGGCCGTCCCGTAACCGCGACGAGCGCCAATCCGTCCGGCAAAGAGCCGGCGCGAACGATTCAAGAAGCTCGAAGTTACTTCGCCGGCGGAATCGAAATCTTTCTCGACGGAGGAATACTGACAGGAAAAAAAGGCTCCACGGTGGCGGAGGTGATTGAGGGGAATCTCCGGATTATCCGCGAGGGAGAAATCAGCGCGCAGGAGTTGATCAAATGGATTTAAAAAGGGCCGCTCTGGCTATCTCGCTAATCGCCTTATCGGCTTGCGGCGACAAAGACGCGAAAGACGATAAAGTAAAGCAGGCGGTAAAGGAAGCCGTGACGAGAGAGTTTCAGTACTACGATAGCGCGAAGCAAAAACTCGGTGAAGCCAAGAAGCAGGAAGAGCAAAGACGCGATCAGGAAAAACAGTTGGAATAACGGGCCGTGCCTACTTCTTTCATTTTTTAATTCGTTCGATATCGCCGCCGTTTTCGCCGTCATAATAAGGAACGTTCTCCTCTTTCCGATAAAGGGCTCGAAACCCTCCTTCCAAAACACCGCCCGCATAGGCGCCGATCTTGCCTGAGTCGGGATATTCCGCGATCTCAGGGTTCTCCATCGTGCTGACGCAGAGATAGCGTAGTTCTTCGCCTGCTGTGTTGATCAGCTGGTGCGGATGATCCGCTCCGGGTGGAAAGGCGATAAACGTGCCGGACGAGACTCTCACCTCGTCCTTGCCGATGCGCAACACTCCTTCGCCCTCGAAAATGTAAATCATCTCCTCATTGGCGTGATGCAGGTGAAACGGAAACGCCGTCTTTCCCGGCGGCACTGAAAAGAAGCTGTAGCCGAGTTTTTTAGCGCCGATGGCCGCGCCCACGCGACGGCGCTCGCCGCCGAAGGGCGAACCGTCCGGAGTTTTCATCTGCTCGATGGGAACGTCGGAGAGATGAGCGATGTTCTTGTGTTTTGCCATGGCATCCTCCACTTGAGTAAGCTCCAACGAGCCTAGCACCTTTTTTGCTCGATGTGCTATGAGAACCTAAAATGCTCGTGCTGTCAGAAAAAGAAGTTCGGCGTCTGATCGATGTCGAAGAGCTGATCGATGCACTGGAGCGAGCGCACATCCAGTTCTCGACCGGCAAAGCGGTGATGCCGGTCAGGCAAGTGGTGCCGTTGCCCGAGATCAAGGGGCGCATCACCAGCATGCCGGCGTATCTGAGCGAGGATCATGCGCTGGGCATGAAGGTCGTGACTTTCTTTCAGGAAAACCCCAACAAGAATCTGCCGGCGATTTTAGCCACGATCCATCTCTACAGCGCGGCGACGGGAAAACTCGAAGCGGTTATGGATGGGACGTATATCACGGCAATCCGTACCGCTTGTGCTTCCGCCGTTGCGACGAAGGCTTTGGCGAATCCCAACACTCGCGTCTTGGGCGTCTTAGGAGCGGGGGTTCAGGCCGACTCGCACATTCACGCTCTCTGCAAAGTGCGTGAGATCAAAAGCATCAAGGTGTACAGTCCCTCGGGAAAAAGCGCGCGGAAGCTCAAAGAGGAATTAGAGCCGGTAGTGAAGATAAAAATTGACCCGGTGAAAACTGCTGAAGAAGCGGTTCGTGACACCGATCTTCTGGTAACTGCGACGACGGCGAAGGAGCCGATTGTAAATTGCGACTGGCTGAAACCCGGAGTGCACATCAACGCCGTCGGTTCGCATCGGCCCGACTTGCGAGAAATCGACGGCGCAACCATAAAGCGGGCAAAGGTTTTTGTGGATTCACGCGACGCGATCATGGCCGAGTGCGGCGATGTTCTGCTGGCCATCAAAGAAGGCGCGATTACGGAGAGTCACGCATCGATCGAGATCGGCGAGGTGCTCGCCGGAAAGAAATCCGGGAGAACGAAGCCAGAAGAGGTCACGCTCTACAAATCGGTCGGCATCGCGATTCAAGACGTGGCTGCAGCGCAGCTCGTTTATCGGAAGGCGCTGCGGGAAAATGCCGGCGTCAACGTCGAGATTTAAATGGAACGCGAAAGCTTCAGCGAATCACTCCGCATCGACAAGTGACTCTGGGCCGTGCGGTTCTTCAAGACGCGGAGCCTCGCCGCCGACACGGTCGAGGGAGGAAAAGTCCATCTCAACGGCGCGCGCGGCGCGGCTGGTAGGGGATACCGCCCCAAATATTTTGACACCTTCAAGTTCCGATCTCGGCCTCATCACTCTCGATGGTCTTAACAATTCTATCTTTTAGATTTGAGCGGGCGGCGTAATCCTTTTTCCACTCCGGAGAGAGGCTCATGTCCATCAGAAGCCGCGCCGGTTTGCCCAGCACCAGCACCCGCTCGCCTAATTCTATTGCCTCATCGATATCGTGCGTGATGAAGATCGATGTCTTGCCCGTTTCTCGGATCAGCTGGAGGAAATCGGCGCGCAGCCTCGTGGCGGTGACCTGGTCGAGATGACCGAAGGCCTCATCGCACAGCAATATCTCAGGGTCGAACGAGAAGGCGCGCGCGATGCCGACCCGCTGTCTCATCCCCCCAGAAAGCTCGTGGGGATAGGCATTCTCGAATCCCGCCAGCCCGACTTTCTCTAGCCAGTGCCTCGCCTTGTTGAGCCGGGCATCCCGTTCGACGCGGAGAATCTCCAGCGCGTAAGTCGCGTTCTGAAGCACCGTCCGCCACGGGAGCAGACGATCGCTTTGAAAAACGGCCGACAGTTTGCCGCGAAAATGGTCGAACTCGCCGTAAGGCTCCCTGCCATCGATCGTGAGGCGGCCGCCGGTCGGCTTCTCCAGTCCTAGAGTGATGTTGATTAAGGTGGATTTGCCGCAGCCCGTTTTTCCGACGACCGAGACCAGCTCGCCGCCTGCGATCTCGAAGCTTAGCTCCTTGATCGCCGTGAAGTTGCGCGTGCCGATGCGAAAGACTTTAGTCAGGCTCAAGCAATTTATCTTGGGCATGCTAGGACGCGCTGGGACGCCAGCGGAGGAGCCTCGTCTCCATTTTCGATATGACGGACTGCATTCCGAGGCCGCTGACGACGAGCACCAGAGTCCAGGCGAGGACTCCGCTCATGTTCAGCAGCGACTGCTGCTGGATCATTCTGAATCCGACGCCGGTCGAGGCGCCCACGAGTTCCGCCACGATGACGACGCGCACGGCAAACCCAATAGAAACCTTCCAAGCGGTCAGTATGTGCGGCGTGATGGAAGGGAGGACCAGCATGCGCAAGACCTGACTTCGAGTCGGCCTGAAGGCGAGCGTCATCTCCATCAGCTCTTTCGAGATTCCTTTGACGGCATCGAGGATGCTATGGGAGAAGACCGGGAAAGAGACCGCGAGCATCAGCGCGAAAATTCTCGTCTCCGTGCCTTTGAACCAGAGGATCACGATCAACGTCCAGGAAAGCGCCGGTATGCCCATGATGAAGTTAACGATCGGCATGACGTAATTCTCGCTCTTCTTCATCGTTCCCATCAGGACGCCCAGAACTCCGCCGAGTATGAAGCCGCCGATCAGCCCCTGCAAGATTCTATAGAGCGTGAGCAGCGTGTCCCAGAAGAGAGTTCTCTCCTCGGCCATCTTGACGAATTCGCCAACGATGAGCTGGAGCCCCGGTAGAACATACTCGGGGAGAAACAACGAGGCGATCTGCCAGGCCAGCAAAAGCAGTCCGAGGGAAACGCACAGCTCGAGCTTGAAAGTTCTTTCTTTGGATGGGGATTCGAACGTCATGTTTTTCAAGCCGGCTTATTTCACCCCGCGGTAAAAAAAGTTGGCGTCGGGTAGCTTGCTCACATATCCCAATTCCGTAGCGGGCTTCAACAACTCGATCATCGACTTCTCCTCGGAAGCGGCGGTTTTTTCGAGGAACTTTACCCTGCCGGCGCGGATGGTCTCCTGGAGAATGGGCACAGAGTCTTTAGTCTTCTTAGCCACGATCTGCAACGCCTCGTCCGTATTGGCGTTGAACCATTCGATGGTCTCCTTCATGCCGTTATGGATGTGCTGAAGGGTCTCGCGATTGTCTTGGCCGAAGTCGTCCTGCACGGCCCAGCCGAGCAGCCAATGATAGTCGGTGCCGGTCTTTTGCTTCCAGATCTTTTCCAGTTCGGCGTTAGAGATCAGGTCTTTAAACTTTTTCGGCTCCTCCATGACAAGTCGCGTCGGCACTTGAGCGAATACGATCCCGGCGACGGCCGTTCCGCTGGGCGACCTTAATTCGGCGGCGACGCCGGGCTGCTCGAAGTTGCGGATCTTGAGCGATTTGATGTCGATGCCGGACCAGAGCAAATAGAGCATCATGGCCTTGGTGTTCTCGGCGGCGAGTGGCGCGGCGATGTCTTTTCCGCTCAGGTCTTTCAAAGAATTGATGTTAGGCGCCCTATCGATGTTGACGATGACGGAAGTTCCGAAGACCTGATAGGTGGCGAAGAGTTTAGCCTTGACGCCTCGGGCGTACTGATTGGCGTAGGTCATCACGCCGCCTGTGGCGATCTTATAAGATCCGGCGGCGAAGTCGTTGTAGAGCGCGGCGGTGGAAGGCTGCTCGATCCATTCGATATCCACGCCGTTTTTAAGATCGAACCGTTTGGCCTCCATCACAGCCACCATCCAGACGCTGGTGGAAGGCACGCCTAGCGTGCCGACTTTTATTTTCGGCGTTTGCGCTACGGAGCGCGCCGGTAGGCTCAATAGGATTGCCGCCGCGACCACGATGGCCAGCATGGAGGCCACGGGTTTTGGGTTCGTGAGGTTATCCATACACGTCTCCTTCATTGCGGTGTTGCAGGCGAGAACTTATAAGCTTAGCTTAGCGTCTGTCAAGATTCGGTGGAGAGTGGGCTTCGGGGCGCCGGTCGCTTATAAAGTTGCCGATGGGCAAAGGTCGTTTACCGTGCAGGCTTTGCAGTTGGGTTTGCGTGCGTAACAAACCCTGCGGCCGTGAAGAATCAACCGATGCGAAAATCCGGTCCACTCCTCAGGCGGCAAGAGTTTCATTAAATCCTGCTCGATTTTATTCGGATCTTCCTGATTCGTGAGACCGAGGCGACGCGAGACGCGCTTGCAGTGGGTGTCGACGATGATTCCGGGAATGCCGAAGGCGTGGCCAAGGATCACGTTGGCGGTTTTGCGGCCGACGCCCGTCAGGCGCGTAAGCTCTTTCATCGTGGCCGGGACTTCTCCAGCGTGTTGCTCGACCAACCGCGCCGCGCATTTCTTCAACGCCAACGCCTTGGCGTGGAACAAACCCACGCGCCGGATGCATTTTTCGATTTGAGCGAGCGGCGCGCGCGCCATTAAATCCGGCGCGGGAAAGCGGCGGAAGAGTTCGGGCGTGACTCGGTTGACCATCTCGTCGGTGCACTGGGCGGAGAGAATGACGGCGACGAGCAGCTCGAAGTTGTTGCGATGATCGAGCGGGACGCGGAGGTCGGGGTACGCTTCGGTAAGACGCGCTGCGATGGCGCCGGATCTTTGCTTTTTATCCTCGGCGGACTCCTTTCTCATTTCAGATCGTCTTAAACGCCTTTCTTCCGGCGTAGACCGCTCTTTTCCCCAGCTCCTCTTCGATGCGCAGGAGCTGGTTGTACTTGGCCGTTCTTTCCCCGCGGCACGGCGCGCCGGTCTTGATCTGGCCCGCGTTGGTCGCCACGGCGAGATCGGCAATGGTTGTGTCCTCGGTCTCGCCCGAGCGGTGCGAGATGACGGTCGTGTAGCCGGCCTTCTTTGCCAGGCGCATCGTTCCCAGAGTCTCGCTCAGCGTGCCGATCTGATTCACTTTGATCAAAATCGAATTGGCGATTCCCGATTCGATGCCGCGAGTGAACCGTGTCTTGTTCGTCACAAAGATGTCGTCGCCGACGAGCTGGACTTTTTTCCCCAGGGCGTCGGTCAGCATCTTCCATCCATCCCAATCGTCCTCCGCAAAGGCGTCTTCGATGGAGACGATGGGATATTGCCGGACCCAATCTTCGTACAGGCGGATCATTTCTTCATGGGTCCGTTTGGCGCCGTCGGATTTTTTAAAAACGTACGCGCCGTTTTGATACAGCTCGCTCGCAGCGACGTCGAGCGCTAACGCCACCTCGTCTTTCGGCCGATAGCCGGCCTGCGTGATGGCCTCCAGCAAAAGCTGCACGGCTTCTTCATTGGTCTTGAGGCGCGGCGCAAATCCGCCCTCGTCGCCGACGGCAGTAGAGTAGCCACGCTTGTGCAAGACTTTCTTCAACGTCTGAAAGACTTCCGCCGCCGCCCTCAACGCCTCGGAGAAAGTTTTCAGCCCGAGAGGAACGATCATGAACTCCTGAAAGTCCACGTTGTTGTCGGCGTGCGCGCCGCCGTTCAGCACGTTGAGCATGGGAACGGGCAGAGTTCTTGCCCGCGGGCCGCCCAAATAGCGATAGAGCGGCAGCTTCTCGGCCGCGGCCTGCGCCTTCGCGACCGCGAGCGAAACGCCGAGGATCGCGTTCGCCCCCAAGCGGCCCTTGTCCGGAGTGCCGTCGAGCGCGATCATCAGGCGATCGATCTCCTGCTGTTTCTTCGCGTCTTTGCCGCACAGACGCGGAGCGAGAACGCGATCGACGTTGAGGGCCGCCTGCTTGACGCCCTTGCCCAAAAAGCGGCCGTCGCCGTCTCTCAGCTCGACCGCTTCGTGCTCGCCCGTGGAAGCGCCCGACGGAACTGTGGCGCGCCCGCGGACGCCGTTTTTTAGCGTGACATCCACCTCCACCGTCGGCTGCCCGCGAGAGTCCAGTACTTCTCTTGCGTGGATCTGCTGGATTTTCATCTTCACCTCCGAAAAATCGTGATCGTGTTCGTCAAGTGCTCTAAGATGAGCAAGCGGCAAAAAAATATGCTACTGTTGCTTCACTTTGGCGATGCTTCCATCCAGATCATCTCAGCGCTGGGCCGTTTATCTCTTCTCCAGTCTCCTCGTTGCGCTGTCTCTCTTCACCGCTTTCGGAGAAAGGGGAGTGTTCCATCTGTGGCGTTTATGGGGGGAAAAAAAACAGCTCGAGGAGAAAAACTTTCTCCTCCAGAAGGAAAACGAAACGCTGCGAGAGCGCGCGCACCGGATTCTTCACGATGACCTTTATCTCGAGAAGGTTGCACGGGAAGAATTGGGTTTAGCCAGGCCGGATGAAATGGTGTACCGCTTTGCAGCCACCGATTCGAAGAGAGCCAAGGCCAGCGTCCAGCTCCCTGCCGAGGAGCCCCGATCGCCGGAAGAAACCCCGCCTCGGTAATTTCCTATTCGCCAGGGTTCGGCTTGAAGACAAAGTGATAATACTCGTCCGTGTCCATCAAGGACCGGACTTCGGAAATATCTTTCAGCTTGACCTCGATGATCCACCCGTCGTTGTAAGGATCTTCGTTGATGATCGACGGATGCGATTCCAGTTCAGGATTGACCGCGATCACCGTTCCCGAAACCGGCGCGATCAGCTCGGCCGCCGTGTTCTGGGATTCCACCTCCGCGAAAGCTTCCCCCTTTTCGACCTTGTCTCCCAGCTCCGGCAGTTCTACGGAGATGATCCGGCCGAGCTCGCTCTGGCCGTAGTTCGTCACGCCGAAGAAAACGTGCTGATCGTCGATGCCCACCCAAACGTGATGCTCGCTAACTTTTAAAGTCCGCTCCATACCGGCAACGTCCCCACTATAGAGCTTGTTTTTTTTCTGTCAAGACTCAAATGATGCCGGCGATTGACTCTAACGCTCTTGAATATTCGGCACGCTTTTAGTAT
>JBGQBP010000077.1:0-14511 GCA_041494945.1 Binatia bacterium | reverse complement strand
GATGTCCTCCCACGAGATGACCCGCCACGCGGTGCGCACGCGCGCCAGCATGGAGCATCTCTTCATTCTGATCACGATGGGAGACTTGATCGGCATCCCAATCCTCCCGCCTTACTATTCGTTCCGTCTTCTGCCTTACGTGACCCCGCAAATCACCTCGTGGAAACGGCGCATGCTGCGCGAGAAAGACATCACCGACACCCTGGGCTGAGCCTCCGCACCCCATGTCATTACGAAAAGTGTTCGAGAGCCAGCCGGAGCGCCGGTATATCATGTTCGGCGGTAAGGGAGGCTTGGGAAAGACCACGCTGTCGGCGACGTGCGCGTTTTGGCTCGCGAGCCAGGGGAAAAAGGTCCTACTGTTTTCCGTCGACCCGCAAGCGAGTCTTTCGGACATTTTCCAGCGCGATATTTTCGGCAAAGGGCCGGTCTCGATCATGCCGAACCTCTGGGCGGAGGAGGTGGACGCGGACCGCCGGATTCGGGAGTACCAGGACGAGATCCGAAAAAAGATTCTCGACATGTACGGCTTCGACCGCGTGCCGGAGGAGATCGATAACTATATCTCGGCCGCCTCGGCCGAGCCCGCGATGGAGGAGAGCGCTATTTTCGATGCGGTCGTCGATATCATCGTCCAGGGCGACTACGACTACTACATCTACGATCTCGTACCCTTGGGGCACGCGCTCTATTATTTATCGATGGCGAAAGTGTACGACGAATGGATCAACAAAATCACCAAACTCCGGGAGGACATGGGCCACTACGACCAAGTGGCGGCCACGATGCGGCGCCAGGAGACGCACGAAGAGGACAATATCCTGAAAGAGCTTCAGTACATCAAGACGCGCATCAACGCCTCTTCCCAGATCCTGACCGATAAGCGCCGCACCGCTTTTTTCTTCGTCCTCGTGCCCGAGGAGATGATACTCCTGGATACCAAAAAAGCCGCCGAGCTGTTCTCGCGCTTCGACGTGCCGATCTCGGGTTACGTGGTGAACCGGGTGTTGCCGGAGGACCTGGGGCGCGGCAACATACCCGTGTATTTGAAGAACCGGATCGACCTCCAACAAAAATATATGGAGCAAATCCGCGCGAGCCTGGGCAAGGACGTTCTGGCTTATGTCCCCGAGATGGAGCGCGACGTCGCGGGATTGCCCATGATCGAGCGGCTTGCGGAAAAACTTTTTTAATCTTCATGGATCAGATCACGACATCGATGGCGGGGTATGTGGGCGAGCATCCCGCGCTCCAGTACGTTTTTTTCGGCGGCAAGGGGGGCGTGGGAAAAACCGCGCTGGCGGGAGCGGCGGCTCTGTGGCTCGCGTCTCAGGGAAAGCGAACGCTGCTGGCTTCCACCAACCCGGTCCACAGCCTTTCCGGCCTTCTCGGACAGTCGGTGTTCGGCGCCGCCACGCCGGTCAAGGACGCGCAAAATCTCTGGGCATACGAGATCGACACCAAGGAGACGATCGAGAAATCCAAGAAAGAGATCCGGGAGAAGATCCAGTGGTTTTTGAAATTTGCCGATATCAGCACCAAGGCCGACGACTTCGTGGAGTCCGCAACGATGAACCCGGCTTTCGAAGAGTCGGCCATGTTCGAAAACATGGTGGACTTGATGTTGAAGGACGAGTACGACGTTTACGTCTTCGATACGGCGCCGACGGCCAATGCCCGGCGTCTCCTCGGCATGTCCAAGGTTTATTCTCTGTGGGTCGATAAAATGCTCAAGTCGCGCGAGGAAGCGCGGACGCTGCGCGAGATGCTCTCTTTCAGCAAGAAAAAAGAAGCAGACCCGCTGCTTACCTATCTATTGCAATTCCGCGAGCGGATAGGCCAGGCGCGCGAGCGTTTGACGAACGTGGAGAAGACCGCATTTTTTTTCGTTACGCTTCCCGAGGCGCTGCCGATCGCCGTCATCAGCCGGTTCATCGGCTGGTTCCACGACTTCGGAATCCCCGTCGGAGGCGTCATCGTCAACATGCTTTTGGACCGGCAGGCGCTGGGAGACGATGCGCCGCAATTTGTCCTCAATCGGGTTCAGATGCAACAGGAACATATGAAGACCGTCTGGAGCAAATTCGACGGCTCCGTGCGCGCCGTAATCCCGCTCTTCGATCAAGAAGTCCGCGGGCTGGCGATGCTTCGCGAAGCGGGCCGGTCGCTGTTCGATGAGCCGCGGAAAAGTCTCTAGCCGTATCATCGCCGCGTTACAAAATTTGTATTTTCCCGCATATTTGACAAAAACACGTCATCGCCATACCTCCGCTTAGCTTCAGCTTGAGTTAGAAAACCCCTTGTTAATTCTAGCTTTTCACCTGTTCTATTGAAGTTAGTGAGCTTGGCATAAGTTCTGCATTTTTGGTGCAATCGAGATATTCCAAGCACAGTAAGGGAGGCACCAAAGTGGAACAAATTCTAACCGCTTCACAGGTCGCAGAAATGCTGCAGGTCCACCTGCGGACCGTCTATAAGCTGGCGCGCAGGGGCTTGATACCCGGAAGGAAATTCGGCGGCGGTTGGCGCTTCAGCAGGGATGAAATTATGAAGATGATCTCCAATGGCCGGATGGGATCATTGGAGCCCGAGCTGTCGGCGACGGGCACAGATTCGAAATGAACCGGGCAGCGTCTTCCGGCGCCGGTCTTGTGCTCTTCCGTCGGGCTCGCCCGGGCGCGCGCTAAGAAAAATATCTGTCCTCTATCAGCATCTTCGTTACGGATGACCCGTTCTGAAGAATTCGATGGCAGCCTTGATACCGTTCCCATGAGGCGGCCAAGGCTAGCGCCTTTGAACGTCCGGCTTCGCGCAGACGAGGTATTCGAATGAAAGTCTTTGGACTGAAAAGAATCGCCCTAGCCGGGACTCTTGCGACTCTCCTCTGCTTTTCCGCATCAGCCGAGGCCCAGAAGGTCTACCGCGTAAGCGGATTGATCGCCGAGGATCAGTTCGCGTCTGCTTTCGAAGGCTTCAAATATAAAATGTCGGAGATCGGGTATCGGGAAGACAAAAATATCCGTTACGAGTTTCATAATGCAAAAGGGGATATCGATTCGCTTCACAAGCTGGCTCAAAAGATCGTTCGAGAGAAACCCGATCTGATCGTGACCTCCTCGACGACGGCCACTGTTCCCGTAGCGAAGCTTACGGAAGGCACCAACCTTCCGGTAGTATTTCTTAGCGCAGGAAACCCGTTAAAGTTCGTCAAGAGTTACGCAAGTTCGGGCAACAACTTGGCTGGAATAACCAGCTCCATTCTGGATCTTACGGAAAAACGGCTCGAGCTGTTCAAGGAACTGGCTCCTCTCGTCAGGCGCCTGATCTTCATCAACAACCCCGGGGCTGCGAACTACGAGGACTACATAAGTTCGACGCGGTCGGCGGCGAAGAGAATCGGTTTCACGCTTGCCGAGGTCGAGATCCAGGCGGCGAACGCCGAAGGGGTAGGGAAGCAACTCTTCCTCATCGCGCCTAGATTGGGCGACGGGCTTTTGATTCCGCCTGATGCCTTGTTTGTCGGCGCCACGGAGCATATCGCGCGGTACGCCATCAAAGAAAGGTTGCCGGTTGTGGGTCCCAACGTCCAGACCGTGAGGAGGGGGTTTCTCGCGGCCTACAGCTCGGACTATTTCGCGTTGGGACAGCAAGGCGCGGGACTGGTGGATAAAATCCTTCGAGGCGCCAAACCCGCGGATCTCCCTATCGAGCAGCCTTCCAAGCTGCAGCTCGTCGTCAATCTAAAGACCGCCAAGGCGATCGGCCTCAAAGTCCCCAGGGAGATTCTCTTGCGAGCTGATGAAGTAATCGAGTAGCGCGGGTCTGACATGAAGTGGAAAAGAGCCGCAGATTTTTTTACGTGGCGCGGGGGAGGCATCCGCTGTCGGCTTCTGGTGATAGGACTGCTCCTTCTAGGAGTCGCCCTTCTCGCGAACATCATTGCAGGGAGCCTGTACACGCGATCGCAAATCAGGAAAGCGGCGGCCCAACTTCAAACAGAGGTCGCTTCCAAAGTCGCAAGTCAGATCGAGGATGTCATCAATCGCCAAAAGGAGCGGCTGTTTGACTTAGCTGTTTCCTTGAGCCTCTACGAGTTCGGGAGCGAAGGACAAAGGCTTCTCGTTCAGTTGCTTCTCAAAAACGACCGGCCTTTTACTACTTTGGCGATTCTGAGCGACAAAGGGACGGAGGTCGTGAAGGTCTCGGCGAGGCGCGTCTATCTTCCGAGCGAGCTTTCCGATCAGAAGGACGCGGACAATTTCCAGAGGGCGATGCGCGGCGAGACGTACGTGAGTCCGGTCTACACGACGGACAAGGCCGAACCTTACGTGAACGTGGCGGTCCCGATCCGAGTGGGTCCTAGTCGGATCGTTGGCGTGGTAACCGGGGAGCTCAACCTGAGTTTCCTCTGGCAAATTATCGGCGAGGTCAGGTTCTCCGATGCCGGGCATGCCTACCTTGTTGACAGTCAGGGCAATCTCATCGCCCACCAAGATCCATCTTTGGTGCTGAAGAGGACAAACCTCCGTGACCACTTCAAAGTCCGACAGTTTCTGCGCAGGCCCGCCGAGAAGGACCCGAATCCGGCCGAGGAAGGCGTGGGAATCATGGGCCGGCGGGTGCTCTCGACGTACGCCCCCGTGCGAGGCCTGGGCTGGGCCGTCGTCTTGACGGAACCCGTCGATATCGCTCTCGCCGCCCTGGCGACCATGCAACGTTACGCGATCCTGCTCCTGGCCATCGGCTTGATCGTCGGTTCGGCGCTCATCGTCTGGGTCAGCAACAAGATTACCGAGCCGATCCGGGCGCTGCATCGAGGCGCGGAGATCATCCGGCAGGGCAACCTCGACCACAGAGTGGAAATCAGGACGGGAGATGAAATCGAACAGCTGGCGCACGAGTTCAATGAAATGGCCGGCGAGCTCAAAAATTCCTATAGCACGCTCGAGCAGAGAGTTGAGAGACGGACAAGAGAACTCGGCGCCTTGTCCGATATCGCGTCGACGCTCAATCAATCTCTGGACTTGGCGCCGGTGCTCCAAGACGTCATCAAGAAAATGACCGACATTTTTCATTTCGACGCCACCAGGATTTTTCTTGCTTCCGGACCGGATCAGATCGAGCTCAAGGCTTCTTTCGAAGGCGATGCGAAGTTTTCCGTGCCTCACGGAAATATTTCTAACCGCCAAGGCCTCGTGGGCAGAGTGATGGCCAGCGGGGAGTCGTTAATCTTCGAGCACATCCAAAGCGATCCGCGCTATCACGAGTGGAGTCAGCTCAGGATAGCGATGAAAAGCGGCCATAGTTTTTTGGCCGTTTTCCCGCTTAAAGCCAAGAGCAAGCCCATCGGGGCGATCGTCTGCGTCGGTCAGGAGCGGCGTCGGCTCACGTCGGACGAGACGCGATTGATCACATCCATGGCGGACCAGATCGGCGTCGCCGTGGAAAAAGTGAATCTCTTCGAGGAGACCGTTGCGCGGGCCAACGAGCTGGCGGCGCTCTATGACGTCACGGCGACCGTCAATCAAACGCGCGATCCCGACGTCATGTTGCGCGACGTAGTCGGTAAGATTTTGCAACTGACGGAGTTCGATGCGGCGCGGGTCTATCTCTTGGACCCGGAGGGAAAGGAACTTCGGTTGAAGATGTACGAAGGGATCAGTCCGGAATTCGCCGCACAAACCAACACGTATCGGGCCGGCGAAGGCATCGACGGGTCGGTGGTCGTCACGGGAGAGCCGATCCTTTTACAGGATATCCAAACCGACCCTCTGTACCAAAAGCTCGCCCGCAGCGGCCGCGCCCGAAAGGCCGGCTTTCGCAGCTTTATGAGCTTTCCGCTGAAGAGCAAAACCAACACGCTGGGCGTGATCAATTTTCTCAGCCGAACCGTCCGCAACGTGTTGCCCAAGGATAGGGTCTTGCTTGCGTCGATGACGAATCAGATCTGCGTCGCCTTCGAAAACGCCAACCTGTTCGAGCAGACGGCGCAAAAGGCAAAGGAGATTTCGGCCCTTTATGACGTCACGACGACCGTCAATCAGTCCCTCGACTTGGAATCGGTTCTGGAACAAGTGATCAAGAAGATCATGGATATCTTTCGGTTCGATACGACGAGAATCTATCTTTTAGATTCCCAGACCGAAGAACTGAACGTCCAGGCATCTTACCCGAGGGACCGCAAGGACATAGAGAGAGTTCGTGTCTTCAAGCGCGGCGAAGGGATTATCGGAAAAGTGGCGCAGACCGGAGAGCCGATGATCTTCGAGGATCTTCGGAACGACGCTCGATACAGAGAGTTGAGCAGCAGCAAAAACACACAGAACACCGGCTTTTGCTTTTTCGCGGCCTTTCCCATCACCGCAAAACTCAACTCGGTCGGGGCCATCACCTGCAACGGTCGCGCGCCCCGGCATCTAACGCCGGGCGAGATCCAGTTGATCACTTCCATGGCCGGTCAGATCGGCGTGGCGGTCGAGAACGCCAGGCTCTATTCCGAGACCAAGGAAAAATCCGCGCAACTGGAGCAAGCCAACTGGGAAATGCAGGAGGCGAACCGCGCCAAGGGGGATTTTCTTGCGGCCATGTCGCACGAGCTGCGCACCCCGCTCAACGTCATTATCGGCAACGCCGATCTTTGCCGGGACGGTCTTCTCGGTGAGACGACGGAAAAGCAAAAAATCGCGCTGGAAAAGATGCTCCGGTATTCCAGAATTTTGCTCAAGCTCATCAACGATGTGCTAACGCTCACCAAGATCGAGGCGAGAAAAATGTCGCTCGATTCTTCCACGTTCAACGTGGGCGAGGTGGTCGAGCACGTGCAGACCTACGTCGAGCAGCTTAACCACAAGAACCTCGTCGCCGTCTCTTGGCAATTGCCGTCGCGGCTGCCCTTTGTGACCACCGACGCCTTGAAGCTCGAAGAGATTCTGCAAAACCTGATCGGCAACGCCTACAAGTTTACGCCCAAAGGCTCGATCGAGATTCGAGTGCGCGATTTGAACGGGGAAGGGCGCGTCGAGTTTGCCGTTGCCGATACCGGAATCGGCATCAAGCGGGACGATCTGGAAAAGATTTTCGATGAGTTCCACCAGCTCAAAGAGGCGCACACGGGAACGTACTCCGGCGTCGGCCTCGGTCTCAGCATCGTCAAAAAATATCTCGAGCTGATGGGGGGAGACATCCGCGTCGAAAGCGAACCAGGAGCCGGAAGCACTTTCACGTTCACCCTGCCTTACGAAAGTGAGTCAGTGAGCAGTAACAAAGCTCAGGCCGCAGCCCTCTGACTGTCTCACTCCTCACTGCTGGCTTCTCACTAAAATATCCGCTTGACTTTCCTGCCGCGCAGGGGAAATAAGGGAGTCACCATCTTGAGAGGAGCAATGTCATGGCCGGCGCGCTCGACGGAATCCGCGTTCTCGAAATAGCCAGCTACGTCACCGGTCCGTTCGCCAGCCTGCTGCTGGCCGATCTCGGCGCCCAGGTGGTCAAGATCGAGCAGCCGGGGCAGGGCGATCCGTTCCGCGGCTGGGGCGAAAATCTCTATTCTTCGAACTTCCGCAGTCTCAACCGTAATAAAAAAAGCGTCACGCTCGATATCCGGCGCGAGGAGGCGAGGGAGATTTTTTTCAAGCTGGCGCGCGTGTCCGACGTCGTGATCGAAAATTTCCGGCCCGGGACGCTGGAGAAGCGAGGGATGGGATACGACGCCGTGCGGGCGCTCAATCCGAAGGTCGTCTATTGCTCGATCTCGGGATTCGGCCAGACCGGCCCTTATCGGGATCTTCCCGGGTACGACACGGTCGGCCAGGCGATGAGCGGTCTGTTAAGTTTGTTGACCGATCCGGAAAATCCGCAAGGCATGGGCATCTCCTTTTCAGATCACCTGACCGGCATCTACGCCTGCTATGGAATTCTCGGCGCGCTGGTGAATCGGCTGCTCACCGGCGAAGGCCAGAGAGTGGAGACTTCTCTCCTGCGCGCGACGGTCTCTTTCACCAGCGAAAATGCCGTGCGTTTTTTCGAGACCGGCAAAGTCCCGCGGCGGGCGACCCGAGTGCGCACCGCCGGCGTCTTTGCGTTCACCGACCGGGACGGACTCCCGTTCGTCATTCACCTCTCGTCGCCGGAGAAATTCTGGCGCGGTTTGTTGGAAGTCGCCGGCAAGCCGGAGTGGGCGGAAGACCCGCGCTTTCGCGACCGAAAAGGTCGGCAGGAAAACCATGACCTGCTTTCGGCGATGCTTCAGGCGGTCTTTCGCACCGGGCGGCGCGAGGACTGGCTCAACCGGCTTCGGGAGCGTGACGTGCCGAGCGCGCCGCTCAACACGATGGACGAAGTCTTCAACGACCCGCAGGTGCGCTCGTATGGATTTCCCATCGAGGTCGAGCACCCGCGGATGGGCAAGATGAAACTCGTGGGCAGCGGAATCGATCTCAGCCGCACGCCGCCGGCCGTGACGCTGCCGCCGCCGACGTTGGGCGAGCATACTGAAGAAATTTTATCGACGTTGGGTTACGATGGGCAGGCCATCGTGAAGTTGCGTGAGCAGGGAGTTATATAAAACGTAAAATTATGAATTTTGAGTTTTGAATTTTGAGTTAGGGAATTCAACATTCATCATTCAAAATTCAAACTTCTTCGCTCACGTCACTGTTTGTAGACGTGATCGAAGAAACCGCTCTCGTCGAGTTTTTTACACACGCTCATATCCGCGACATCTTCCGGTTTCAGTTGAGCCGCTTTCGGATTGATGCCGTGCTGGACCATGAGCTTGAGCACGGAGGCGATTCCTTCCAGCGACGGACAGGGCTTGCGCGGCAGCGCTGCGCGCAGATCCAGGTAGGCTTCTTCCACGCGCTCGGGCTTATCGAGCTTGAGATTTTTCGCAATGGTTTGTTCCACCGGCCGTTTGTTCTCCGGATTATGAATGGCGGCGACGCTCTCGACGATCGCCTTGGCCAAATTTTCCACGACCGCCGGGTTCGATTTCATGAACTTTCGCGTGAATACCAGTCCGGCGGACTGAAACGGTATATTTTCTTTCATCGTGTCTACGAGGACGCGGTAACCCTCGTCCGTAATCATCGGACCCAGTTCCGGGGAAAGACTCGTCGCATCGACGCTTCCCGAGCGCAGCGCCGCCAGACGCTCCGGCACGCCGCCTATGCCCATCAGCAAAATATTGTCTCTGCGCGGATTGAGTCCCAGGTAATCGAGCGCCACGTAAGTTCCGAGCGACGCCGAGCCCGAAGGAGTGCCGATCGCGACCTTTTTGCCCTTCAGATCCGCCGGGCTTTTCAGCGTAGGCCGAGCGACGAAAAGATAATCCAACCGATTCTTAAGCCCGAGAACCATGGTCAGGTCTCCGCCCGCGGTGACTGCATTCGTGACGTGAGTGGCGCCGATCAGTCCGACGGGGACTTGGCCGGCTAGCATCGCTTGAGCCGCCCGGCCGGCGATGATGAATACATTATCCACGTCGAGACCGTATTTCCTGAAGATTCCGCGATCTTTGGCGAACCAGACGGGGACGACGTCGTTGCTGATCGCGCCTTGAGCAAGAAGCAGCTTGGTAGGCTCTCCGGCGGCCGAAACGAAAATCGGATGCGATACGAGAGCGAGGAATGCAAGGACCAGCGCACGACGCTTCATGGCTTTCTCCTTCGTGACGAGAGTGCTTGTAGCATGCGGGTGGTTCGATGTAAACATATACGACGATGCCGCGCCATCCGAGTCTCATACCGCTTTCTCACGACCATCATCATGGTCTTGCGCTGGCGCTGCGCTGCCGCAAGCAGGCGTTGGGGCGAATTAAGCCTCTTGGGACTCAAGGATTGAAGGAGCGCACGCAGGAACTCAAAGGATTTTTCGGCGCAAGCCTCGTGCCGCACTTTAGGGCCGAAGAGGATGAGCTTTTTCCTTTCATGCGCTCGTCCATTCCGGAGTCTGAACCGTTGATCGGGGAGTTGCTGTCGGAGCACGAGCAGCTTCGCGATTGGCTCGTCCGGCTCGAAGACGAGAAGCATTTGGCCAAGGTCCTGTTCGAAGCCGCGGACCTCCTCGAACGCCACATCCGGCGCGAGGAGCGCGAGCTTTTCCCGCTCTTCGAAGCGCGCGCGGCGCCCGGCGACGCGGAGCTCGTCGGAAAAAAAATCCGCAAAATAATCAAGCACGAACACGAATAGGGGTCCATGCCTGCCATGCGATTTACCGTCCAGACCGGCGGACAGGATATAAATTTCGCGCCCGCGCGGGTGATCATCGCCGGCTACACGGGGCGCAACCAGGACGAAGTACGCGCGCACGTGAGCGAGCTGGCCGCGCAGGGCATTCCCGCGCCGACGGAGATACCGACGATTTTTCGCACGACGCTCGACAGACTTACGGCGGCGAACGAGATCGAGGTGGTCGGTACGCGGACTGCGGGAGAGGCGGAAGTCGTACTTTTAGTAAACGGCCGGGATATCTGGGTTACGGTCGGCAGCGATCATACGGATCGCGAGCTGGAGAAAATCGATATTCCTGCCTCCAAGCAGGTTTGCCCGAAGCCGGTGTCGAGCGCCGTGTGGCGCTACGCCGACGTGCGCAAGCGCTGGGACGGTTTGATTCTGAGAAGCTGGGTCGGGGAGAGCGGCAGAGAACAGATCTACCAGGAAGGACGGATGGCGGCGCTGCTCAGGCCGGAAGATTTGCTCGCGCTGCTGCGCCGCCGCTTGGGGAATCTCGTCGACGGTGCCGCCGTTTACACCGGCACGATTCCATTGATCGGCGGAGCTTTTATCTCAAGGCCTTATTTCGTAGCCGAGCTCTTCGACGAGACTACAGGCGATTCTCTGAAATGTTCCTATCGTGTCCGTCGAGTCGAGACCGTATAAATCTTTAGGAGCGGGAAGATGGCGAAGGAGGAGCTGGAATTTTTTGACGTTGTCGCCAAGCCGTGGCGCGACGTGCCGGAGAGCAAATGCGCGGGGCTGCACGAGCGGATTTTGAGCGGCGACACTACCAACGGAAATTATTCGCGGGTTCTGCGTTTCGATCCCGGGTGTGACACGACGCCCAACGGGGTGCTGACGCACGATTTCTGGGAGGAAGTTTATATCTTAGAGGGAAGTATCATCGACCTGCGGTTGAACCAAGAATTTAGGGCCGGACAGTACGCCTGCCGGCCGCCGGGCATGCCGCACGGCCCGTGGAAATCGCCCAATGGCTGCACGACCTTCGAGGTCCGCTACACTAAAGACTAGCTTTCGACTCTCTCATTCGTATCCCGACCGGACGAAATAATCCGTGCCGACAACACAGCAAAGCGAACTCTCGCAGGCCGCGCGCCGGCTGATCCTGATCAACGCCTGCCTGGGCCAATTCATCGCGGCGGTGGACGCCCGCTCGGTGAACGTCGCGCTGCCGACGCTCTCGACCGAGTTTGGCGCCACGATGCAAGTCGTCCAGTGGGTCCCGCTCGCTTACCAGCTCACGGTGATCGGCCTGGTCCTGAGTCTCGGCAGGCTCGGCGACATGGTCGGGCGAAAAAAGATTTACAATCTCGGGTTCCTAATTTTCATGGCGGGCTCGGCGCTTTGCGGTTTTGCCGGCGGCGTCGCTCCGTTGGTTCTCTTTCGCATCGTCGAAGCGGTCGGCGGCGCGATGATTTTGGCCAACGGCCGCGCCATCGTCTCGGCGGTTTTCGCCGGCGGCAGCAGGGGTAAAGCGTTGGGCATCACGTCGATGGCGTTTCACCTGGGTTACATCGTCGGCCCGTCGCTCGGCGGCTTTTTGATCGACAGCATGGGCTGGCGTTGGATCTTCTTCGTCAATCTCCCCGTGGCGCTGGCGGGCGCCGTCATGGCGTGGAAGGTGATCCAGGAGAGTGTCGAGGCCAAAGGGACGTACAGCATCGATCTGGCCGGGACGACGACGCTGCTCTTATTCATGGTCTCTTTGATCCTGGGGTTAAACCGGGAAGCGCGGCACGGCTTCGACTCGTGGACCGGCGGACTATTTCTTCTGTTCGCTTTATTTCTCGGGCTATTTATTTTCCTGGAGCGCCGGGTGGCGGACCCGGTCCTGGATTTGAGCCTGTTTCGCAAGCGGCTGTTCACCGCGGGCATCGTCAGTCTGTGGCTCGTCTCTCTAAGCCAGACCGCGACTTTTTTCCTGCTTCCTTTCTATCTTCAAGGAATCCTTGAGCTCTCGCCGACACAGGTTGGAATTACACTGATTTTCTATTCGCTGGTGATCGTATTCATGGCGCCGGTCGGCGGGTCGCTCTCCGACAGGTTCGGGTCGCGACGGCTTTGCACCGCGGGATGCGCCTGCACGTTTATCAGCATTCTTGCGATGGGGCGTTTCGGCCCCGACTCGAGCCGGCTCGCGGTGATCATTCCGTTGATGGGCATGGGACTGGGCTGGTCGCTTTTCGCTTCGCCGAACTTGAGCGCTCTGTTCGGAGCCGTGAGGCAGGACCGTCTGGGCGCCGTCGCCGGCGCCACGGTGATGGCGGCCAACATGGCCAACGCCGTCGGCATCGCTCTGGCGAGCATGCTGTTCGCGCGCTGGCTGGATTGGAACGGCGTCGCGGCTGCGAGCGCGGCGGCCTATACGGAATGGTCGCGGCAGCCGGACGTGTACCGGTCCGCATTCCAATATTCGTGGATGATTTTCGCCGGCTTCGCCCTGATCGCGGTCTTCAGCTCCGCCGCGCGCGAAGCGCCGGAAAGAGCGAAGCGTAATTAGTCGAAACGGCTTGGATTACGATTGAAACTTGATCGTAGGCCGGTCAAAAAGGTTCCAGGTGCGAGGCGCACGAAGAAGGCCGAGCGGAGGCGTACTTTTCAGTACGTCGAGCGAGGACTTCGAGTGCAACGAAGCAGATGGGCCTTTTTCAACGGCCTACTCCCCGCCGGCGGGGTGATGATCGACATGGATGTAAGCCTCGATGAAGCGCACGATCCTTTTCTCGTCGAAGTCGTTCATCTTGTCGATGCGCGTCCACGCCGTGAGCGCGATCTTTTCACTCATGCCGGGATAGGGCGCGAGCAGGACGCGGTCGTAGCGCCGCGCGATGTCGGCCAGCTTATCGACGAGCGGCTTGCATCCCGAGTCGGCCGCCGGGCAATTGTACTGTACGACGACGCCTCCGTCTTCGAGGTTGTGGACCTGCAGCTCCTTGGTCACCGGGTCCTTTTGAACGCCCCAGTCCGCGATCATCGGCAAATGCGGTCCCGAAGTGGGCGGGTTGCTGTTGTAAGTTGTGAGTCCGACTTCCGCCTCGGCGATGTGGCGGTTGCCCAGGCTTTTTACAAATTCGCCGGGCGAGCCCGCGCTCCATTTGCCGTAGGCCCAATAGCCCGCTCCCGCGAGCAGCAAAGCGCCTACGAGGTAAACGATCGCCGTTTGCGCCGCGGAGGCAACTTTTTTCTTTTGCTTTTCTCTTTGCTGGATATCTTTCCGGGCTTGCCGTTCGGCTCGCCTCCGCTCCGTGCGTGATATCTGTTCCGCCATATCGTTCTCCTAGAATGTCAGAGGGTGGATTGGACCGCCGGCCTGGCCAACACCCGCTCCATCCAGTTCTTCAAATTCGGCAGCCGATCGTCGATTTCGAAACGGTAGCGCTGGCGCCGGACGAAAAAGGGAATCAGGGTGATGTCGGCCAGAGAGTAGTCCCCCGCGACATATTCGCGTCCGGCCATTTCCAGCTCGAGCGCCGTCAGGTAGTCTTTCAACTTCTCCTGCGCTTTTTCCTGATCCTTGCCGTGCAAGATTTCATGGGCAGCCGTGTGCAGCTGGGTGTTGCAATAGTCCATCCAGATTCTTACCCGCGCTTTGTGCGCGGGGTCTTTAGGCATGAGCGGAACTTCGGGATAGTTTTCTTCTAAATACTCGTCGATGATGTTGGACTCGTAAACCACCGTTTCGTTATCGACCAGGACGGGCACTTTAGCGTACGGATTCAGTTCGAGCAATTCTTTCGGCTTGTTCTTGAGATCCACTTCGACCAGCTCATACGGGATCTTTTTCTCCGCCAGGACAATCCTTGTCCTGTGAGCGTAGGGTCACGTAGGGCACGAAAAGAGCTTTCTCATGGGAGTCGTTTATCACTATTTGCCTCTTTTCTCCAGCCGGTCCCGCAAGCCGTCGCCGACGAGATTCAACGCCAAGACCGTAGTCATGATGGCGAGACCTGGAAACGCAGTTAAATGAGGTGCCACGAGTATGAACTGTCTCCCTTCGTTGAGCATGGATCCCCAGGACGGAGTCGGCGGCTGCGCGCCGAGGCCTAAAAAACTCAGACTGCCCTCCGCAATGATCGCCGCCGCCATTCCAAAGGTCGCTTGAATCACCAGCGGCGGCAGGATATTCGGCAACATATGAAGCCCGATGACGCGCGCTGGCGAGGCGCCGAGAGCCAGCGCCGCCTGGATGAATTCCTTTTCTCTCAGCGCCAGGATTTCGCCGCGCACGAGACGGGCGTAGCCGGTCCAGCCGATCAGGCTCAGCGCCAGGACGACG
>JBGQBP010000076.1:0-14528 GCA_041494945.1 Binatia bacterium | reverse complement strand
TGGAAGAAAGCTATCGGAGCTTTCAGGAGCTGGATCAGCAGAAAAATGAGGAAGTGCTCCGTCGTATCAACGAAGACCGCGAAAGATACAATACCGCCCGCGTCAAAATGGATTTTTACTACGTGGTTCTCAGCGGCGGGAGGCTGCTGTTCCTGCTCGGCGCCCTACTTACGTTTTTTTCCCTGATTCGTTTAATCCGTCAAGATACCCTGATTAAAATTCGCAGGCTAGGCACGCAGCCCGTCGACCGCATTTAGCGTGAACAAAGGCCGGCAAATTACTTGGAGGGCTTTGATTTCTGATACTTGCGATAATCGTAACCCGTGGCCATTGCTAATAAAATGTCTTCCATCCCCCCGGTTTTTTCCCTTCGAAGAATCAGTAGGCGTTCGAAAAACTCTTTAAAGTCCTTGAAAATCCTCTGAGTGTCGTCGCTTTTTCGGAGGTAAAAATCTTTAATCCTGGTTATCGTAAATCGCAGGGCGGAAAATCGAAGCTCGTTTGGAAAGGAATCCCATTCAGGTAGCGAAAGGGGTCGAAGGCTTTCATACCCGGTGATTAGAGGCTCAAACCGATCGATCTGGTAACGTCCGTCTAGGTAGCAAAAGGCATTAACCGCCGTAGCGAGATCGTAAATCAGCTTGCCTCTGCACGCAGCCTCAAAATCGACGATCCCAACTAATCTGGATCCTTTAATCTTCAGGTTGTCCGGGAAAAGGTCACCGTGGATGATCCCCTTGGGTAAATTGTTGTCCAGGTAGTTTTCAAGATAAGCGACTTCATCATCTAGAACGCGTACGATATGTCTTAGGTGTAGGGGTAGCTGTCTTCTAACGTCACGGTAGATAGAAAGAATTTTCGTGAACCCAAAACGGTTGTCAATGCCCTTTTTGTACCCCCGTCCTACAAGATGAAAATCGGCCAACGCATGACCTACAACCTCAAGATGAGTCGAAGTGAATTTTTCTAAAGGGAGCTCCACACCCTCCACATATTTGCTTACGGAAACATACTTTCCATGAAACTCGTGATAGTAATGGCCCTTCTTGCTCCGAAGTGGTTGCGGACAGGGGCACCCTTGTTTTCTGAGAAACAGCAGAAGCTCAAGCTCCTGCTTAACCTCTAATTCGCTTTTTACCTCGTCGATTTTAAGGAAGAAGCGCCCTCGTTTGGTTTCTAAGAGATAATGGGTGTTAACTGAACCATTGCGGATACCGTTATAAGATATAAGGTCTCCGAGGCCGAATTCCTCGGCAATTCGGGCGCAATCCCTCTTGTTGAGAGCCGTATAGATTGCCATTTGCTTGCTAGTGTCCTGGAAGTATTTCGTAAATCAAGGGACGTTCTAAATATATTTTAAAAAGACCAGGATGTCAATTAATATTATAACGCCTGTTTATAACTTGTTTGTTAATGTAAATTCCGCAATGCTTCCAGCGTTCTGCTAATTGCTCGAAATTTAGGCATGCCAAGGTTGAAGATTTTGGGTTTTCTGGGGGCATGATCGCGGTATCGAGCTTCAACACCCTGTGCACGATGAAATCTTAACTTGTTCACAGAAAACGATTCCGCGGTATATTCCCATGTCGATAATGGACTGGAACAGGCAATGGTGATGCGTGGTATGTTGGGCTTCATCATTTTTTTCTTGACAAAGGCAGGGCCATTTATCTAATGTCGCAACCCAAGGAAAACAGGCTTGTTCTGCTTCGTGCTGCAAGGTCAAGTCTGTAGGGCAGGTTTTGTGTTCCCGGGCTCGCTAGGAGGGGTTCTTAGTTAAGGGCTCGTTATTCTGCCCGATTGAAACCAAGCACCACGCTCGCTTGCGCTGTTGACAAGGTCAAGTGAGTAGGGAGGTAAGGGGCATGCCGACTGGGAAGGTTAAGTGGTTTAATAACTCTAAGGGGTACGGTTTCATTGAAAAGGAGGGTGGCGGGGACGTATTCGTCCACTATAGCGCGATCCAAGGTGACGGATTTAAAACTCTGAATGAAGGCCAGATGGTTCAATTCGAGATCGCACAGGGAGAAAAGGGCCCTCAGGCTGTCAACGTGGTCAAAGTCTAGACGCGAGCAAGCTGGGCAAGATGTTTGGGGGTTAGATCTGCTACTTTAGAAATTTTTCGATTTTTCTTTTGAGGATAGCATAGTCCATTATGGGTTTGGCTATGTAATCACTGCAACCTGCGCTCAACGCTTTCTCTTCATCACGTTCCATTGCCTGAGCCGTTAGCGCGATGACCGGCAGATCTCTTCCCCAATCCGTTTCTCTCAGGGCTTTGGTTGCCTCCCAGCCGTCCATAACCGGCATTTTGAGATCCATGATAATGAGATCGGGTTTCGATCGAGTCGCCATATCCAATGCTTCCTTGCCATTAGAGGCCAGGAGGACTTCGTATTCGCCCATGCTCTTAAGCCGGTAGAGGAGGATTTCTCTCGTGTCTTCATTATCCTCAACAACCAGAATCTTTTTACCCCCCATGATGATCCCATCTCCGATTTGGGCAGAGGCCAATTTTTGTATTGCCCTCTGCCGCTAGTATGGCCAGAGTAAAATGAGGGTTTCGAATTGTCAAGCAAAAAGGCAGCAAATCAGGGTTCACCGCGATGGCGTTGAATTTTCATCGCGAGAGTTTATAGTTGACGTATGCAGTTAAACACCTACGACTCTCTCGAAGCTCCCTTGCTGAAAGAAGCTGTAGTTTTGACGCGATTGGAAAGCGCAGTCAACTGGGCGCGTAAGTATTCCATTTTCCCATATCCGTTTGCTACGGCTTGCTGCGCGATGGAGTACATGTCCCTTTCCATGTCGCCTTACGACATAGATCGGTTTGGGGCTCTACTGCCCAGATTTAGTCCCCGGCAGGCAGACTTACTTATGGTCATCGGTACGGTCAACCAGAAACTGGCGCCGGTAATGAAGCGGGTATACGAGCAAATGACTGAACCTAAGTGGGTTATGGCATTTGGGGCCTGTGCAGCCAGCGGCGGGTTTTATGATAATTATGCCACAGTTCAAGGTATAGACCGCGTGATTCCAGTGGATGTCTATGTGCCAGGATGTCCACCTCGACCTGAAGCTGTCCTGGATGCCCTAATGGAGCTACAAGGCAAAATTAGTCGGCAAAAGACCTGAAAATAGCGTAAGCTAGCAATGTTGACTTTAGTGATCGGAATTAGTATAAAGTCCGTATAAAGCGGTTTAGTCGGGTGATTTTTTTTGGCCTAATAAACGATTACTACGATCGGAAATGTTAGAAATAATTCCGGATGGGAAATAACAATGAGTGAATCAACCCAGTGGAAAGAAATTGTCGGCAGCCGCATACCGCCGGATCTCGGACGCGAGATCGACATCTTTGAAACGCAGATTGAATTAAGAAAGCAGGGCAAGATCGATGAAAGGGTTTTTGCGGAGACTCGGCTCCGGCGCGGCATCTACGGCCAGCGCTACGACAATGGACATCGGCATGACGGGCGGAAAATCCAAAAGCTAAAGCTGCCCTCCGAAGGTTTGACTAAAGGGCCGGAAACCGTTTGGGATGCGCCCGGCATGATGCGCATAAAGATTCCTTTCGGCGGGTTAAATCCCGAACAGATGGAAGTGCTGGCGGACTTGTCGGAAGAATACGCCGACGGGATCTCTCATGTGACGACCCGTCAGGACATCCAGTATCATTTTGTCCACATCGAAGACACGCCTTCATTGATGCGGCGGTTGGCTGCCGTAAGTATCACAACTCGAGAGGCATGTGGAAACGCCGTGCGCAATGTTACGGCCTGCCCGCTCGCGGGAGTTTGCCGCGATGAGGTCTTTGACGTAACTCCCTATGCCAAAGCGAGCTCAAAATTCCTGCTCGGTCATCCGGACACGCAAGATTTCGGGCGGAAGTTCAAACTGGCTTTCTCCGGCTGCGCGCAGCACTCGTGCGGTCTGACGAGCATGCATGACTTGGGCGCGATCGCCAAGACGGAAGTGCACGACGGAGTGGAACGCCGAGGTTTTGAATTCTACGTGGGGGGCGGCCTGGGCGCGGTTCCGTACAAGGCGCAGTTATTCGATAATTTTCTTCCCGAGGAAGAACTTCTCCCGATGGCTCAGTCTATTGCGCGGGTGTTTGCCCGTTTGGGAGAGAAGCGAAATCGGGCGCGCGCGCGCATTAAATTTTTAATCGCCAATTTAGGAATTGAAAAATTCCGCCAGCTCGTATTGGAGGAGCGGCAAAAATTAGCCTCGGATCCCGGATGGACCGGTTATCTTGCCGGCATTGAAGGGCAGGGCGAGACTCCTCTCAAGGGTGGCACGGCGTTAAACGGCGGCGCGCGCCCAGAAGGATTTAACGCGTGGTATGCCACCAACGTGTACCGGCAAAGACAGCGCGGATATTCGGCCGCGACAATAACGCTTCCTTTGGGGGACATAACGGCAGATCAACTCCGCGCTCTTGCCGACGTTGCCCGGAGATTCATCAAAGACACGATTCGCACCACCGTTGAGCAGAATATTCTTCTACGCTGGGTCAGCGAGACCGATCTGCCTGAATTGTACAGCGCTTTAAAGCGGATCGGCTTGGCTGACCCGAACGCTGGAACGATCGTGGACGTCACTGCATGCCCGGGAACCGACACGTGCAAATTGGGAATAGCGTCATCCAGAGGGCTCGCCAAGGAATTGCGTCGTCGCTTGAGCGAGAAGAGCTTTGAGCTGGATCAGGCGGTCAAGAATCTCCGCATCAAGGTGAGCGGCTGCTTTAATTCGTGCGGTCAGCACCACATCGCGGATATCGGCTTTTATGGCATTAGCCGGAATATCAACGGCTACACCGTGCCTCACTTTCAGGTGATGCTGGGCGGAAAATTTAGAGATAATGCCGGCGCGTACGGCCTCGCCATCGGGGCTGTGCCCTCAAAACGGATCCCAGAAGTGGTAACGCGCGTCACCGACCGGTACGTCGCCGAGCGGCAAAAAGGCGAAAGCTTTCAGGACTTTATCGGCAGGATCGGGAAAAAAGAGACCAAGGCCATGCTCGATGACCTGACGCAGGTCCCATCCCATGACGTGGCGCCGTTATTCTACAGCGATTGGGGCGATCCTCGCGAATTCACGTTGAACGATATGGGTGTGGGGGAATGCGCGGGAGAGGTCGTTTCTCCGGCGCAATTCACCCTGGCGGCGAGCGAGCGGGAATTGTTTGAGGCGCAAATTTGGTTTGATTCGGGAGATCTAACCAAAGCCGTCTCGGCCGCTTGCGGAGCGATGGTGCGCGCGGCGCAGGCATTGGTCAAGACTCAGAATTACGACGTGTTCGAAGACGAAGCGACTATTGTAGCCGAGTTCCGGCAGCGGTTTTGCGACACGCAGCTTTTCTATGACAAGTACGCCGGAAGCACGTTCGCGGACTACCTGTTCAAAGCAAGAGACGCCTTGCAAAGCGTGAATAGTCTGGAAAAAGGGGTGGCGCTGCAACGCCTGCAGGAGGCGCAGCTTTTCATCGATGCGGCGCATAGCTGCTACAACAAACTCAGCGCCACAATTGTTGCGGCTGGCGCCGGAGTGGCGTCTTCGGTTGAAAAGCATGCTTAGCGGGAACGCTTATGGATCTTCAGAAAATTAATATAAAATTTTTCGCTGCAGACCCGGTTTCGATTCAGCCTGAATCGTTCGTGGAAATTTTCAATACCTGGATACAGGCGTCGGATGGCGAATATTACGACTTGGCCGACTACAGTCATGTTCCCGCCGGCCCGGGGATTCTGCTGGTGTCTCACGAGGCAAACGTCAGCATCGACAACGGTGGAAACCGTTGGGGTTTACTGTACGGCCGGAAACGATCGGCGGACGGTTCAAACGGCGCGAAACTTAGAGCGGCGTTTGCGACTGCCCTGGATTATTGCCGGAGGATAGAAGGGGAGCCGGCGCTTCAAGGCCGGTTTCGATTTCGCGGGGACGAGGCCCTTGTTGTGATCAACGATCGGCTTCTGACTCCGAACACCGAGGAGTCGTTCTCTGCGATCCGGCCGGAGATCGAGGCTTTGGCGCGGGCCCTATACGCGGGAACCGATTTTTCAATCGAGAGAGAGCAGGATTCGCGGAAGCGATTTGGTTTACATATCAAGACAGCCGGTTCCTTCGATGTCACGACGTTGCTCAAGAATTTACAAGGGAGCGTCAACTAAGGGAGGGGAAGATGTCGCTAGTACAGAAAACCGATCACAACGGCAATGGGCACCAGGACGTGGAAGAGCTTGACGCTCAAGGAGTTCTCAAGTGGGCGTTGGATAAGTTTCAGCCTCGAATCGCGCTGGCCTGCTCGTTTCAGGCCGAGGAGTCGGTGCTGATCGATATGATGCACCGTGTGCGCGGGTCGGATTTCCGGATATTCACGCTGGATACCGGACGCCTGAATCAAGAGACCTACGACTGCATGGACGCCATGCGCGAGCGCTATGGCATCCAGATCGAAGTGTTTTTTCCCGAGGCGGGCCGCGTCGAAAAAATGGTGCGGGAGCAGGGTCTCAACCTTTTTTATCAATCCGTGGAGTCCCGCAAGTTGTGCTGCGACATTCGCAAGGTCGAGCCGCTCAATCGCGCGCTGAAAACTCTGGATGCCTGGATAACCGGCTTACGGCGCGAGCAGGCGCCCACCCGGACCGATTTGCTGAAAGTCGAGACCGACCAGAGCCACGGCGGCATGGCGAAGATAAATCCGCTGATCGATTGGACACACGAGCAGGTCTGGAATTACATCCGGGAGAATAGTCTTCCTTACAACAAGTTGCATGACCAGGGTTACCCCAGCATCGGCTGCGCTCCCTGCACCCGCGCGATCAAGCCCGGCGAGGACATCCGGGCCGGAAGATGGTGGTGGGAGAATCCCGAGACCAAGGAATGCGGGCTACACGTTCATCGCGAAGAACTTACGGCGGCGAAATCTTGACGCAATTTTGGAGTGATTAGGCGATGTTCGGAGACTTTCAGACGATAACTTTACTGTTAGTCGCCTTTCTGGCTGCTACTATTAACGGCGCGCTGGGTTACGGCTTCTCGTCCATTACCGTGCCCATCGCGCTGCTTTTTTATACAAATCGACTTCTCAATCCGGCGGTGGTGCTGATTGAGGTGGTGCTTAATAGTTACGTCTTGTTCATCAATCGCAAGAGCCTGCCGCTGGTTTGGAAGCGGGTCTCCCCGATTTTGATCGGACTTATCCTGGGTGTCGTCGGTGGAAGTCATATTCTGTTTTCGGCGAACCCC
Organism: Binatia bacterium; assembly: GCA_041494945.1. Classification (GTDB taxonomy): domain Bacteria; phylum Desulfobacterota; class Binatia; order UBA9968; family UBA9968; genus JAJPJQ01. The sequence continues at coordinate 7,274 of JBGQBP010000076.1, read as the reverse complement.
GGCTGGATCAAGTTTTTTACCTACGCGATTCTGCTGCCGTTGATCCTTCTCCAGGCCGCCGGCCTGAGACGGCCCATCCATTCCGAAAAAGCCGTTGGCGTGCCGTTCGGCGCCGGCGTGGGAGTTCTCTACTCGCTGACCACCATCTCCGGTCCTCCTTTGGCCCTTTTGTTCAACAACCAGGGTTTCCACAAAGAAGAATTCAGGGCCGCTTTGAGTCTCATTCGTGTGGCCGAATCGACGCTCACGGCTACGGCCTACTACTTTTTGGGCCTCTACAGCGTTGAAAGCAGCAGCCTTCTCTTTGCGCTGGCGCCGAGTGTGGCTTTGGGAATTCCTCTGGGAGGTTATGTGATCAGGCGTATGGATGCGGAGACCTTCCGGAGGATCTGCATGAGCTTTGATGCCTGGGTGGTCGGGTTCGGACTCTCCAGGGTTTTGATCGACGTTCAACTGCTCCCAAGTCCGGCGGCATACGGCGTTTTGCTGGCGGTCATTTTGATCGACGCCTATTTGCTATGGCTTTTCTTCGCTAAGAGGGCGTCTCAAGCGGCAGAATATTCCGGCGCAGTGCGGGGTGTTTGGGTTCGCAATAAATAAAGAGTTCAAATCATGGAACTCCATCCTGCAAATTACCTAAACCTCTCCTCCTTGGCCAACCGCTATCACGCCCAGTGCGGTTGTCTCTCGCTGTTTTTCTGTTGACTCTTTCGCTTCGCCTTTCGCCGCGGCGGGAAAGCTCCAAGCATGGCTGAGGCAGGGAGAACCGGTTGGCAGAAGTCACTGGACTTGGAGGCCCGATTGACTTACTCTGAAGAGGCGATGGGATATTACCCGATATTTCTGAATCTTGGGAAGCGGCGCTGTCTGGTCGTCGGCGGTGGCGCGGTTGCCGAGCGGAAGGTCGAAGGGCTGCTGCGGGCCGGGGCGAGCGTCACGGTCGTGAGCCCCACCGTCACAAAAAATCTCGGCGCACTGGCGAAGCGCAGAAAAATCCGCCACGTTGCGCGGCGTTATCGCGCCAGCGATTGCGCGCGGTATAGACTTGTCTTTGTCGCGACCGACGATCGTAACGTAAATAAAGCAGTCTACAGAGACGGAAAGAAGCGCGCCGTTTGGGTCAACGCTACCGACGATCCGGCCCATTGCGATTTCATTCTTCCGTCGGTGCTTCGGCGCGGCGAGCTCGTGGTGGCGGTGGCGACCGGCGGCGCCAGCCCGGCGCTCTCGCGCGCCATCCGGGAAGAGCTGGAACATTTTTTCACCGAAGACTATGCGGCTCTCTCGCGGGTCGTGGGGGAAGTGCGCCGAGAGTCGAAAGAGCGGGGCCGAGCCGCCGGTCCGGAAATTTGGCGGCGGGCGCTGAACGGCGACTTGCGCAAGCTGGTTGGGCGTGGCGATATCGAAGGCGCGAAGCGTTATCTGCGCGAGCGGGTGAGCGCTTAGGTATGGGCGCTGGAAAAGTATATCTGGTCGGCGCGGGTCCGGGAGATCCCGGGCTCCTCACCGTGCGCGGGCTCGAGCTGATCCGCTCGGCCGAGGTGATTGTCTACGACCGCCTGGTCAATCCCGATCTGCTCGAAGAGGCGCGCGCTGCGACGCTCAGAATTTTCGCCGGCAAGGAATCGGGACTCCACAGTCTTCCACAGGAAGAGATCAACGATCTCATGATTGCGCACGCGCGCCGCGGGCTCCGCGTAGTGAGGCTCAAAGGAGGCGACCCGTTCGTGTTCGGCCGTGGCGGTGAAGAAGCGCAGGCGCTGGCGGACGCGGGTATTCCTTTCGAGGTGGTGCCGGGCGTAAGCTCGGCGATATCGGTCCCCGCCTACGCCGGTATTCCGTTGACGCACCGACAGCTTTCCTCTTCGTTCGCCGTGATTACCGGCCACGAGGCGTGCAAGGACGGCGCGAAGACCATCGACTGGGCACGATTGGCGACTGCGGTCGATACATTGGTCATCTTGATGGGTCTTAAAAATCTTCCACGCATCGTATCGCAGCTCGTCGCTCACGGCCGATCGCCCGAGACTCCGGCCGCGCTGATTCGCTGGGGCACGACCGAAAAGCAGCAAGTCGTCGACGGCACGCTTTCCGATATCGTCGATAAAGCGCGCCTCCTCGGCCCTCCGGTTGTCATTGTAGTAGGAAACGTCGTGGAGTTGAGGCATCGGCTCCAATGGTTTGTCCCGCACGCCCTCTACGCGCAATCCGCGCGCTCCTCCCAAGATGCAGACCAACACACAAGCCGGCCTTGACGGGCTGAGAGTCGTTTCTTTCGAGAGCCGGAGATGCCGCGAGATGGCGGCGCTGATCCGGAATTACGGCGGCGAGCCGATCGTGGCGCCTTCGATGCGCGAGGTGCCATTGGATCAGAATACGGCCGTGTTGGAATTTATCCGCGACCTTCAGGCCGGCAAAGTGGACGTGGCGGTTTTTCTCACCGGCGTCGGCGCTCGAACGTTGATCAAAGCAGCTTCTTCCCGTTATTCCCGCGATCAGATGGCAGGAGCTCTGGGACGCGCGACGCTCGTTGCGCGGGGGCCGAAACCGGTGGCGGCGCTGAAGGAGATCGGTCTCAACCCCGAGATCACCGTGCCCGAGCCGAACACCTGGCGAGAAATTCTGGCGGCGCTGCGTAAAATGGGAAATTTGACCGGCAAGAGAATCGCGGTGCAGGAATACGGCATAACCAGAACCGAATTGATGGAGGGAATCAAAGCTCTGGGCGCCGAGGTATTTTCCGTTCCCGTCTACAAGTGGGCGCTTCCCGAGGATACCGCGCCGTTGAGAGCCGCCGTGAGCGAGATCGCGGCCCTCCGCGCGGATGTCGCGCTTTTCACCAACGCGACGCAAATCGATCATGTTTTTAAAATTGCGCGCGCGGACGGCCTGGAACAACCCTTGCGCGGCTCGTTGCCGCAGCTCGTGATCGCCTCGATCGGTCCGGTGTGCACCGAAGCGCTCCAGCACTTCGGGATAAAAGCCGACATCGAGCCCGAGCACCCGAAGATGGGCCATCTCATCGCGGCGGTCGCGAGCCGGGGCCGGTCGCTCTTGGACGCGAAACGCGGGAAGAAAAGTTTGTGAAAGGCTGAAATCGTGTCCGAAGAAAGTCCGGAGACCCATTGGCCCAAAGACCTCTTTCATCACGGGGTCATCAGCAAGCTCTTCCCCAGTAACAACATGGGAGTGGTGCGCACCGAGAGCGGCCGGGAAGTCCAGTTTTCTTATGATCTCATCATTCTCTTGGGCGAGGTCCAAAAGACGGCCGATCTCAGGGAAGGAATGGAGGTCGGTTACGATCTCGGGTGGACCTCGAACGGGCTCAGGATCACAAAAATAAAAGTGTACGCTCAGCCTACGACGCGCCAGCCCGGCGGCGATTTAGAAGGGTAGGGAAGTCAGAGCGAGGATCTGCCTGCCCAGAATCTCCCCGACAAAGACTCCCAGTAAAGCGATATAGAAAAGCCCGGTCGCGGCCATGGTGTGCGGTATTTTTAAAGTCCGCCAGATCATGAACGACAGGACCAGAGATCCGCCCTGCGTCGTCAGCAACCGGCTGATTAAAAGAATGCGGTGGCCTTCCCAAAGCTCGTGAAGGTTGTGGACGGTATCCGGGCTCCCGAAATAGTATAGAAGAACGGGAAGCAGCAGAAAGAAAACCGTTTGCAGCGCCAGCGCAATGAAAAAGAATTTAAATATGCGAATAAAGGGATCGATGCTCTGGCCGGTATCGATCAAGTACCAATGGCCGATCAACATCCCGACGGTCACACTTCCCAATAAGAGCGCTGAGAAAAGAAAGCTCACGGGATAAAGAAGCGTTTCGATGGACCAGAAGGGCGCCTGATAAAAGCCGCGCGAGCTCACTGCCAGAGCAACCAGGCCTGCGAAGAGAGAGATCGAAAAAACTCGCGCCCTGAAAACGACGCGCTCTCCCCAGAGTGAATAGAGATAAAGGGCGAAAAACAAAATGAACGGCAAGTGAAATAACAGATCGATGAAGCTTCCCTGACTTTGATCCGCCGGCAGCGACTTGCGGTAGAGATCGGCCTTGCCGAGAAATCCCAGGGCTCCAACCAAAAACAACACTCCCCCAGTCGATTTGTAAAAACCGCGCGACAGATCGTGGAAGGGCGTGGCGGCAAGGGCGAAAAGCCCCCCTAAGGCTACCTGATGAAAAAGTATTAAGAAACTCGCCGGGAATGCCTGCATGGCGTTCAACTCGACCCGGGCTTGTCTCCCGCGTGCAGACAGACCGCCCCATTCAAAAATTTCCGCGTCTTCACGCTCGCGAATCCCGTCTGTTCGATCATGCCGGCGACGGTTTCCGAAGAGTGAAATCCTTTCACCGTAGCGGAAAGATACCGATAGGCCTCCCGATCGCGGGCCAAACGGGCGCCGATCCACGGCATCAAGCGGTAAAAGTACAGAGAGTAAAAGAAAGAAAACGCGGCGCAGGACGGCGGAAACATATCCATCGACACGAAGCGCCCGCCCGGCTTGAGCAGGCGGTAGGCTTGACGAAAGAACAGCTCAAGATCGGCGACGTTACGCAGAACGAAAGCCGTCATGACCGCGTCGAAGGTCCCGTCCCTCAAGGGGGGCGATAAGGCGGAGCCCAAAATGTAAAAAGTTTTTTCGCCATTCCGGTCGTTGCGCGACTTCTCGAGTGCCAGGCGCAACATCTCGGCGGAAAAATCGAGGCCGACGATTTTCCCGCCGCTGCCGACCGAGCCGGCCGCGGTCAGAGCAAGGTCGCCCGTGCCGGTCCCGAGGTCGAGAACCCATCGCTCGCCGCCCTTGAGCGCCGCCGCAACGGCTTTCTTTCTCCAATAGGTGTCCAGGTGGAAGCTGATCACCCGGTTGAGCAGATCGTAGCGGCCCGCGATCCGGTCGAACATTCCGCGGACATGTTCCGCGCGCTGGCGGTCGGGTGAAGACATCGCGATCAGTGGAAGAAGGAAGCCGAGACCGGCGGCAAGGCCGGCGCCGGACTCAAAAGTTTCTCTCGGTGATCAGTTGAATCAAGCTTTTCAGCCCGTTGCGGTAGAGAGATGGAGGAAGTTTTTTTATCGGGCCCAGGGCTTTTTCCGCATAGCTGCGCGAAAGCGCCTTGGCCTCGTCGATGACGGTTCCGCGCCCGATGGCGTCGATGGCCTGGCGGATTTTTTGATCCGTGGGATGGCTGCACTCGAAGGCCTCGGTTACGGTCCGCTGTTTGGCGTTTTTGGCCAGGATGATCGGCAGTGAAGGATTGCCGTCGCGCAGATCGATGCCCGTGGGTTTGCCCAGAAGCTCTTCGTGGCCGATCACGTCCAGCACGTCGTCGATGATTTGGAACGCGATCCCGAGGTTCAGGCCGTATTGATCCATTTGCTCGACCAGAGCAGGGTTTGCCCCGGCCAGGTAGACCCCTATCTTCGCTCCGGTCTGAAACAGCGAAGCGGTTTTTCTTTTGACGATCTCCAGGTAATCCGCCACCGTCACGTCGGTGTTGCGATTGAAGAAGCCCTGGAGAATCTCTCCCTCGGTCAGCCGCGTGCATGCGTCGGCGGTCCACTGAACCACGGTCTCGTCGAATTTGCCGGCGAACTCAAAAGCCTTGATGAACAGGAAATCGCCCGCAACCAGCGTCGACTTAAGGCCGAACTTCTTGTAGGCCGACTCCTTGCCGCGCCGGGTCTCCGCGCCGTCGATAATGTCGTCATGCAGCAGCGTGGCGGTGTGGATCAGCTCGATCGCGGTGGCGATATCGACGATATCTTCGACGGTTTTTCCGCCCAATGCTCTATACGCGAGCAGCGTGATCATCGGGCGGACGCGCTTTCCGCCGCCGCAAATAAGATGGGAAGCGATATCAGTCAGCGTCTGTTCGGCCGAGCGCACCGACCGGATAAGGTTCTCCTCGACCAACTCCAGTTCCTCGGCCACGCAACCGAAGGGATCGACCGCCTCGGTGAGCGGCTGGGCCTTCTTCAATAAATCGGCGACGTAGGCCGAATGGGGAGATTTTCTTTTTCGCTGCTCCAGCACACAGACTCCAAGTACCCGCGTTGATACGGGGGGAAAATGGCATAGAACGGACAACACGTCAAGGCGAATACATTGAACATAGCATAGCGCCTGTGCTAGTAAAATGGCAGAGGCTCAAGCAACGCGGTTCTGTGATTGCGGGTGTGAGCAGTAGAGGACATAATGTCGGAGCCGGCGTCCCTAATCCCCGTTTTTCCGCTTCCCAACGTAGTGCTTTTTCCCAAGCTCCAGCTTCCCTTGCATATCTTCGAGCCTCGCTACCGCGAGATGGTACGCGACGCGATCGGCCACGAAGGGCTGATCGGAATGGCGTTGCTCAGAGGCGATTGGGAAAAGGAATACTATGGCAATCCCGATATCTACAGCGTCGGATGCCTGGGAAAGATCGTCGGCGTTACGCCGCTCCCCGACGGCCGTTACAATATTTTACTGCACGGCCTGACGGAGTATGACATCCGGGAGCAGATTCTCGACGCGACGCCGTATCGCCAGGCGAGAGTCGTCCTCCGAGACGAGGATATGGCGACGAACCCCCTGGCTTCGCTTCAAAAAAAAATCCTGGAGCTTGCGCGGGAAACGATCCGACCGGACGATTCGCCTCTGTTAAGAATTCTCGGCGATCTATCGTTGGACGGAGCGACCTGGTTGAATTTCTGCTGCTTTTCCTTCGATATCTCGCCGGTGGAAAAGCAGAGCCTCCTGGAGGCTAAGTCTCTGGAGGAACGCGCCAGACACCTGATCGAGGTGTTGCGCTTCAAGGCCGCGGAGCAGCGAAGCGTCGTCGATCCCTTGCGAAGCTCCCGGGATGGAAGGCTTCACTGAAACTGTTTTCGTCCTGCATTCAATTTAATTGAAACCCCAGTCCAAAATGGAGTGGCTCAGTTTAGCCTTGACAAAAGAAACCCGCCGTTAATATAAAGCTTAAAAGCTAAAAACTAACAGCCCTGGAGTCAGGTAGGTAGAAGGAGGGAGATACTATGGAGCTAGGGATATTTTTACTGCGGTGGATTCATCTTCTTGCCGGCATCACGTGGATCGGCATTTTATATTATTTCAATTTCGTTCAAACGCCGTTCTTCGCCGAGGCCGAGCCGGGCGTGCGCAGCGCGGCGATTCAAAAGCTGGTGCCGCGCGCTCTGTGGTGGTTCCGCTGGGGGGCGATGGTTACTTTTCTGGCGGGCATTCTGATGTACCTGGATATGCTGGGCAGGACCGGAAGCGTTTTCTTCACGACGAAT
>JBGQBP010000075.1:0-14581 GCA_041494945.1 Binatia bacterium | reverse complement strand
GCGCACGATCAAGTCGAGATGCCCGTGCTCGGAGTACTTATCCTTGATCACCTCGCCCATCTCGTGCTCGAGGATTTTGTGCTTCACCGCCAGCTCCGGACAGTTCGACGAAACATTGGCCCAGCAGTCGCGGCGGTGGCGGACGTAGAGGCCGAGCTGCATGAGCATGAGCGCCGCGCGCTCGCGCGTCACCGGCACGGAAAAATAATGTTCCATTTGCGGCGAGCGGGCATACTCTCGAACCATCTCGCCGATGTTTTTTCTCCAGGACGCGGCGTCCATCATCGTGCTCCTTTATATAGATTGTCGATGAAACCTTCTTTGGCGATCCGCTCGACGGCGCTGTTGTCGAAGAAACGGCTCGCGGGCTCGCCCGCCTTGCCTTCCCAATCGAGCACGGTCTGGATCACGGCCGGTTCCACTCTCGGATCGCGCTCGAGATATTTGACCGCGTATTCGTAGGAAGCGTCGAGCGTGTCCGAGCGCGCACGCAGATATTTTGCCAGGACTTTGATCGCTTCGTCCTTTTTTCTTAGCGCCGCGACGCCCTCGATGTAGGCCCGGAGCATTCCTTCGACGGCTTTGGGCGAAGCTTTGTACGCGTCGCGTTTCACGGCCAGCAAATCCATCGAGAAAGGAATGCCCAATTCCGGCAGATCCACCAACGAGTGGCTCTTGGGATCGGGCTTCGTCGAAGAGACCCGCCCCGCCATCAATCCGGCGCGGAACGCCATATCGGCCTCGACGGTGCCGCCGAACGGCTGCACCTTCACCTTGTCTTGCAACCCGAGCCGTTCGAGAACGGCGACGGTGAGAAAATGCGTCGTCGAACCGTGGCGCGTGATGCCGATGACTTTGCCGCGCAATTGTTCCGGCTTGGAGATTTCCGGCTGCACCCAAAAACTCATCGCCGGCCGGTTCGTCAAGCTGCCGACGGCGACGAGCGGCGCGCCTCTGAGAATCGCGCTGACCACGGCGTTGCTCGCGGCGACCGACATGTCGAGATCGCCGCCGATCATCGCCTGGACGGTAGTCCCGCCGGAGGCGAGGTAGACCAACTCGGCCTTGAGCCCGTGCCGCTCGAACGCGCCGGTCTCTTTGGCCATCCAGACGCCCGCCATGATCGGGCTCACTGCGGAATAAGCGATCGTCACGCGCTGCTGCGCCGACAAAGTGGAGACGCCGGCAAACAGCACGAGCATGATGCACGCAGTGGGTAGAAGCTTCATCTTTTTTCAAATTCTTAGAGCCTGATCAAAAAGGTCCCAGATACAAGGCGCGCGAAAGATCGACGAGCGCAGGCGTACTCTTCAGTACGTCGAGCGAGGCGATCCGAGCGCAACGCAGTAGATGGGCCTTTTTCAGCAGGCTCACACGGGCCATCCGTGCTCGGACACGTCGACGCGATTCCCCTCAGGATCTTTGATCCAGCTTTCCGCGATCGCCCCGAAGGTATTCGCCTCGGCGGTCGTTTGCGCGGTTTCCTCGACGGCTTTCACACTGTCCACCTTGAAGCCGAAATGGTTGATCCCCCACGGATGCCGCGGCGTGCTGATCAGCGCGACGTCGACGAAACCGTCGGAAAGATAGATGGTGCCGTTCGGTCCCCGCTCCTTCTCTTCCATGCCGAAAACTTTTTTGTAGTACTCGGCGGTTTTCTCCCGGTTCTGCACGTTGATCGCGATGTGGCGAATTCTGGGTTTGTCCATAAATTCCCTCCTCTATATCTTTTTCTTTACAGGCCCTCTCTAGCGCTTTTGGTATAGTTTGTCCACGAAGCCTTCACGCACAAGACGGTCCACGATCGAATTATCGACGAAGGTCTCGGGCGGAATCGCCTTCTTGCCCATGAATTCGAGGATGGTCGCGAGCGCATCCGGCTCGGCCCGCGGCGTCCTTTCCAGGTAAGTGACCGAATCCTTGTAATGGTCCTCGATGAGCTTCGCGTCGGTGAGGCGCGAATATTTCGCGATCACATTGAGCGCTCTCTCCTTCTGGTTGTTAATTGCAGCGACTCCTTCCGTATAAGCGCGCACCATCCCCTCCACGATGTCGGGATTGCGCCGATAGTCGTCGCGCGCGACCGTAATCAGATTCATCGAGTACGGGATGCCGAGATCGACCAGATACAGCAAAATCTTCGCCGGGACATTGGGCGGAAGGCGCAGCTCGGAAGTGATCGCGCCGGCGATCGCGCGCTGCTGGAACGCGGCGGATACTTCCGTGGTCCCGCCCAACTGGCGCACGTTGACGGCGTTCTCCAGGCCGTTTCTGCGCAGCAATATTCTCGTGAGATTGTCCGTGACGGCGCCGAAGCGCGTGACGCCCAGCGCCTTGCCGCGCAAATCTTCCAGCCGGTTGATCTCGGGCTGCACCCAGAGCCGATGATACGGCCGGTTGGTGGTCGCGGCGACGCCGACGATCGGCGCGCCGCTCAAGACCGCATTGATAACCGCGTTGCTCGCGCCGATGCCGCCGTGGAGATCGCCGCCGACCAACGCCTGCACGACCACCGGGCCGGAGGCGATGTAAATCAGATCGGCTTGAATGCCGTATTTCTCGAACGCGCCGATCTCTTTCGCCATCCAGACGCCGGTCGCTTGCGAGCCGATCGTCGAATAGCCGAAGGTGATCTTTTTGAGTTCCGCCGCGTTCACGTGCGAGGCGAGCAACAAAAACACTACAAGGCACAGCGCTTGTCTTAAAAGATTCATCGCTTGCATGTCCGGAACGACCTCGTCCGTCATTCCCGCGAAAGCGGGAACCCAGTCTTTCTGGATTCCGGCTCGCGTCAGCCTTAGGCTGACTTGGCCGGAATGACGATTTGTTTTCTTGTCCTCACAGCTCCAACGTATTCGGCGCGAACAGTTCCTCGACCGGAATTTTCCTTGACGCCAGGCCCTGCTCGTAAAGATACCCCATCAACGTCTCCACCACGTGGCGATTTTTCTTGAGGCCGTACGGCCACGGATCGTCGCCGAGAATTTCTTTCTGTTGTCTCACCGGCTCGCGGAACCAGACCAGGCTGATCTTATAAGGCGAAAGATCGTTCAGCCGGGCGTACGCCTGGGCCTTCGCCTGCTGGAATGCCTTGAAGAGATTGACGGCGATCCACGGCGACTCGCGCCACAGCTCTTCGCGCATGGCGACCGTGTGCATGATCGGAAAAATTCCGGTCTTTTTGAAATACGCCGCCTCGATCTCCGGATAATTTTCGAACAGGCGGCGGATGCGCGGATGGCCGTTCAGCAGCAAGGGAAAAAGATTGGCGCAGACGATCGCATCCAGCTCTCCCTCGGCCAGCATCTCGTCGGGTGCTTTGTCCGGTGGAATCTGCGCCACGTCGTAACGGCGCGGCATCTCGATCTCCATCCGGCTCTGTTGGATCCAGGTGAACCAATGAATTTTGTCGAGATCGACGCCGTACTCGTGCTGCAACGCTCCGCGCACCCACACGGTCGCGGTCTGCTGGAATTCCGCCAGGCCGACTTTTTTCCCCATGAGATCGCGCGGCTCGCGGATTCCGCTCTGCGTGTTGACGAAGATGCACGAATGGCGAAAGGCACGCGCCGGAAAGATCGGCAGCGCGATCAGCGGCTTCCCCAGCGTGCGCGCGATGAGATAGGAAGAGAGCGAAAGCTCGGACGCGTCGAACTCGTAGCGATTGAGCATCCGCGTCCAGATCTCGTGATACGGAAGCACCTGCCAGTCGAGTTCGAGCCCATCGGGCTTGATGCTTCCCTCGATCAGCGCATGTGTCCGGTCGTAATCCCCGCCGGCGAAGGTGATGACCTTGCCCATGTTCTCCTTCAATTTTCGGCTTTTCGATTTCGGCTTTGTCTTTTCACCGGCGATGCGCCGTATCGTCATGACGAACGCCTTCAGTTTTTCCGGTACAACTTGTCGATGAAGCCGCTCTCGTCGAGCGACTTCATGAAGCTCGTGTCGACGAACAGCTCGGGCCGCGCGCCCTTGACCTCGGGATCGGTCACCGCCATTTCAGCGAGCACCGTGCGCACCCCTTCGACGCTGGGATAGGGCTTGGCAGGGGTCAGGCGGGCAAAATATTCGTACGACTCTTCGGCGATGCCGTCGTCCTTCAAGCGGAGGAACTCCTTGATCATCTGCACGCTCTCGCTCTTGTGCGTCTTGTAATAGGCGATGCCTTCAACGTACGCGCGGAGAAAGTTCCTGACCGTTTCCGGCTCTTCCCGGATGAACGCGTCGCTGGTGGCGATGTTGTTATGCGGATAGACGAGACCGAGAGCGGACGCGTCGGCGAGCTGGAAAAACCCTTGCCGCTTCGCCAGCAGCGTGTTGGGAATGTCGATCACCGCGCCGTCCACCGCGCCGCTGATGAGCGCGGTGAAGCGTCCCTGCTGGTTTCCGATCTGCATGATCGTGACCTCTTTCTCCGGATCGAGCCCCATGCCCTTCAGCATAAAGCGCGTGGCGAAATCCGACGAGCTGCCGAAACGCGAGACCGCGACCTTGCCGCCTTTCAAGTCTTTGGCCGATTTGATCCTGCTGTTGACGTAGAGACTGTACGGCATCGTCGGCGTATAGGTCGCGACGAGCACGTTGCCGGCGCCTTTGATTCGGGCTCTCTGCGCCGCGCTGCTCCCGCCGCCGCTGATGAGCTTCACGTCGCCGGAGAGGAGCGCTTGCAGCGCCTGCGTTCCGCCCTGGAACAGAACCAAATCGACGTCCAGGCCGTTGCGCTTGAACGCGCCGATCTTCTTCGTGACATAGAGGGTGTCGATTCCGCCGCCGATGCTGGCGAGGCCAAGGATGAGCTTCTTGGGCGTCTGCGGGTAAGCGGACTGCGGCAGAATCGCCGCAAGCACCGGCAGGAGAACCCAGAACCTAAAGTAAAACATGAAGCCGGGATTCGCCACTAGGCCGACTTCTTGTAGTACTTGTCCATCTGACTTTGGGCCCCCGACTTGGCGCAGGCCTCTTCGAAGATTCTGCGCACCATCGGATCTTCGTCTTCGTACTCGATCTGATGCCCGCCGAGCTTGACGTCCACGTCGGTCTGCCCGCCGCCCTCGCCCATGATGCCGTAATATTTCTTGCTGCCCCAGCGCAGCGCGAGATAGCGCGCGGGGTTTGCGCCGGAATTAAAGTGCTGGTGAAACCAATCCGCCGGCGGCACGACCATGCTGCCCGGCTTCCAATCGAAACGCCGGATCGGCTGGCCCTTCGGCCACATGAGCGAATAGCCCTGGCCGGAAAGGATGATCACGTGCGCGCCCGGCCCGTGGTAATGGGCTTTCTTGTAGGTGCCGATGGGAAACTGCGAGACGTGGCCGCACATCGTGTTCTCGGCGATCTGAAAGCGGACCTGCGAGCCGCCGGCGCCGCGCTCCTTCCATTCGATGAGGTTCAAATTTTTCGCGTCGGGGACGAAGTTGGTCTCCCAAACTCTGCCCGCGTACCACGTGCCTTCGCGCGAGAAGTAGTCGTCCTCGGAGTTAAAGCGATCCTTGAAGACGTACGGGCAGTTGAAAATAAAATCGATGTTGTGAAGGAGGTTGATCATGATCGGCGCGCTCGTGACCGCGAGATAGCGGGCCGGCTGCGCGCCGCTGCCGTTGAAATGCTGGTAATTCGTGTTGAGCGGCGGCGAGAACAACGATCCTTCCTGCCACTCGAAGGTGCGCTTAGGGCCGCCGTCCTGCCACATCGTCGTCGCGCCCCGGCCGCTCACGATGTATACCAGCTCCTCGAACATGTGCTTCTGCGGCTTCAGCGACTTTCCCGGCGGGATCTCGCAGATGTAGGCGTCGTTCGTCTCGCCCGTGCCTTCGAGACAAATGCGCACCGCCTGCCCGCCGACGCGCTTCCAGGGCGAGAGCGGCACGCTATTGATATCCTCGACAAAAAATCCCTCGATCAGCGGAACTCCCTCGGCTTCGATCCACTTGCGGTACGAGCTTTTTTTCTCCGCGATCGGCTGCGTTGAAATCTTTGGTTCCGGCATCTTCTACAATCTCCTTTCCTATCTACCTTTGATGTTTAATTCTCGCTGCGCTTCGCGCAACGGGCCCAGGTCCGCGACCTGGTCCAGCGCTACCGGCTGATCCATCTTGAGCGCCTGCCGCGATTGATCGATGACGAGCTTGAGGCCGCTCTCCGGTATGCTTCCGTCCGCGTTGAAAACTTTCACCGTGCCGTCGTAAGAGGCCGCGGCGTTCTCGCGATCGCTTCGCCCCCACTCCGCCAAAACCTGAATCGCGCCGTCGCGGTTGGCCGTGATGTAACGGTTGGCTTTGATCAGCGCCTTGATCGCGCGCTTGATCTCCTCGGGCCGTTCTTTGATTTTTTTATTGCTCGCGCCGAGGCCGACGAAGGGAAAGCTGAAAAGCTCGTAGGCGCGGGCGACGACGTTGAAGCCCATCTTTTTTCCCTCGACGTCGGCCGGCGGCGAGATCACCGCCACGTCCACGATGCCTTCTTTCAAGGCGCTGAAGCGCGCGCGGTCCGAGCCCAGCGCGATGATCTTGATGTCCTTCTCAGGGTCGATGCCTGATTTCTGAAACATCATCCTGGCGGCCACGTCGGCGGTCGCGCCGAAGGAGCTGACGCCGAGAGTTTTTCCGCGCAGCTCTTTGACCGACTTGAACTCGGGCCGGGCGATGAGAGTGTGCGTGGAGCTGTCCATAAAGCTCGCGACCACTTTGACCGGCAGCCCGCGCACGGCCGCGCGCACCACCGAGCCGAAGATCATCGTGTAGTCGATGTCGCCGGTGGCGAGCGCCGTGATCGACACGTTGGCGTTCATGCGGATCAGCTCGACGTCGAGGCCCTCTTCTTTGAAGAAGCCGCGCTTCAGCGCCACACCGCCCGTGAGAAACGCCGCGTCCAGGCTCGATATGGAGACCCGGATCTTGTCCGCGGCAAACAACGGCCCGGAAACCATAACGACCGTGAGAAAAAGCGCCAACGTGGCTACGCTCCTCCGATAACTTAAAATTAAAAATTCAAAATTAAAAATTCGATCTCTCATCTTTTCTCCTCGGTATTCATCTCCCTTTTATTCCCAACTCCCGCTGCGCCTCGCGCAGCAGCCCCAACTCGGCCACCTCCCCCAACGCGATCTCGCGCGTGATCTTCGCCTCCTGCTTCGCCTGCTCGATCACCGAGCGCAAGCCGTCCTCCGGTATATTTCCGTCGAGGTTGTAAACCTTCCACGACGAATCGTAGGCCGCCGCCGCATTCTCCGGCTCCGTCCGGCCCCACTCCGTCAGGATCTGGATCGTCCCCTCTCGATTGTTGCGGATAAAACGATTCGCCTTGATCAACGCCTTGATCGTTCGCCGCACCTCGTCCGGCCGCTCTTGAATCTTCTTGACCGTCGTTCCCAGCCCGACAAACGGAAAGTTGAAGACTTCGTAAGCGCGGCTGAGGACGGTAAACCCAAGCTTCTTCCCTTCAGCATCCGCCGGAGGGGCGACCACGGCCACCTCCACGACTCCCTCTTTCAGCGCGGCCAGGCGCGCCGAGGCGGGCCCCAAGGCCACCGTCTTGATATCTTTTTCAGGATCGACGCCGAAATGCTTGAGCATCATATTCGCAGCGAGGTGGTCGGTGGCGCCGTAAGCCTGCACGCCGAGCGTCTTGCCCTTTAAATCTTTGGCGAACTTGAACTCGGGACGGGCTATCAACGCGTGCGTCGAGCCGTCGATGAAGCTCGCCACGACCTTGACCGGCAGCCCTCTCATCGCCGCCCGCACGACCGAGCCGAAGATCATCGTGTAGCCGACGTCCCCGCCGGCCAGAGCGGCAATGGCGACGTTGGCGTTCATCCGGATCACTTCCGCCTCCAAGCCCTCTTCTTTGAAGAAACCCTTCTTCACCGCGACGCCCGAAGGGAGGAAGCTCATGTTGAAGTTGGTGACGGCGATTCTGATCTTATCGGCGGCCGCAGGCTCGCCCCGCAGTATGAGAAGCGCGGCAAACGTAAAAAGGAATATTTTTCTCATCGGCAATACCCTTCTAATCCGTCCGGGTTCGGCCCGAGGCTTCCAAAATCGCCGCGGCGATTCCAGGATAGCAGCCGCAGCGGCAGATGTTGCCGCGAAGCCAATGGGCGATCTCTTCTCTCGTCGGCGCGGGGTTCTCCAGCAGCAGCGCCTTGGCCGCCATGATCTGTCCCGGCGTGCAGTAACCGCACTGCCCGCCGATGTTACGAATGAACGCCGCCTGCAGCGAGTCGAGTTGTTCGCCGACCGCGAGTCCTTCAATGGTTAGCACAGATTTGCCGTTGGCCTCAAAGGCGAGATAACTGCACGAGCTGATCGGCCGCCGGTCCACGAGAACGGTGCACGCGCCGCACACCTGCGCCTCGCAAGAGCGCTTCGTGCCGGTGAGCACAAGCTGGTTTCTCAGAAACTCGAGCAGCGTCTCTTCGACCGGCACCTCACCGCTCCACGGTTTGCCGTTGATCGTCAGCGAGAGCGCGAAGGTCTGCGATTCTTCCAAGTCGTTCTGCATTTGTGCCCGATCCCGATTTTTAGCTAAGGGCCGGTGCCTCCCCAGGTGTCATTCCCGCGAACGCGGGAATCCAGTCTTTTATTGCTCCGCACCCAACGACCCTGGATGCCCGCTTACGCGGGCATGACGGACTTTTGATATCCTGAAGTCTTTATATGTGCACCACTCCCCAAAGGCACACTACAACTTCCCCATCGCCCGCAGAATTTTTTCCGGCGTGATCGGCAGCGACCGGACGCGCGCGCCAACGGCGTCGTAGATCGCGTTGCCGATCGCCGGCGCAACCGTGACGATCGAAGTCTGCGACATTCCCTTGGAGCCGAACGGGCCCGGCCCGTCTTCGTTCTCGACCATCGCGGCGTAAAACCATTCGGGGATATCACCCATCACAGGCAGGCGATACTCAGAAGGATGGCCGTTCACAAGCTGCCCGTCTTGATAGACGACTTCTTCGAAGAGCGCGTGGCCGAACCCCATCACCGCTCCTCCCTCGACTTGCGCCTTCGCCGAAGGATAGTGAAGCGCTCGACCGGCGTCGGCGATGACCGCGAATTTCAGCACGCGCAGCTCGCCGGTCTCGCAGTCGATCTCGACTTCCGCCGCGCCGGCGCTCGGCGCCCAATGGTCCATGCCGTGAAACGCCGATTCTTTTTCCGTCGGCGGCGCGCTGTGAGCGCCCACGCTCTTCACGACCGCATTGCCGCCGGCGAAGCGGACGACTTCGGCGAAGGAAAAGCTGTTTTCCGCGCGCCACAAGCGCCCCTCGGCGGCTTTCCATTCTTCGGGCTTGCCGCCTTTGGTTTGGCAGGCAAGCAGCACCAGCTCGCGCTTTAGATTCTCGCAGGCGTTCTCCACTGCTTTTCCCATCTGCATCGTTGTGCGCTGCGCGCTGACGCCGCCGAAAGGAAGATGGACGGCGGTGTCCGGCTGCGCGACCCGGACCTGCGCTTGTGGAATGCCGAGAGTTTTGGCGGCGACGACGCCGATAACATTGTGCGTCCCCTGGCCGATTTCCGGCGCGGTGTGCTGGATATTGACGACGCCCTTGGCGTCGATGGTCGCGAGCGCGTGCGCGCGGCCGCCGCCTTGCGAGCCGTGGCGCAGGCTCAGCGCCAGGCCGCGTCCGCGCGCAATGTGAGAGGCGCGGGGCAGGCCGCTCGAAGACGAGCGGCCGTTCCACTGGATCGCCGACGTCGCTTGCTCGATCAGCTCGGGATAATCCGTATCCATCTTGGGCGTTCCCTTCGCGACGAATTCTCCGCGCATCAGAACGTTCTTCCTGCGGAAATCCAGCGGGTCTATTCCCATTTGCCGCGCGATGCTGTCGATCGCGCACTCGATGCCGAAGGTCGTCTGGACTTTTCCGGTCGCGCGCGTGTGGCTCGCCGGCACTTTGTTCGTGTAGGCGCAGAGCGCGTGGATACTAAGGTGCGGAATCCGGTAGCAGCCCCAGGCGGAGATCACCGCGTTGTGCGTCGTCGTCGCGCCGCCGGTCGTGTACGCCCCGGTGTCCACCAGGAGATCGACCTGAAGCGCCGTCAGCGTGCCGTCCGATTTGACGCCGATCTTGGCCTTGTACTCCATCGCGTGGCGGGAATTTTGTCGAAAGCTTTCCGCGGCGGTGGGTACCAGCTTGATCGGCCGCTTTATTTTACGCGAGAGAAACAGCGCGGCGAGAATCGAATTGGTGATGACCTTCGAGCCGAAGCCGCCGCCGATGTACGGCACGCGGAGACGCACTTTCTCAGTCTCCAGGCCAAAGAAGTGAGCGATGTCCCCAGTGTCGCGAAAAGGCGAGCTGGTGCCGGCGAATAAATCGATCTCGTCGTTGACGAACCGCGCGACGCAGCCGCCGATGTTTTCCATCGGATGATGAAACATCGCCGGAGAAGTGTAGGTTTCCTCGAAGACGCGGTCCGCCTGCCTGAATCCCTCTTCCAGATCGCCCCACGCGAGCTTGTCTTCGAGCAGGAGATTCGTGCCTTTGCTCTCGTGCAGGAGAGGCGCGCCGGGAGAGAGCGCCGCGCTCGCGTCGAAGACCGCGGGCAACGGATCGTAATCCACTTCGATCAGCTCCGCGGCGCGGCGCGCGGTGCGGAGATCTTCCGCCGCAACGACCGCGACCAACTCGCCGTCGAAGCGGACCTTGTCGATCGCGATGAAGTTCTCATCGTCGGTGAGCTTTAGCAGCTCGTGGCGCGGAGCGGGCAGCAGCGGGTTCAAGCCGTCGAGGCGGTCGCGGTGCACGACGCCGAGCACGCCGGGAAGCACCTCTGCTTTCGAGGAATCGATCGAGCGGATGCGCGCGTGCGAGTACGGGCTCAACAGCGTCGCGCCGTACGCCATGCCGGGAAGGTCCGGCAAATCTTCGACGTACTTCGCCCTCCCCACCACCTTTTCCTGGAGATCGGCCCTGGGCTCAGGCTCCCAATTTTGAATTTTAAATTTTGAATTTTGAATTGAAGATGCCATTTACCCCTTAGCTTTTTTGATCGCTCTCCAGACCTTCTCCGGCGTCAGCGGCACGGTCTGCATTCTTATTCCGACCGCATTCTCGACCGCATTGCACACCGCCGGCGCGACGGCGAGGATTCCGCCTTCGCCCATTCCTTTCGCGCCGTAAGGCCCGCAGCCGCCGCCCTCTTCCAAAATAATCGTCTCGAACTCACGCGGCAGATCGCTGAAGCGCGGCAGCCGGTAGTCCACGAGCGTTCCGTTCGCGAGCTCGCCGTCTTGATAGACGAGATCTTCGAAAAGCGTCTGGCCGATGCCGAAGACGGCGGCGCCCTCGTCCTGTCCCTCGCATTGTTTTGGATTGATCATTTTGCCGGCGTCCGTGAGCGAAAGGTATTTAGCGAGCTTCACTTCGCCGGTCTCTTCGTCGACCTCGACCTCGGCGGCGCCGAAGCCGATTTCCCAAAACGGCGAGGGATATCCGAGCGGGACGGCGTCGTTACGCGGAACTTTGAAATATCCCCGGCCGACGATCTCGCCTTCCGATTGGGCGAAATGGCGGCGCATTATCTCGCTGAGTGTCATGCTCTTGCCGCCCGCGCTCAATTTTCCTTCTTGCAGCGTCACATCGGTCGCGGGCGCGCCCAGCACGGATGCCGCCGCGGCGAGAAGCTGCTCGCGCGCGTCGCGCGCCGCCGTTTGCAACGCGCGGCCCATGACGGACGTGGCACTGCTTGCATTAGTCCCTTTGTCGAACGGCGTGTATTGCGTGTCGAGCTCCGCCGCCTGCACGTCCTCCACCGGAACCGAAAGCTCTTCGGCGACCAGTTGCAAAAAAACCGTGCGCACCCCCTGCCCAATCTCCACCGATCCGATGGACATGACGACGCTGCCGTCGATGAGAATTCTTACCATCGCGTGCGCCGCTTTGTTGGTCCCGCCGCCGTCCTTCACGCACGCCGCAATCCCCCTACCTCTCCTAACCTTTGAACCCTCCCCCATTTTGGATTTTGGATTTTCGATTTTGGATTTCCACCCGATCGTCTCGGCCACGCGCCTGAGCGCCCCTGGGAGATCGCAATCGATCGGCGTGTCACCCGCGGCGTAGTCGTCGCCGCGGCCGAGCAGATTTTTTCGTCTCAGCTCCACCGGATCGATCTTCATCCGCCGCGCGATCATGTCGAGATGGGAATCGTACGCGTAGGCGACCTGCGGCGCGCCAAAGCCGCGAAACGCGCCGGCCGGCACCGTGTTGGTGTAAACCGAGTAGGCGTCGGTGAGCACGTGCGGAATCGGATACGGCCCGTGCGAGCGGTAGCCCGCCTTTTCCGTGACCGACGGACCGGAGTTCGCGTAGGCGCCGCCGTCAAGATGGAGCCGGCACCGGCGCGCGATAAACGTCCCGTCATTTTTCACGCCGGTCTTGATCGTGATCCGCGCGCGCGGCTGGCAGAGAGTCCTGAAGGTTTCCTCCGCGCTGTTGGCGAGGCGTACGGGCCGGCCGGCCATGCGCGAGAGCGCCGCAGCGATCGCTTCGTTCTTGACGCCGCTCTTGGCGCCGTAGCCGCCGCCGACGTACGGGACGATGACGCGCACGCGGTTTAACGCCAGGCCGAAGATCCGCGCCAGCTCCTGGCGCAGCGGAAACGGACTTTGCGTCGAGGACCAAACGGTTAGATGGTCGCCGTCGAATTTCGCCAGGCTGACGTGCGGCTCCATTGGATAGTGCTGCGCGCTGGGAAAATGGAAAGTGTCTTCGTAGACCTGATCCGAGGCGTCGAACCCTTCCTCTACGCTGCCACGCTGATAGCGAAAGTGAAGACAGATATTGCTCCGCTCGTGAACGATGTGGCTCGCGCCCTTGCCGTACTCCGGCTGCTTGCGCCCTTCGAGGCGCTCGTGCACCAGCGGCGCTCCTTCACGAAGCGCCTCGTCAACGGTCAAAACGGCGGGCAGTTCTTCGTAATCGACTTCGATCGCCTTCAGCGCCTCCTCGGCGGTGCGTTCGTCGGCCGCCGCCACGGCCGCCACGACGTCGCCGGCATAGCGCGCCTTCTCCAACGCCACGACCGGCTGATCCTTCACGTACGCGCCGTGCAGCGGCGCGGCGACGCGAAGATTTTCCCGCGTGAGAACGGCGAGCACGCCGGAGATCGCCTCGGCCTTGCGCAAATCGATGCGGCGAATTCTCGCGTGCGGAAGCGGGCTGCGCAAAACCTTGCCGTAGAGCATTCCCGGCAGCTTCATGTCGCCGGTATAGACGGCCGCACCGGTCACTTTGTCTTTCCCGTCCGCACGCGGAACGTTCTGCCCGATCGGCGACTTCATCCTGCCCTCTTCCTATCCCGACCTATTTTAGATTTTGTATTCATAACTCAACACTCAAAATTCAGAATTCAAAATTTTATTTTATAACTCTATCCGCCCTTGTCAGCACGTTGGGCGGAATCGTCAGGCCGATCTGCTTGGCCGCCTTGAGGTTGATGACCAGCTCGAACTTCGTCGGCTGCTCCACCGGGAGGTCGGCGGGTGTTCTGCCTTTCAGGATCTTGTCCACATACGTAGCGGCGCGCCGAAACAAGTCGGTTTGGCTCACGCTGTAGGTCATGAGGCCCCCGTCTTCCACATATTCTGGCCTGTCGTATATCGCCGGCAGCCGGTTCTTTACCGCGAGGTCTGCAATTTGTGTTCGCTGAGAAGTGAAGACGGGACTCGCCAGCACGAGGACTGCGTCAGCACGTCCCTTACTTGCCTCTCGGAACGCAGTCTCAATATTCTTGGGATCTAGTACGTCTAGGTATTGAAGCTTCACCCCGAACGCCTTTGCGGCGAGTTCCACTTCTTTTAACGATTGTGCGTTGCCCGGCCGGGTGGAAGTCCCGAAGACGGCCACGCGAGAGAGCTTAGGAACGATCTCCTTCAAAAGCTCCAGTTGTTTTCCACTCAGCTCCGGGGCAAGGGTTGCCAGTCCAGTAATGTTGCCGCCCGGACGCGCCAGGCTGGCGACGAACCTGCTCCCAACAGGATCGGTATCCTGCGCCATGATAATGGGAATCGTTAAAGTTGCTTCCTTGGCGGGACGGGTTGCTGCCGGACCCGCCGTAACGATGACGTCTACCTTGAGACGCACTAGCTCGGCCGCGAGCGCGGGGAGGCGATCGAGTTTTGCCTCCGCATATCGCCACTCAATGACAATGTTTTTCCCCTCCACGTATCCAAGCTCGCGCAGACCCTGACGGAATGCCTCGGTGCGGGCCGAGTTAGCGGAAAGGGAGCTGGCAACTAGGAATCCTATCCGGGAGATTTTCGTTGGCTGCTGCGCCGTGGCCACAGCCCCACACAATGCGAATGTGACACCGATGGCGACAATCCCACCCCATTTTAGATTTTGGATTTTCGATTTTGGATTGCTTCCGGAAAGAGATTCCGTCCAGAGTGTTTTCCGCATTGTTCTTCTCCCTAATCCAAAATCCAAAATCGCAAATCCAAAATTCATTTGATTCCTTCCTTCGCCACTTCTCTCAACATCCTATAATCGACGATGTCGCCCACGGAAATCTCGCGCGTCACGCCGGTCTCTTTCTTCGTCTGCTCAAGCAGATCCTGAAGCGCTTCGGCGCCGACCGTG
>JBGQBP010000074.1:0-14946 GCA_041494945.1 Binatia bacterium | reverse complement strand
CTCAAAAAATGCCGGCGGTTACAGGCTAAAGACCGTGCCGCCCTGACCTTTGACCTCGATAGGGTCAAAATCTCGCAGCTCGCGGATTTCGATCGTGTCTTCCAAAAAATCGCCCCCCGTGACGCTGGTGAGGAGCTCGGCCGCCTTTTCCCGGCTGGGTTTTGCTGCCGATTCAGCGAACACGGTCCGGGCGACTTTGCGGTTGGAACTATTACCGTCGGCTTTGGGCCGAAACTTGACGACATACACCATTGCGGGAATTCCTCCTTATCAGGGCTCACGGCTGGGGTGGGGTCAGTTACCCACGGGCGCCGGGCTGACGACTTCTGCCCCCTGCGGCTTTGTCCGTGCGCGGGCCCTCGATCGCTCTAAGCCACGCAAGCAAAATCAGCAGAGAACCCAACAAAAGCATCGTAACCTCCGACGTTCATCCAACCTCGCCAGCTTACTTGAGCAATGAATGTGCCAACGACTTAGTGTAAGCGGGATCGAAAACTTTCGTTGTTCTACTCCGTGGTGGATGACGTAAACCGTCACACGCAACGGACCTAAGAACAATATTCTGTTGCGTGGTGGCAAACGTCGAGACACTCCGGCGCGAAATCGGGAAGGCGGAATCAATTCCATCGAAGCGTGTGAAGAAGTTAAAAGATACTTTCGCCTTTAAATTGTAATCAGGGAGACTGACATGTCAGAAAATCGGCACCCCCAGTCAAAACTTAGCGACGCCGCCGTAGCGGTTCACGGGTTGACAGCCGACGCCAGAATCGCCGGCATCGGAAGTTTGATAACGCCGGCTTTTTCATAAGCGCGGCCTGCGCTCCCCATCGCCGCCCGGATGGCAAGGAGGGCCTGCGGAGTCTGACCGCGAAGCAGGCCGGCGGTCCGCACGGTGGCGGTTCGCATCGTCTCGAACAGGGAATCGGGGGAAGAAAGCCGCCAGGTTTGGGGAATCTTAATGACTTGGGGGTTGGCGAAGCCGGCGCTGACGAGCGAGCGAACACACTCGTCCGGGTCGCTGAAGCGAAAGAACGGCGGCCCATCGGGCAGCGGGACATTCATGTTGCCGTGGGTTTGAATCGCGCCCAGCGTAATGCCGAAGCCCACCGTCTCCTCCGGCTTGGCCCACACAGTAAAGCCGTACCGCCCGCCGGACCGAAGCACCCGGCAGGCCTCGCGGAGCGCCTGATCCGGCCGGCCGAGATGCAGCACGCCGAAATTCATCGCCACCGCGTCGAAGCTCGCATTGGGAAACGGCAGCGTTTCCGCGTCGCCTTGGCAAAACTCGACCGCCGGATGCCTTCTCTTCGCCTCCGCTATCATCGGCGCCGAGAAATCGACGCCGGTGACCACGGCCCCCCACTCCACCGCGGCGGCGGCGAGGTAGCCGGGACCGGTCGCGACGTCGAGCAGGCTCACGCCCGGACCGGCCCGCATGCTGTCGAGGAGCGGCCGAATGGCTTGAGTCGTGAGGCTGCCGAAGGAGCTGTCGTACGCCGCGACGACGCTCTCCCAGCCCGCACGCTCGAAATCACGAAACTCGTTCGACACGATTTGAAAATAGGTGAAAGTCGGGTTGGTCGTCAACACAGAAGTTCGCACCTATCATTCCGTCATCCTGAGCGAAGCGAAGGATCTCGACGAAGTTAAACGAGATTCTTCGGCTTCGCCTCAGAATGACACTCTGGTATTGAATACAACTTGACCAGGGCCACCCAAGAGTAGTAGACGGTCACGTATGCCTAAACTTAGTCTCAGTTTTGTTTCCGCGTATAACGAGCGCGTCGAACCGCTGATGGACGGCACGGTCAAGATCGAGGGAGTCGATCTCATTCCGACCTACTCGCATCCCGGCGAGACTTTCTGGCGCCAGCTCAAGTTTCAGGAATTCGAGATCGGGGAGATGTCGCTCTCGTCGTATCTCATCGCGCGCTCGCGCGGCGTGGACATGATCGCGATTCCGGTTTTTCCGAGCCGGCGCCTGTTTCACTGTGAAGTTGCGTATCACGCAGACTCCGGAGTGAGAGAACCCGCCGATCTCGCCGGCAAGCGCATCGGCGTCGCCGAATACCAACAGACCGCCGCGCTCTGGACGCGCGGAATTTTGGAGCACGACTTCGGCGTGTCGCAGTACAAAGTCGAATGGTTCATGGAGCGGACCGAAGAGCTGAGCCACGGAGGCGCGACCGGCTTCAAGCCGCCGCCCGGAATTTCTTTGCAGCGCATCCCGCCCGACAAAAGCCTGGCGTCGATGCTGCTCGCTCGTGAGCTGGATGCCGCCGCGGTCGTCGGACCGTGGACGAGATCGGCGAGCGTCGTCGATCGTTCGAGCCGCATCCCCGGAAGCGGCGACTGGAGCCAGATCAAGCTCTTGTTTCCCGATCGAATGGCGGAGAGCAGACGTTTCTTCAAAAAGCACGGCTTCCTGCCGGCCAACCACACCTACATGATCCGCGGCGACATCTATCGGAAATATCCCTGGGTCGCGTTCAACCTGTACAGCGGCTTCGTCAAGGCCAAGGCGCTGGCGGCGGAGAAGCTCCTAGACCGCATCCCGTCGGCGCTGTTCTTCGGCCGCGAATATCTCGCGATGACGCGAGAAATCGTCGGCGACGATCCCTTCGCCTACGGCATTAACGCCAACCGGCCGATGCTCGAGCGACTGGTCGATTACTCGCACGAGCAGGGGCTGACGAAAGAAAAGGTAAAGATCGAAGAATTATTCGCTGAGAGCACTCGCGATTTGTAGGAAGGTTTAGGGCGTTTCAGATCCCGTCGCGTAATCCCCAGTCTCCAATTGTTGAAACTCTTGCAGGCTGGTCAAAAAGGTCCAGAGGCGAGGCGCGCGAAGGTTTGCGAGCGAAGGCGTACTTTACTGAGTACGTTGGAGCGAGCAAAACGAGCGCAACGAAGCATATGGCCTTTTTCACCGGCCTGCCTAATCCAAAGTCCAGATGTCGTAAAGAAGCTCCATCCTTCGAAACGTATGCTTGCGCGTCAGCTCCTGAAGATGGGGCGAGGTGATGTAGCGGACCGCGATTTCCTCCGCGAGACTGCCATGCGCTTCATCGGCCTCCGTATGTACGGTGAAAAACCGGACGTCATCAGGTTTCATGTTGTAGTTTTTCATGAACCCCTGGCCTAACGCCGCCGCGGCGGGACCGAAGGTTCCTTCGGCTCCGATCTGGATCGACATGACGACAAACCACGGCAGCGTGTGAATAATCAACTCGACGTAATAAAGATGCGCTGCAGTGGTAGGGCGAAGCTCGGCATTTTCGAGCTGGTTCTTCGTGAGACCGAGGGACTCAGCGAATCGGATCGCCAGTTCGTTGTGGCCGGCGCTGCCCGTGTCCATGCCGCGGGTTTCTTCCTCGACCACGCCCCAAAGTTTCTGAGCGATCTCCGTATCGTTGCACGCCAAGTAGCGCATCATCGCGATGCGCGGCACGGCGGCGCGGAACTGATAGTCCTGGATCGCCCAGGCGCGTATCTGATCCAGGGTCGCTGTGCCGTTGCATACCGCTTTCAAGAACGGATGCTTGATGCGAATCTTGGGAAACGCCTGAATCTCTTTTTTGAGCCGTTGGACGAATTCCACCGACGAAATCATCTCAGATTGCGGAGCCATCGCTTGTTCCTCCGAATTCCGTTTCCTAATCCCGGTTTTTCAATCGGCTCACGAAATATTCCCAACCCCGCAGCGGGAAACGCTCGTCTGCGCTGAAAGTCTCCAGCTCCTCGGCGCTCAAGTAACGCGGCTCGCCGTGAAGCAGCGCCAAGTGAGCCAGCTGGCCGAGCTTTGCCAAACGGACGGTGCGCTGCACGGCCTGCTCGATGCTGGCGCCGACGACCGTGTCGCCATGCGCGCGCAGCAAAACAACCGGGCCGTCGCCGAGCGTCTTCGCCAACTCTTCGCCGCGCTCGACGGTACGAACGAGTCCCGCGGCCTGATAGACCGGCGGTCCGTCGGCCGAGAGAAATTTTCCATAGTGGTGCAGCGGCCGGAGCTTTATCGGAAGCACGCTGAAGAGCGTGCTCCATACCGAGTGTGTGTGGCAAATGCTCATGACGTCAGGCCGGGCTTTCAGCACGCATGCGTGGATCGGCCATTCGTTGGGCGGCGTCTGTGCGCCGCCAAGATACTTTCCGTCGAAATCCTGCATAATCAGGCTCTCGATGGTCGCGCAGCCGGGACTCACGTTGGCGATCGTTAGAAAGACATTCGTGCCCGGCACGCGCGTGCTGACGTGGCCGTAGCCGTCGGTGATGCCCTCGCGGTCGAGGATGTGGCAGGCCGTGACGAGCTTGCGCTTAAGCTCATCGAGCTCGGCGGCATCGAACGCGGGAACGCCCGCTCGGTGAGATGAAGCCATCGCTCCTCCTGCAATCGTTGCTAATATCTATTCGGCGAGGCTGCTCACTGTCAAGACCGGCAGCCGCGTTCATCGTCATTCGTTGCTCGTTGATTCGTTGACTCGAATAACGAATAACGACTATACGAGTAACGACCTTGCAGGCGGCACGAGTTTCGCCCTAGAATGCGGCCAATTCCTTCCAGGAGGTGTCGGATGAAGAAAATCATCGTAGGGATCGACGCGCGAGCTTTGACCCGGCGCCAATTTCTCGGCGGGACTCTCGCAACTGCGGGAGCTATGTTATTGCCGAGAGATTTGCGTGCGGCCGAGACCAAGCTTCAGGTCGGCACGATGAAGATCGGCGATCTTTCGCCTTTCTTCCTGGCCCAGGAGAAGGGCTTTTTCAAAGATGCGGGCCTGGATATCAACGTCACCGCGATGGTCGGTGGAGCGGCGATACAGCCCGCCCTGGTCTCGGGAGCGCTCAACATCGGCTGGTCCAACGTGATCTCCGTCTACCAGAGTCATCTAGAGGGCTTCGACTATCGCTTTATCGCCAACGGCGCGATCAACAAGCGCGGCACCAATGACGTCTTCGGTTTCCAGGTGGCAGTGGATTCTCCGATCAAGAGCGCCAAAGATCTCAGCGGCAAGACCATCGCCGCCAACACCTTGAGCAATATCATCCAAGCTTCCGGCATGCACTGGATCGACAGCAACGGCGGCGACTCTTCCAAGGTCAAGTGGGTCGAGGTCCCTTTCCCGCAGATGGAGCCGGCGTTGGTCCAGAAAAACATCGACGCCTTCGTCGCGGTGGAGCCGTTCGTGACGGTTCCATCCAAGGTGAACAACAAGACCAGGGTGCTCGGCTACCCTCTGGGAGGGATCGCCCCGCGGCTGTTGATCGCCTCCTATTTCTCCAGCGAGGCATGGACTCAGAAGAACGGGGATGCCGTGAAAGCATTCACCACGGCCTTGGGTCGAGGGATCGACGCCCACAACGCCAACCCGGAAGAGGCGAAGGCGACGATCGCGAAAAACACGGGGCTCAAGCCTGAGTTCCTGCAGCTGATGGCGCTGCCCGCTTTCGAGAAGAGGATCCAGGAAAGCGATCTCCAGCCGTTGATGAACGTGGCCTTTCAGTACAAGCTGATCAACAAAAAATTTCCGCCGCGCGAGGTGATTTCCAAAGTCGCCACGGCATGAAGCCCCGCACGACAATTTGAGTCGAAAAGGAGGACATCCATGCGCTCCATACTCGTCGTTGTTCTTTTAGCCGTGTTGCTCCAGACCGGCGCCGCGCAGGCCCAGCAACTTCCCCGTTCCGTGGGCCTCGGATCGAATCCAGCGGGCTCAATCTATTACTCGCTCGCCGGCGGCCTGGCCAACGTGGTCAGCAGCGGATCTCCTTTTCAGA
Organism: Binatia bacterium; assembly: GCA_041494945.1. Taxonomy (GTDB): domain Bacteria; phylum Desulfobacterota; class Binatia; order UBA9968; family UBA9968; genus JAJPJQ01. Next base: position 9,171 of record JBGQBP010000074.1, on the reverse strand, counting down.
TGACGGTTCAGCCTTATACCGGCAGCAGCACGTACCTGCCGCTCATCGAGAGCGGCGAGCTCGACTTCGGCATCGTCAACGCGGTGGACATGGCGCTCGCTTACCAAGGGCCGGACAAGTTGAAGATCGGCGGAAGAAATCCTTATCCCCATACGCCCAGCAGTCGGCTGATCATGCGCGGCTCGCCGTTGAGAAGCAGCCTCATTGTCAGGAAAGACTCGCCGATCAAGACCATCCGCGATGTTAAAGGGAAACGCGTTACGGGCGAATATCCAGCGCAGCTTGCCGCCTGGTACAACGTCTTTGGCTCCCTGTCCAATGGCGGCCTCACCTGGAATGACGTCAAGGTTGTACCGGTTCCCGCCATCAACGAAGGCGTCGATGCTCTTGTCCAGGGACGCGCCGATGTCACCACGCACGCCATCGGCTCCGCAAAGGTCAAGGAAGCCGACGCCGCGGTGGGTATCCGCTACATCCCGCTAGACTGCTCGCCGCAAGGCGACGAGCGCATCAAAAAGGCGGTGCCTGGTTACTATCTATCGACGGTCAAGGCCGGTTCATCAACCGGCATCGTCGAAGATACCTGCGCATACACCTACGACATCTACCTTATCGGCCATAAGGCGCTTCCCGATGCGGTGGTGCAGGCCGCGCTGAAGGCCATCTGGGACAACATCGCGAAGCTGCCCCCCCTCCATCCTGGATTTGTGGAATGGACCAGAGAACGAGCCGTGTACCCCGACGTGACGATCCCGTATCATCCGGCGGCGGTGCAGTTCTACAAGGAAAAAGGAGTCTGGTCCGCAAAGATGGACGAGGCGCAGAAAAAGCTGCTGGCCGTGAATCCGTAAATTCACCGCCGACGCTCGATCACGGGACAACTGCGTGAGTGACGATTTTTCTTCCGCTTCGAAGTTCAGGGCGTTGAGCGGCGTCGCGGCCGTGATTGCGAGGGTGCTTCTCAGCAGCCTCACGGTCCTGGGCTCCTTGTGGGCTTTGGGAATTCAGCACAGCCTGCCCTGGGCCTTTTTCAATCAACAGTATCTCGGTCTCTTTCTCGCGCTGGCATTGGCGAGCGTTTTCCTCTCCGTCAAGGCGAGAGCCAAGGAACCCGGCGATCGCGTCCCGTGGCACGACTGGATTTTTGCCGCGGCCGGTCTCGTCGTGGGCGGATACGTCGCAGTCATGTATCCGATCATCGCCTATCGGCTCGGCGCTCTCTCGCCCGATCGTTGGATTCTCGGAGGTCTCGCTGTCCTGCTCGTGCTCGAAGCGACACGGCGAGTCGCCGGCGGAACCTTGGCGTGGGTCGCGCTGGCGTGCATTCTCTACGCCAAGTTCGCTTATCTTTTTCCCGGTCTCCTAAACGCGAAAGGCTCCTCGTGGGCGCGGATCGCGACTTATCTCTATCTCGATTCCAGCGGCATCCTCGGCGTGCCGCTCGACGTCGCCGCGAGCATCCTCGTCGCCTACATCTTTTTCGGCCAGGCGCTCTACGCAGTCGGCGGCGACAAATTTCTGATCGACCTCGCGTTGGTGGCGATGGGCCGCTACCGGGGCGGTTCGGCCAAGGTGTCGATCGTCTCGTCGGCTCTGTTCGGCATGGTCTCGGGCAGCGCCGTCGCCAACGTCGCGGTCAACGGCGCGATCAGCATACCTTTGATGAAGCGCACGGGTTATGCGGCGCACATGGCGGCGGCGATCGAGGCGGTCGCTTCGACCGGCGGGCAGATCATGCCGCCGGTGATGGGCGCCGCGGCTTTTCTCATGGCCGAGTTTCTGAATATTTCCTACGGCCAGGTGGCGCTCGCGGCAGCGATTCCTGCTTGTCTGTATTACCTCGCGCTCTTCGTCCAGGTGGATTTGGAAGCGGCCAGGCGCGGCCTCGCCGGCCTTCCCGCCGCCGACATTCCAAAATTTCGCGCCGTGATGCGGCGCGGATGGGTTTTTCTGATCCCGCTCTTCATTTTGGTTTACGCACTCATGGTTGCGGATTGGAGCGCGGGAAAAGCCGGGATGGCCGCGGTCGTCGCCGTCTTCGTTGTCGGCGCATTTCAGAAAGAGACCAGACCGTCGCTCGGAAAAATTCTGACCGCGATCGAAGAGACCGGCCGCACGATGCTCGACATCACCGTCATCACCGCGCTGGCCGGGCTCGTGATCGGCGCGCTCCAACTCTCAGCCATCGCGTTCAAACTTTCTCTGCTGCTCGTAACGATCTCCGGCGGGCACGCCCTGCTGCTCCTCACTCTCACCGCCTTAGGCTGTCTCTTCCTCGGGTTGCCTTTGCCGACCACCGTCGTCTACATCATGCTGGCGGTCCTGGCGGCGCCGGCTCTCATTCAGGTCGGCATCCTTCCGCTTGCCGCGCATCTTTTTCTTTTTTACTTCGGCATGATTTCCTTGATCACGCCGCCGGATTGTCTGCCCGTCTACGTTGCGGCGGCGATCGCCAAAGCGGATTTCTGGAGGACCGGCTGGACCGGGATGAGACTCGGCATCGCGGCTTACATCGTTCCTTTCGTTTTCGCCTTCCACCCGGCGTTGATCCTCGTGGGAACGCCGACCGAAATTATCCTCGCGGTCTTAACGGCATCTCTCGGAGTTTTTTTTCTCGGCGCCGGCTGCGCCGGCTATCTCTTCCGTCCGCTGGGCTGGTGGAAGCGTGGCGCGCTCGGCATGGCGTCGTTGCTCTTGCTGCTTCCCAAGTGGAGCGGCGCGTCGCTCATTGTTGGTGCCGCCGGTTTCGCCGCCGGTCTCCTCGTCATCCTCTGGGAATGGAACAGGTCTGCTTCCGCCGCGCCGCCGTCCGTGAAAGCTGAGGTGCAAGGGTGAAGTTCGGGATGTTCGTCATCGGCGATTATCATCCTCAGGCGAATAAGTCGCTCGGCGATTACTACGAGCAGATTTTGGAGCAAGTCGAGTGGGCGGAGACGCTCGGCTACGAATGCTTCTGGTTCGGCGAGCACCATTTCGATTTCTTCGGCGTCGTTCCCTCTCCGCCGGTGATCATGTCCGTCGCCGCCCAGCGGACAAAGAAAATACGCCTTGGCGTGGCCGTGTCACTGCTTCCCTACCGCAATCCGATTCTGACAGCCGAAGAATACGCGATGGTCGATGTGCTGAGCAGCGGCAGGCTCGATTTCGGCGTCGGCAGAGGAACGCCGCCGGAGCTGGTCGGATTCGGCGTCAAGGAAGACAACCGCGATCTACTGGTGGAAGGGTTGGAAGTGGTCAAGATGGCGTGGAGCGAAGGAAGGATTTCCTACCGCGGAAAATATTATCAAATTCCCGGAGTCAATCTTAACGTCGTGCCGGTGCAGAAGCCGACGCCGCCGTTATTCTTCGCGGCGCTGAGCGAAGGGTCGTATAAAGTCGCGGGCGAATTGGGCTACCCGATTCTGGGCATTCCCTACGCGAGCTGCAAAGACATCGCGGACATGAAGCAGAAGATAGTCTTCTACAAGAACACGCTTGCGGCGAACGGGCACGATCCCGCCAAGTTCAACGTTGTCCAGTGCTTCCACACCCATGTTGCCGCGACGGAAAAAGAAGCGGACAAAAACGCCCGCGAGGGCATGGTGCCTTATCTCACGGCGCGGCTCGCCGTGAGGCCGCGCGATTACGACGAGCTTTACAAGCAGAGAATGCTTCTCGTCGGCGACCCGAAGCACTGCATCGAGCAGATCGAAGAGATCCGCGCGACCGGGACGAACTACATCATCTTCTTGATGAACTTCGCCACGCTGGAGCAGAAAAAAATCCTTGCCTCGATGGAGATCATGGCAAAGGAGGTGCTGCCGAAGTTTGCTTCTTGATAAAGGATGGTGGTCGCAGTAGGAGTTGAACCTACGACCTCGCGCATGTGAGGCGCGCGCTCTAACCAACTGAGCTATGCGACCACTCGAAGATCCTATTTAACATCTCGGGTCGCCGCCTTCAAGGAAGCCGCACGACGAGCTAGGCGGGCGAACGCGACAAGCCGAGCGGCGGCAACAGCAGAAAAAACCCCGTCTTATGGCTCCAGCTTTATCTGTAACGTTTCGTTGCGCTCCTTCTGCTCTTCGTACAATGCGGTAAAGCTCATTCCGACTTTGAAATGGGAGCGGTCGGGAACTCCTTCGATATCGGTCGCGTTCGAAATCCTGAGCGGAAGCTGCCCGCCGGCATCGGTCGTGACGGTGAGATATCTTCCTTCCTCTTCGATCTTGGCGATCTTGCCCCGCACGGTTTTCTCCGTCACCGGCGTGATCTCCGGCCCCTCGCCTCTCAACTCGCGGTAAATGGTGGAAGCGATGACGGGAAAATGCGCCTCGCGGTCCCAACCCTTGTATTCGTTCATGTGGAACTGCTTGCGGATCGCGTCCAGCGGCATTCCTTTTTCCATCATCCCGCGCACGCGCTGGCGCGCGAGCAGGAGATAATCGACCATGGCTTGCAGATCGCCGAAGTTCATCACCGGACCGTGGGCGGGCACCACGACCTTGGGCTTCAAGGCGAGGAGAGCTTCCAACTGCTTCAGCATTCCCACGGTCGTGCCGTGGCTGTAATCGGGACGGATGTCGGGATGGCGCTCTTTGTAGGCTGCGAAGCCGCCGTGCAGCACGCCGTCCTGCGGCAGCCACACGGCGATGTCCCCGGGATTGTACGTGTCATCGACGTAGATCAGCTCGATGATTTTACCGCCGAGACGGAGCGTCATGCGATCGGAAAAAGTCACCGCCGCGTCCAAGGGGTGGAAGTCTTTGAGCGCCTCGGTCCGATCCGGGAAGCGCTTGCGCCAGGTGTTGACCTGATAAGACTTCCAGGACGACCAGTCCTTGGCCACTCGCTCGTGCAGGATCACCGTCGCCGGCGGCGAGAAGAGCGGCGTGCCGCCGATGTGATCGCCGTGATTTTGCGTGATGATCACGTATCTCACCGGCTGTTGGGTGACGCTCTGAATGTGCTTGAGAATATTGCGCGTTTCCGGCTGGTTGTTGCCGGTGTCGATCACGACGACGCCTTGAGACGTGACGACGACCATGGCGTTGGCGTCGTTCAGCTTGCCGACGTAAGCGTAAACGCCGTCCGCCAGTTTGTTGAATTCCGGTTTTTCCGGCGTGATCGCGCCGACTCTGCCCGGGATCAGCAACATAAATCCAAAGACAGCCGGCGCCAGAAAATTTATTCTCATCGCTATTTCCCCGTCACTCCACGATAAGCCGCTTCGATATTGTTCGGGAAGCGGTCCTTGCCTTCCCAGTCCTCGGTGCCCGGAATCTTCAATTCTTTTTTAATCTCGTCGAGCGACTTGCCGGCTTTTACCATCGCGCCGACGCCTTCCATAAGCAGGTTGTAATATCTTCCCATATCGTCAAGGATTTTGACCGAGCCTGGAACACCGTGGCCGGGTATCACGGCCTCTGGATTGAGCGCCCGCATCATTTTGATGGCGCTCATGGTATCCGGGATACTGACCAAAGTACGGTGATTGCCGAAGCGCTTTACTCCGACAGACGCCGCCGTGAAAAGCACGCGCTCCTTGGGCAGCCAGATCGCGGTATCCGCCTCGCTGTGAACATTTTTTAAATAATAAAGCTCGAAAGTCCGTTCGCCCACGTTGAGCGTCATCCTATCGCGGTATTCGATGTGCGGCGTGATCAGACGAAAGCCCTTGAATGCGCCACGCATCTCGGCCGACTCGGACATCTGCTTCTCGATGCGTTCCGGCGTAAAGGAATCGGATTGTTTCACCGACTCCGTCGCCCCCTTATGCGCGATGACGATAGCCGGCGGCGAATAAACAAAATCGCCCATAATATGGTCGGGATGCGGCTCGGTATGGATAATGAACCGGACGGGCTGGGCGGTCAGTTTCTTGATCGCCGCCGCGACGATATGCGTGTCCTTCGGGCTCTGCCCCGTGTCGATCAGCACGACACCATCCTGCGTTAGGATGATCGTGCTATTGGCCTCGTTGAGCGCCCCCGCGTAAACGTAAATACCGTCCTTGATTTTCGTGTAATGCGGGCCGAGATCCTGCGCCGGCGCGTACGCGGCGAACGCTAGAAGTGAGGCCAAAAAGAAAATCGCGGACGAAAGTTTTAAATTCATGAACTCCTCCTGACTCAAATTCTCTTCATCGTTTTGTAAGCAGCTTTCATTTTCTCTCACTACGGCTTCATTCGACTCATCAGTTCTTCACGGACTTGTACGCGACGTCGATGTTCACTCCCAATCGGTCCTGTCCCGCCCAGTCGGCGTATTCCGGCATCTTGAGCTCTTTTTTGATTTCTTCGAGCGATTTGCCCTGGCGCGCCATGTCGCCCACCCGCTTTAGCAGCAACGTGTAGAAGCCCTCGTACTCGTCGAAGATTTTCGTCGTGCTTGGCGGACCGTGACCGGGAACGACGACTTCGGGATTCAACGACCTCATCAGCTTTAAGCCGGCGAGGATATCCGGGATCGTAACGTGCGGGCGAAGGTTGATCATCCACCTCACGTTGGCCGCGGACGCGGCGAAAAGCACGCGCTCCTTCGGCAGCCAGATCGCCGTATCGGCTTCACTGTGAACGTTCTTGAGATAAATAAGCTCGAAGGTCCGCTCCCCGAGATTGATCGTCATCTTATTCTTGTACTCGATGTGCGGCGCGATCATTTTATAGCCCTGCACGGCCTCGCGCATCTCGGGGGATCGCGCTGCGAGTGTTTCGACGCGCTTGGGATCGAAATCTTTTCTCATCGCTTCCCCGGCTCCCTCGTGGTTGATGATCGTGGCCGGCGGAGAAAACAGGAAATGACCCCCGGTATGATCGTTGTGGGTCTCCGTGTCGATCAGGAATCGGATCGGCTTGTCGGTAACCTTTTTTACCGCCGCCAACATCTTGCGCGAGTCCAACGGGTTGTTGCAGCTATCGATCATCACGACGCCTTCCTGGGTGACGACGATGCTGCAAGTCGTGGTGGTCTGGTCGGGAGCGTAAACGTAAATTCCGTCTTTGACTTTGTGGAAGCCAGGGCCGAGATCCTGCGCCGGCAGCGAATTCACCGACAGAAAAGGAAACAGCGCCGCAAAAACCGTAAGCCATCTAAATCTCACAGGTCCTCCTTTTTAGTCCATCGACCTGGCGAAGCTACTAAGAAATTGTAGTGGCTGTCAATAAACCCTTACGGGGGAGCCGTTCGGACTCTCCACAGAGCACCGTGGGCGGCGCCGGAAAGAAATTACTTGTTGTCGCCGTACAACCGGTCGAAGAACCCTTCCTTCTCCAATTCTCTCAGCAGGCTGGTATCGATCAGGTCTTCCGCTTTCTTTCCCTTGACTCCGGGCTTGCCGCCGAATTCTTCCAGGCCGAGAGCGATCACTTCGGATTTCGGTAACGGCCGCTGGGGAATCGCGCCTTGCACGTACGTTCGGTACATGAAATCGAGCATCGCGGGATCTTTCACTCCGAGATACTTGGCATATATGCGATCGGCCGCCTCGCGGGATTTCTTTCCCAGGGCGATGGCTTCACACAGCGCTCGGAGAAAATTCTTGACGCTCTCGCGCTCGCGCGCGAGCAGCGCGCGCGAGACGGCGAAGTCCACGCCGGCGCCGATATAAAGTTTGAGGCTGTCGTTGTCCGCCAGGACGCGGACCTTGGAGAGACCGCCGCTGCGCTCCAGATCGTAGATATTTTCCTCGTTGCTGGTGGTCGCGTCGATTTTTCCCTCGACGAGCGCGTTCAAGCGATTCACGCTTCTGCTGCCGAAAGCGACGAGCGTCACGTCCTTATCCGGATTTAGGCCGAGACGCAGCAGTGTCTGGCGCGTGATCCGGTCCTGATTGCTTCCCGCCTCGCCGGTGCCGACCCGCTTGCCTTTGAGATCTTGCGCGCGGGTAATTTCCGGGCGCGACAAGAGCTTAAGCACGCTGTAGCCCGTGTTGGCGATAAAAACCAGATCGGCGCCGTCGCCGATGCCCGACACGACGTGCGTCGCCGTAGCGGCATACACGTCGCCTTCACGCCGGCCCAGCGCGCCGAGCAGCTCGTCGTTGGATTCCAGTTCTTTTATGACGACGTTCAGCCCGCGCTTGGCGAAGAGCCCCTCGTCGCGGGCGAGCCACAGTGGCAGCTTCGGCGGTCGGGCCGGATAGGAAATAATCGTGAGTCTCTTGTTCTCCTGCCCCCATGCTGGCGAGGCGAGAGTGATAAGCATCAGCAGAGCACAGAGGGTCGCGTTTCCTTTTGTCATCTTCTGCCTACTTCAGCCTTATCCTCCTGAGGCGGACCCGCCGTGTATTGTGGCGGGGGCTGATCCGCCAATCGTTTTGGCGGAGCCTTCTTCTTTCCTATTCCCCCGGTCTGTCTGCTATCGGCCGTGGAATAGGATTTTTGTAGTCCGGATGGAACGAGAGATCGACCGGCTTGCCGTCCATGAAAAATTTTTCCACCTGTTGCGTCGCCGCGATATCCTTCAGCGGATCGCCGTTTACGATCACGATGTCGGCGACCTTGCTTTTCTCCACGCTGCCGTAGTCTTTTTGCTTTCCCCACGCCTCGGCGACGTTCAAGCTCACACCTTGAATCGCCTGGAGCGGCGTCAGACCGGCCTCGACCGCGAGCTGGAGCTCGACGTGGAGCCCGTAGCCCGCAAGTATGGAATCCGGGTCGGAGCCGAAATGGATCTTGCCGCCGGCGGCGACAAAGCGCCGGGCGAAATCCTGGACCATTTTATAGCCGGCCAACAGCCGAGCGCGTTTTTCCGGCGGCGCGTTCTCATAAAAAGAATAGAGCTGCTCGCTGTCTTTGGGAATGTAAGCCGGGAGATAACGCAGGCCCGGATCTCGGATCAACGCCAGCTCGCGCTCCCTCATTTGCGCCGAGCGCGGCGAGAGCGGGCGAAAGGTAGTGCCCCAGGTCGGGCTCCAATGGATATTCTTCGCCACCATCGTGCGGATGATCTTGTCGAACATCGCCGGCTCCATGTAAGCGTGGACTTCCGGCGTGGTGATTTTTCTCGTCATGCGCGCCATGTCCAGCTCGGCCCTTTTCTTCGAATCCTGAATCGAAGTAAAAAGCACCGACCACGAATGCTCGACCGACTGGTAGCCGGCGTCGGCCGCCGCGAAAATATCCAGCGAATGAGCGAACACCGGCTTGCCCAAACGGTGCGCCTCATCCGCCGCCGCCTTGGCGACCGGCG
>JBGQBP010000073.1:0-15038 GCA_041494945.1 Binatia bacterium | reverse complement strand
GAACCAGGCGCCGACGTCGAGCTTCTTGAGCTCGCTCAGATTTTTTCCCCGAACGAAACCGTTCGCGCGCGCGGTGCGCTGGAGCCGCTCGTCGTGAATGACGACGATGGCGCCGTCCTTCGAGAGCTGACAATCGACCTCGACCACCTCCACGCCGGCCTCGATCGCCTTCTCCAGCGCGATCCGGGTGTTCTCCGGGTACGAGCCGGAGCTGCCGCGGTGCGCTACTCTGATGAAAGGAGCCATGATTCAATCGGTCTTCCGGAGATAAATAAAAAATTCTTTGTTGCCTTTCGGCCCCACGAGCGGCGACTCGGCGACGCCGATCACTTCGAGGTCGAGCGCGCCCGCCGCTTGTTTGATTTCTTCGATCACTCTCTCGTGTTCCTCGGGCCGGCGCACGACGCCGCCTTTTCCTACCTTACCCTTGCCTACCTCGAACTGCGGTTTAATCAAGGCTACGATCTCGCCCTTCGAGACGAGAAGGCTTCGAACTTGCGGCAGGACCAAACGGAGGGAGATGAAGGAGACGTCGATCGCGGCAAACTCAGGAGGTTTGGGAAGCCGGCCGGATTCGAGATAACGAATGTTCGTTTTTTCCAGAACGACGACGCGCGGATCGTTTCTGAGTTTCCAGTCGAGCTGACCGTAGCCTACGTCCACCGCGTAGACGCGGCGGGCGCCGAAGGCGAGCAGACAGTCGGTAAAGCCGCCAGTCGAAGCGCCCGCGTCGAGGACGATCTTGTCTTTGACCTCGATGCGGAAATGTCTGAGGGCTCCTTCCAGCTTGACGCCGCCGCGGCTCGCGTAGGGAAGAGCCTTGCCTCTCAGCCGGATCGGAGCATCCGCATCGATCAAGCTGCCGGCCTTGGCGAACGGCCGATCGTCGACCAGGACCTCGCCCGCGAGAATCCGACGGCGGCCTTCTTCGCGGCTGGCGACCAGCCCGCGCTCTACCAGCAGCTTATCTAACCGCTCCCTCTTTCCCATCCCTCCTTTTTTTTCTTCTTCTCTCCCCGGACCAAGCGGAGCGCCGCCTGCGCGATGGCATCCTTGTCGATGCCGCAAATTTTTCTCAGCTCATCCTGCGTCCCGTGGGGAATGAAGCGGTCCGGAACGCCCAGGCGCCGCAGGCTGACTCCCGTCATTCCTTCGTCGGCCAAAAGCTCCGCGACCGCGCTGCCGAAACCGCCCTGCAGGACGTTGTCCTCGACGGTGATGGCGCGCGGAATCCGCGTCAGAACGTCGAGCAATAGTTCGCGGTCGAGCGGCTTGACAAAGCGCGCGTTGACGACGGCCGCGTCGATGCCCAACTGGGCGAGGTCCTGAGCGGCCTTGAGCGACGGCACGACCATATTGCCGACGGCGATGATGGCGATGTCCTTTCCATCGCGGAGCAGCTCGCCCTTGCCGATTTCCAGCGGGCGGATCTCTTTTTCCATTTCCACGCCCCAGCCTTCGCCGCGCGGATAACGAAGCGCGATCGGCCCGTCGTGATCGATCGCGGTCTTGAGCATCCGCCGCAGCTCGTTTTCGTCCTTCGGCGCCATGACCACCATGTTGGGAATCGGTCTCAAGTAAGCGAAGTCGAACACTCCGTGGTGCGTCGGGCCGTCGGCGCCGACCAGGCCGCCGCGATCGAGGGCGAAGACGACGTGGAGATTCTGCAAGCACACGTCGTGGAGGATTTCATCGTAGCCGCGCTGAAGAAAAGTGGAATAAATCGCCACGACCGGAACCCAACCCTCGGTCGCCATTCCGGCGGCGAACGTGACGGCGTGCTGCTCCGCGATGCCGACGTCGTAGGAACGGTCCGGGAGCGCGCGCGAAAATTTGTCGATGCCGGTGCCGCTGCCCATCGCCGCCGTGATGCCGACGACCTTCGGATTTTCTTTGGCCAGGCGGATCAACGCTTCGGCAAAGACGTCGGTGTAACTCGGAATCGGCCCCTTCTCTTTCTTCGCTTTGCCGGTGAGCACGTGAAAGGGCGTCACGCTGTGGTACTTGATCGGGTCCTGCTCGGCCGGCTTATAACCTTTTCCTTTCCGGGTGATGACGTGGATCAACGTCGGATGGTCGATTTTTTTGACGTTGTGAAAAGTTTGGATCATCTCCGCCATATCGTATCCGTCGATCGGACCGACGTATTGAAAACCCAGCGCTTCGAAGAGAAAACCCGGCGTCACCAGACCGAGAAACGATTCCTTGAGCTTGCGCGCGACGTGATAAAGGTTTTCACCCACTTTGGGCAAGGTGCGCACGAGATGGCCGAGGTTGTGTTGCAGACGGACCGCCACGTCGGTGGTCAGTTGTTTGCTGAGGAAGGAAGAGAACGCGCCGACGCGCGGATCGATGAAGATCTCGTTATCGTTCAGCACCACGATCAGGTCTTTCCCGAGATGCCCGGCCTGATTGAGTCCCTCGAAAGTCAGGCCGGCGCTGAGACCGCCGTCGCTGATCACCGATACTACTTTATGGTTTGCGCCGCTGAGCGATTTTGCCGCGACCATTCCCAGCGCCGCCGAGACCGACGTGCCCGCGTGGCCGGCGCCGAAAACGTCGTATTCGCTCTCCTCGCGGCTCAAAAATCCGCTGAGGCCGCCCAACTGTCGAATCGTGGAGAGCCTCTCCCGCCGTCCGCAGATCAGTTTGTGCGCGTAACCCTGGTGGCCGGTATCCCACACGATGCGGTCGCGCGGAGTATCGAAGGCGTAGTGAAGCGCGAGCGTCAGCTCCACCGCGCCCAGAGTGGACGCGAGATGGCCGCCGACTTCCGAGACGACCGAAAGAATCTCCTCGCGCACCTCTTCGGCCAGAGCGGGAAGCTCGGCGGGGGAAAGCTTGCGGAGATCTTCCGGCGTATGAATCGCGTCAAGCAGCTTGGACATAAATAATTTGTAGGGACGGGTTTTAAACCCGCCCCTACATCAGTTTTCTACAACGCTCGTTCCACAATGATGCGCGCGATTCCTCTGAGTGGGTCTGCGTTTTTACCAAAAACCTCGATTTCCTTCAAGCACTGGCTGAGCAGCTCGCTCGCCCGATTCTTGGCCGCGGCGATTCCGACGACCGCCGGGTACGTCGCCTTTTTTTCCCCTTTGCCGTCGCCGCCCGCGTGGTCGGCCATGTCCATGATGTCATCCGCAATCTGAAATGCCAACCCCAACAACCTCGCGTAGCGGGTCACCCGGCGCATTTCTTTGGGCGCCGCGCCGGCGATCGTCGCGCCGATCCGGACCGAAACGAGAATCAGCGCGCCGGTCTTCAGAACGTGAATGTACTCGACGGTGGCGACGTTTACTTCTTTTCCCTCGGCCTCGAGGTCGACCGCCTGGCCGCCGACCATGCCGCCGGCGCCGGCGGCGCGAGCGATCTCATGAATCAATTCCAGGATCTCTCCCGGCGCGCGCGCGCGCGCGATTTGTGGCCGGGTCAACAAGTGAAACGCCTCGGTGAGCAGCGCGTCCCCGGCCAACAGCGCGATGCCTTCGCCGAACACCTTGTGGCACGCGGGCTTTCCCCTCCTGAAATCGTCGTCGTCCAGCGCCGGCAGATCGTCGTGGATCAGCGAATAGACGTGAATCATCTCCAGCGCGCAAGCAAACGGCAGCAGCGCCTTTTGCCGCCCGCCGAACAATTCCCCGGCCGCAAGCGTTAATATCGGACGCAGCCGCTTGCCGCCGGAGAAAAGCCCGTAGCGCATCGCCTTATGAATCGTCTTCGGGCGCTCTTTGGATTCTTTGAGGTAACGGTCGAGGCTGCGGTCGATCAGCGCCCTGCGCTCTTTCAAATAATTTTCGATGTCGAAAGTGGACACGCCGCTCAAGGCTCCTCGTCCTCCGGCTCTTCGCCCGCCGCGTCGTCCATGGCCCTCAGTTGGAGCTTGCCGTCCTTGTCTTTTACCAACAGCTCGATTTTCTTCTCGACTTCGGTCAGCTTCTGGTTGCAGAATTTCACCAGCCCGATGCCTTCTTCGAAGGCCGCGAGCGAGTCCTCCAGCGAAAGCTCCCCCGATTCCAGCCGCTCGACGACTTTCTCCAACTCTTCAAGCGCCTGTTCGAATTTCTTTTTTTCCTGCTCTTTTTTTGCCATATGCGTTTTCAGCGTTACGATTTTTTTGCCTTTTTACTTTTGCCTTTCTTCTCCTATTTCCAACAACTCAATCGGATCGATTCTCGCGCCGTTCAGGCGCGCAGCCCAGTGCAAATGCGGGCCGGTGACGCGCCCGGTCATTCCGGCCAGGCCGATCACGTCGCCTTTCCGGACCTCGGAATCTTTTTGCGCGCGAAACTCGGAGAGATGAAAGTACGTCGTGTAGAGCCCGCCGCCGTGGTCCAGGACCAAGCTGTTGCCGCTGAAGAATAGGTCGTCTTGAAAAACGACCCGGCCATGGTTGGCCGCAACCACCTCGCTGCCGAGAGCGGCTTTCAAGTCCACGCCGGTGTGCGGCGCGCGGGCCAAGCCGTTGATCACCCTGCGAAAGCCGAAAGGCGAGCTGATCGTTCCGGGCACCGGCGCGACGAAGCGGCCGTCCCATAGACGGCGCGGGCTATGAATCTTCCAAAGCCGGTCGAGCTCCGCCCGCTCCTTCTCGATGCGCTTGAGCGTCGCGCGGTCGAGCTGATCGAAAGCAGGCGGGACCGAGATCGTCTCGCGGGGAAATTCTTTGGCCTTGACGTAAACCGTCGTCTCCTTTGTCCAGTCCTTTCCGTCCGCGCTCCAGCCGCGGAGACGGATCTTCAAAGGCCCGGGGCGCTGTTCCAGATCGAATCCCAGAAACGCCCGGTATGAGCCGTCTTCTCCGGGAAAAAGCGTGATCTCATCCTGGCCGTGGAGCGCTTTTATTCCGGCGATACCGCCCGCTGAAACTCTAAGCTGCGCAATTCCTCCCTGATGAACCTCAGCGGGCTGGACGATGATAATCCAGTTGGGCTCCGCGGCAAAGGAAGACGCCGCCACAAGCCCCAGCAGAACCAATAGGGTCCACGACGGCTTCATTCCTTCTCTTCAATCGTACACAGCGCTTTCCCGCGCGCGAAGGTGACCCGTAGCCGGTCGCCGACGGCGACCGTGGCACTGTCTTTCACGATCGAGCCCTCTGGCAGTTTGTGCGCGATGCTGTAGCCGCGTTCGAGACAGGCTAGAGGACTCAAACCGCCGAGTCGTTCCGAGCCGTGCGCGAGCCTCCGGCGAAATCGGGCGATCCGATCCTGAAAGCGACGCCATAATGCAAGCGACAATTCATCCAGGCGCATCTGATTTTCCGTGAGCCGCCGCCGCGGATCGCTGAGCCTCCGCGCCAATCGCCTGAGCGCGTCGCGCTCGTCTTCGACTTTGCTTTCGATGCAGCGGAAAAAGCGCGCGCCGAGCGCGCGGACGTGATCGATGAGATCGTCTTTCCGCTCCACGACCATCTCCGCCGCCGCCGTCGGCGTCGGCGCGCGATGATCGGCGACAAAGTCCGCTATGGTGAAGTCCACCTCGTGGCCGACCGCGGAGATGACCGGGACCGGCGCCGCAAAAATCGCCCGCGCGACTATTTCTTCGTTGAAGGCCCACAGGTCTTCGATCGATCCGCCGCCGCGGCCGACGATCATGACTTCGACAAGCCCGGAACGGCCGAGCTCGTCGATCCCCTGCGCGATCTCGGCCGCCGCTCCTTCCCCCTGGACCTTGACCGGCCGGACGATCACGCGACGCTCGGGAAAACGGTCATTGAGAATGCGCAGCATGTCGCGCAGCGCCGCGCCGTGGAGCGAGGTGACGATGCCGATCGAGCAGGGCAAAAACGGCAGCGGTCTTTTTCTCTCCGCGGCGAAGAGTCCTTCCGCGCCGAGGCGCTTCTTTAATTGTTCGAAGGCGAGGTAGAGCGCGCCCTTGCCCCTGGGCTCCATGATCTCGACGTAGAGCTGCAGGTCGCCGCGCGCGGCGTAGAGACTCACACGGCCGAAGCAGAGCACCTCCATCCCGTCCTCGGGTTGAAACGCGAGACGCGTTCCCTGGCGCCGGAACATGACGACGCCGATCTGGCTCTTGTCGTCCTTGAGAGTGAAGTATAAGTGGCCGGAAGGCGGGACGCGAAAATTGGAGATCTCGCCCACCACCCACACTTCTTCGATCTCGCGCTCGAGAGTGCCTTTGATGATCTGGCTGAGCTCGCTGACGGTGAGGCAGGCGCGCAGCTCGTCGGAGAAGAGCGGCAGGTTGCGTTCCCTTTTTCCTTGTCCCATGGGGACACGATAAAACGATTAGCCCTCTGGGGGAGGGCTAATTAAAATGTAAAATGAAAATTGCAAAGTGCAAAAGTCAGAACGCTTGTCTATCCCTCATTTTGCAATTTGCATTTTGATCTTTGCACTGTGTTTCTCCCCTACCCGGCTTGTTTCTGCAGCACCAGTTGCTTGAAGACGTCCCACCCTTTCAACATCTCCAGGGCGCGCCGCAACTGGACGTCGTTTTCCGTGTTCTCACCGCCGCTCTGAGGCGACGCTTTCTCGCTCTCCTTGTCTTTATCGAGGCTCTTCGGCTGCTCTTTGTCCTTCAGCTCTTTTTCTTTCTGTTCTTTCTGATCCTTCAGCTCCTGCAAGATCTGCTGGTTCTGCAGGTGGCCGGGCAAATTTTCTTCCCTGAGACCCAGCGCCCGATTTTTTTCCTCGGCCTTCGCTTCCGCCGGTGTCGAGGGATTCTCGATCACGATGTCGGGCACGATGCCGGTCGCCTGAATCGAGCGGCCTTTGGGCGTGAAATAACGCGCCGTCGTCAGCCGGAGCGCCGAGTTGTCGTCGAGCGGCAGAATCGTCTGGACCGAGCCCTTGCCGAACGTCTTGGTTCCGAGAATGACCGCCCGCTTGTGATCCTGCAGCGCGCCGGCCACGATCTCGGACGCGCTCGCGCTGCCGCCGTTCACCAGCACCACGATCGGGAAATTGCTCCAGGTGCCTTCCTTGTGGGCGAAATATTTCTGCTTCTGACTTTCCAGCCGCCCTTCGGTGTAGACGATCATGCCGGAATCCAAGAACATGTCGGAGACCCGGACGGCCTGCGTCAAAAGCCCGCCGGGATTGTTGCGCATATCGAGCACCAGTCCCTTGAGACCGCCTTTCTCCTGGGTGAGTTTTTCCAGCGCCTTTTGCAGGTCGCGGTCGGTGCGCTCCTGAAACTGGGCCAGCCGGATGTAACCGTAGCCTTCTTCGAGCACCCGACTGCGCACGCTTTGCACCCGAATGACGTCGCGCACGAGGTTAAAGGTCAAAAGCTCCGCCACGCCGTCACGCTTGATCGCGATGGTGATCTTGGTCCCCTTGTTGCCGCGCATCTTTTTGACCGCGTCCACCAGCGTCATGTCCTTGGTAAACTCGTCCTCGATCTTGATGATCTGATCGCCGGATTTAACGCCGGCTTTGGCGGCAGGTGTATCTTCGATCGGAGAGACCACGGTAAGAACGCCGTTGCGGACGGTGATCTCGATTCCCAGACCGCCGAATCTTCCCTGCGTGTCCATCTGGAGGTCTTTGTAAAGCTCGGGCGTCAGATAGGCGCTGTGCGGGTCGAGCGAGCTCAACATCCCATTGATCGCACCGATGACGAGATCTTTAGAGTTGACGTCGTCCACGTAGTTCTTTTTGACGATCGAGAGAATGCTGGTGAAGGCCTCGAGCGTCTCGTAGTCCTCGCGCGGGATCGCGGAAACATTCGTGACGACCTGCCCGCTGAAAACAAAAACTAGGCCGAGACAAAACAAGACCAATAGTAACGAAAACCTATGCTTACTGACCAACTTCATGGCACTCTCCCTCGGAACGGAAATAATCTAATTGAGCGTTCAATGTATCTCAAAGAATAAAAAAATGCCAATCACTTTCTAAACCATGGCGCCGGGTCCACGGGTTTCCCGTCCTTGCGGATTTCGAAGTAAAGCCGCGCGCCGGCAAGCGAGTCGCTGTCGCCGACCAGCGCGATCGGCTCGCCCTTGCGGACCGGGTCGCCGGATTTCTTAAAAAGGTCCGCTAGGTGGGCATAAATCGTGTAGTAGCGCTGGCCGTGATCGATGATCATCATCTTGCCGTAGCCGGAAAAGCGGTCGGCAAAGACGATTTTGCCCGCTTCGACGGCCCTGACCTCTTCTCCCAGCGGAGCGTCGATGTCGATGCCCTTGCGAAACAGCTCGGCGGAAAACTCGGGGTGCTGCGTCTTGCCGAATCCGCTCGTTACCGCGCCCCGGGCGGGATACTCGAGCTTGCCCCGCATCGCCTCAAGGCCCGTGCCCGAAGAAGATTCCCTGGGCAGGGCGGCCGACCGCCGGCTGATCTCGTCCATCATTTTTTGCAGCCTTTGGGCCGCCTGCTCGAGTTCCTTCAGCGCGCGCTGGCGCGTTTCCTTTTCCCGCCGGAGGCTCGCGAGCATCTCCTGCTTTTTCTGCTTGTCCTGGCGGATGGATTCCTTGATGTTCGTGAGCGCCTTTTTTTGCCGGCCCATCTCTTCTTTTTTTTGCTCCAGCTCTTTCTTCAGCGCCTGCTGGCGCTCGGATTCGTCGCTCAGCCGATCGACCAGCGCGTGATCGTAGCTCAGAGTTGCCTGGAGATAGTGCCTGCGCTGCATCAACTCGGCCATCGAACCGGCGCCGTTGAGCAGGACGAAAGGAGTTCCCATCCGCTGCCATTTATAGAGCGCCGCCGCCCGATGCCGTAATAAATCTTTTCTCACGTCGATCGAGGAGTCGATCTTCCGGGCCTCGGCTTCTTTTTTCTTGATGTCGGCTAGGATGGAATCGAGCGCGCCGTTGATTTTTTTAAGCTCCTTGTTTTTCTTGTCCAGCTCGCTGTCGATTTTACCCAGGCTCTCCAGGACCGAGCCCTCTTTTTTCTTGACCGTGGTGATCCCCTGGCGCTCGCGTTCGATTTTTTTCTTGATCCCTTCCAGATCCCGGTCGGCCTCGGCGGCGCGGACGAACGGGCTCGGGAGAAAAATTGGGCTCATTGCAAAATGAAAACTGCAAAGTGTAAAAGTCAATAAGAGCAGATGTTTCTTTCTTTCAATTTGCATTTTGAAATTTGACCTCTGCATTTTGCATTGGCGTGCCCCCGCGCGCGCAGCTCACCATCTCGGAAGAAACCGCCCCAGAGAAAAAAAACTGCCGAACGCGCCCATGGCCCAGCCCAACAAAAACAGCAGCGCGGCGCTTTCGGGCGCGAGAAAACGAAGCTGGCCCCGGTCCATGAAAATCTCCGGCGTCAACGGGAGCTGGGACTTCAAGAACAGAAACAGCAGCCACAGGAACAGCAGCGACAGCGCCGCGCCGAAGATCCCCTGGATCATCCCCTCGATGAGAAAGGGCATTCGGATGACCATCGACGGCGCGCCCACGAGCCGCATGATCTCGATCTCTTCCCGGCGCGCGAGGATCGCGAGTTTGACCGTGTTGCCGACGATCAACAGCGTCGCCAGGAAAAGAAATCCGCCGAGAATCCACTTCGCCCACTCGATTCCCAAAACGAGCGCGCTGAATTTTTCCATCCACTCTTGCGGGTACTCGACTTCAGAAATCCCCTTCTCCGCGCGCAGACGCCCGGCCACGCCGGAGAGCGAATCGTGGTCGCGGTAGCTCGCCTTCAGCGCGATCTCCAGCGACGCGGGCAAGGCATCGGCCGACAGTCCCTCGATCACGCCGGACCCGGCGCCGAGCGATTTCTTGAAGCTGTCCCACGCTTCCCGCTGCGAGATAAAGCGCGCGCTCTCGACTTCCGGATAGGCGCGGACGCGGCTGACGAGCGGCTCGACTTCCGCCGCGGCGAGATTATTTTCCAGGTAGGCAAAAATCTGAATTCGGCTCCCCCACCCCCGGACGAGCCCCTCGAGATTTTCCTGGACGAGGAGAAATCCGCCAAAGATGAAGAGCGTCATCGCCATGGTTCCCGAAGTCAGGACGTGCGTCCAGAGCACTTCCCTGAAGCTATTGAAGACGCGGCGAAACACGAATGCGACTTGAGATAGCTTCACCGCCAAGCCTCGCCCGCGACCTTCGGGTCGTGGATCAGGTAGCCTCGTTGCAGCATGACCACCCGGTGATGAAACCGCTTGACGAGTCCCGGATCGTGCGTGGCGATCATGATCGTGGCGCCTTGCGCGTGAATCCTGGCAAAGAGCCGCATCGTCTCCTCCGCCACTTCAGGATCGAGATTCCCGGTGGGCTCGTCGGCGAGAACCAGGAGCGGTTCGTTGACCAGTGCGCGCGCGATCGCAACCCGCTGCTGCTCGCCGCCGGAGAGCATAGCCGGCCTGGCATCGTGCTTGTCCTTGAGGCCCAGCTCCCGCAGCAAGTTGAATGCTTTTTTGCGGCTCTCGCGCGCGGGGGTTCCGACGACCTCCGCCGCCAGCGCGACGTTGTCGAGAACCGTCATGTTGGGCAGCAGCTTGAATTCCTGGAAGACAAGACCGATTTCCTGGCGCAGTTTGGCGACGCCGCCGGCGTCCAATCGACCGACGTTGCGGCCGTTGACGACGATCTGCCCGTCGGTCGCTTCTTCTCCCCTAAAGAGGAGTTTCAAGAGAGTCGTCTTGCCGGCCCCGCTCGGGCCGCTGAGAAAAACAAATTCCCCCTTCTCAATTTCTAAATGAATATCGACAAGCGCGGGATAGTCGGGCGGATAGATCTTCGAGACGCGAAACAGACGGATCATTCAATCTGCCGGCGCGGCCCTCGGGGAAATAGGGCATAATTGCCTTGACATAACCCCTGAGCGACTGTTAAATTCTAAAGGACTAACGGGACAAGTGCGTTTATCTTAGGTTATGTCTATCCAACTTACAAGCGTCCGGCACAACCTTCAGCCGGAGAAGAGTCCCGCCATCGATAAATTCAGAATCGTTCTCATCAAACCGTCCAAGTACGACGACGACGGATACGTGATCCGGTTTTGGCGCGGCGTTCTGCCGAGCAATACCCTGAACGTTCTCAACGGGTTGACCGAGGATGTGAAGCAACGCCGGGCTCTCGGAGACATCGAGATCGAGGTCGTAACGTTCGACGAGACGGCGGAAAAATTGCCGGTCAAGAAAATCATCCACTGGAGCCGGCGCGCCGGAACGAAGCTGCTCGTATGCCTCGTGGGCGTTCAGACCAACCAGTTTCCCCGCGCATTCGATTTAGCCAAGCAGTTCCGCGCCCAGGGCATCGACGTCCTCATGGGGGGATTCCACACCAGCGGGACCGTCTCGATGCTGGGCGAGCAGGAGCCCGATATCCAGGAGCTATTCCGCGAGGGCATCACCGCCATCTCCGGCGAGGTGGAAGGAAAATGGGAGGGAATCCTCACCGACTGCCTGAGCGGACAGCTTAAGCCGCTCTATCACTACGCGGGGGATCTGCAAAACCTCGTCGATATCAACGACGCGCCGCTGCCGGTGACGAGCCCCAAGACGATGAAGCATTTCGCCAAGCCGCAGTTCGGCACGGCGGACACTTCGCGCGGCTGCCCGTTTGCCTGCTCGTTCTGCACGATCATCAACGTGCAAGGGCGCAAGATGCGCGAGCGCAGCCCGGAGAGCATCGCCGAGCTGGCGCGGCGAAACTACCTCGATCACGGCGTGACATTTTACTTTTTTACCGACGACAACTTCGCGCGTAAGAAACTCTGGCGCGAGACCTTCGAGGAGATCATCAAGCTCAGAGAAGAAGGCATCAAGATCACCTTCATGATGCAGGTGGACCTGGCCAAGAAGCCCAAGGACTTCGTTGCGCTGGCGGCCAAGGCCGGCTGCACGCAGGTCTTTATCGGAATGGAGAGCGTCAACTCGGAGAACCTCAAGGCCGAAGGAAAAGCCCAAAACAAGGTCGAAGAGTATCAGGGCATCATCAAAGAGTGGCACGACGCCGGCATCGTGGTTCACACCGGTTACATCATCGGACTTCCCTGGGACACCAAAGAAGGCGTGAAGCGCGACGCCGAATATCTGATGAACGAGATCCAACCCGACCAGGCTTCTTTCTTCATGCTGACGCCGCTGCCGGGCTCTCAGGACCACAAAGAGATGAAGCAGCGCGGCGATTGGATGGACCCCGACTTCAACAAGCGTGACTCCTTCCACGCCACCATTCAACATCCCCGCATGAGCGCCGAGGAATGGACGGAGGCGTATGAAGAGGCCTGGAAAAGTTTTTACAGCAAGGAGAACATGATCCGCATTCTCTCGCGCTGGAGCCACAAACCCAAGGTCTATTGGAATCTCATGTCGGTCTTCTTCTGGTACAAGAACGCTGCGATCATCGAAAAGGAGCACCCGATGATCGCGGGTTTCTTCCGTTTGAAAGACCGGACCGCGCGCCGTCCCGGTTTTGCCGTCGATTCTCTTCCGACGCACGCCTGGAAGCGCGCCAAAGAAATTACCCAGCTTTTCATCTCCTGGGCCAAATTCCTAAAAGAGATGGAAGAAGTCTGGCTCCAGACGCGGAAGAAGAGCGAGCGGGAAGAACGCTGGCTGGAAGAGATTCAGAGAATTCAAGGAGAGATCTGGCAGTCGTTGAAGATCGCCGAATGGCAAAAAACCTACAACAACGCCAAGGCGGCGCTGCCGGCGCGGGCAAAAGCCCTGCTCGATCCGTTCGAAGAGTTGTGCTCGAAGGCTCTGGTCAGCCGCGAGGACTTGAATTCATTCCTGCGAAAGTGGGGGACGCTTCAGAAAAGGCTGCAAAAGTTGCGCAGCCACGTGACGCAGGACGGAGAAGCCGCCCGCCAGCTCGACGAGATGTCGCGCATCCATAAAAACGCCTGGGCGGGAAGCAAAGTCCAGGAATGGCAGGCGGCTTACGCTCGCCTGCGGCATGTTCTGCCGTCAAAATTCAGCCTGCCGCACGTCAAGTTCGACGTGTTCAGCAACCGCGCCGTTTACTCCAGACAGGATCTTCAGCGATTCTGGGGCAACACCGTAGAGCAGTTGAGAGACATGCGCCTCTGGAAAATCCGCCCGTTGAAGCTCGTCACCAACCTCGCCAAAGATTTTTTCATCACCACGTCTTTCGCCTCGTCTTTCAAGGCCGCCAGCCGGTCGCAATCTTAAACGCGATTCATTTAGGCAGATAAGGAACGAAGAGCCGGAGAGCCGGACTTCAGTGCACCTGCGCCGGCCGCTCTTTGAGAGCCAGCACCTGCTCCAATATTTCCTCGGCGTCGGCGGCGTCGGGCATGAGTCTAAGGTAGGTTTCCAGGTCGTCGACCGCTTCTGGAAAGCGTTCGAGCTTGAGATAGAGCAGGCCGCGGTCGCGGATCTCGTCGGCCGAAATCGGGTCCAGGATCACCAGGCGCTCGACGACGGAAACGGCTTTGAGAAAATTTTCCTGGCGCATGTAGATGGCCTTTAAGTTGGCGAGCATCCGCTGGACGATCTGACGGTTGGAAACGCGGGAGAGAAACTCAGGCTGCAATCGAACTTTGCCGCCGTAGAGCCGGTCGAGCATTTTCTGAAGCTCCTCGGTTGTGCGCACCTCGCCCTTGTCGAAAGGATCGACGACGATCTCGCCCTCGTCGCCCGCGTACTTGACGAGAAAATGGCCCGGGAAGCCGACGCCGTGGAGTCTCAGGTCGGCTCTGCGCGCCACCTCCATGTAGAGAACGGAGAGCGCGATCGGTATC
Organism: Binatia bacterium; assembly: GCA_041494945.1. GTDB lineage: Bacteria > Desulfobacterota > Binatia > UBA9968 > UBA9968 > JAJPJQ01. The sequence goes on along the minus strand of JBGQBP010000073.1, from coordinate 1,413 downwards.
CCGATTCGGCGCTCGATGACGTCGTTCAGAAAGCTATTTCTGGGATCGTAATAATCGTCGTGGTTTCCACGATAGCCTTCCTGGGTAAAGAGAACGTAGTTGAGACACGCGATCAGACGATAGGGACTGTTCTCTCCGGCCGAACGGTCGCGGACCACCGCCGCAAGTTGGTCCAAGCGCTCAAGATAAGTTTGAAAGTCTAAAGTCGGATACTCTTCCTGAGCGATCACCAGCGCCGCTCGTCCGAGGTCGATCTCGTCGTCGGGAAGCTCGACCGCTGCGCGAAAAATTCTGTGCCGATCGTCCGCCATGAGAATTTGCCCTCACCTCCAGTTCAAAATCCATAATCTATCATTAAGGCCGTGCGTCAGCAGGTTTGTAACGTTTCACCTTTATCTTGTGGCTATGCATTCGGACCTGGGCGGCGTCGTAACCGGCCTGCATCTTCAAGAGCAGATCCATACTTACGCCGAAAGCCTTTTCCAGGCGAAGCGCCATCTCAGCGGAAAGAGACGCCTTGCCGTTGGTTACATCCGACAGCGTCGCGCGGCGGACATCTAGAATTTTGGCCGCACTACTTACCGTTAAACCAAGAGCTCTGATGATCTCCTCCCGGATAATTTCGCCCGGATGGGGCGGGTTTTTCATGGGCATGGTTTATTCCTCCTTAATGGTAATCCTCAAAATTCACTTCGGTTACGGTATTACCTTCAAGTCTGAAAGTAATCCGCCAGTTGGCCGTGATAGTAATACTGTATTCGCCTTTTCGTCCGCCTCGGAGCGGATGAAGTTTCCAGCCCGGCATAGTCGCTATTTGCGAAACGTTGTCGGCAAATTCCAAAGCAGCCAGAATCGCTTTGATCTTCCTGATGGAATGAGCAGGCAGGCCGCTCGGATCATCACTTGCGTAAAGGCGTCTGAGGCCTTTGTGCCGGAACTTCCCGAAAACCATAAGCGATTGTACGGCACTACCGTACGCATGTCAAACAATTCTAGCGGTCAGAAACCGCACTCGACGGTACCAGGTAAGTGTAATGTAAGGGTAATCCGTCGCCAGGCCAGACGCGTCCCCTCACCACGGCTCGTCGATTACGTCAACCAGCGCCGGGAGTTTTTTCTCTTTGACGAATATGAGCGCGCGCTCGATCGCCGGGCGGAGCTCGGCCGGGTTAACAATCGGCCCTTCGGCGTGGAACCGACGCTCGATGCCGCAGGGCCGGTCATAAAGCACAACCAGGCTCGCTCCGGGGAATCTGAAAAGAGGCGGCGCTGGATGAAGGTCTTAGTATCTTTTTGATTTCTGCTGCCGCCGCAAGAAGGCATTAGGCGTGTGGATAGGAAGGCGTGTCCGAGAGGATGAAGATGTTGCTATCGAGTAAAACCATAGCTATCTCCCTTCGCGAACCTGTCCAT
>JBGQBP010000072.1:0-15044 GCA_041494945.1 Binatia bacterium | reverse complement strand
CTGATGTAGAGCCTGTTAAAACTTAAAATTCCATCCGTCTCTGGAGTATCGCTCGCCCACTAACCTTTCAATTGCCTCAAAAGGGATATTTTTGAATTCCTCTGCGGCGCTCCATGATTGTTTCAGCGCCTCCCTGATATTGTCGGGCGGAAGATTCACGTTGGTCAAAAAATTTTCGTGCGTCCGGTTTTGGCGATAGGCGGGCTGCTTTGTCGGACGGGCAGGAATTTTTCAAGGAGAGCCTCGAGGGTCGCCTCTTGATTTATGAACTTTCGGCGAGCTCCGAAGTCGGAGTTTCCCCTTCTAGACAATCTGGCCGAAGCGACGCCAGCCGCTCTTGGTCGGACCGTGCCGCTGTGAGGTTGATTCCGATACATGGCCGGACTATCATGACCCTAAGATGAATGAGAAGAGCAATATCCGGCTCCCGCACGACAAGATTGCCGAGTTCTGCAAACGCAATCGGATTCGAAAACTTTCCCTTTTTGGCTCCGCGCTGCGAGGAGAACTCCGGGAGAACAGCGACATTGATCTCTTGGTTGAGTTCGAGCCCGGACATGTGCCGGGGCTGGCCTTTTTTGCCATGGAGAACGAGCTTTCCGAAATCCTTAGCCGGAAGGTGGATTTGAATACCCCTCAGTTTCTCAGTCGGTACTTTCGTGAGCAGGTACTTGCCGAGGCTGAGTTACAGTATGCCGCCTCCTAAAAGCGCCGGACGGCTCCAGGCCTGTTAAAATTTAAGATTCCATTCATCCCTCGAGTACTTCTCCCGCGCCAATCTTTCGATTGCCTCGGAGGGCACATTTTTAAATTCCTCTTCTACGCTCCATGTTTGTTTAAGCGCCTCCTTGATATTGTCGGGCGGAAGATTCACGTTGGTCAAAAAATTACCGTGCGTGCGGTTTTGGCGATAGGCAGGCTGCTTTGCAGGCACGGGCAGGAGTTTTTCAAGGAAAGAGATATCGAAATGAAGCAAGAAGGTGCCGTGAAACAAAAGAAAGCGGCGTTTGCGGTACTGGGCATTGCCGGAAAATTTGCGCATCCCGAAGGCAAGGTCGGTGTGACCTTGAATTTCGACCCCCTCGCCGATCAGGGGCTCGAGGGCTTGCTTGAGAGATCCTAAGACGAACGAGTTCGTTCGCGAGACGTTCCGCAGAGAATCTCGATTATTGATCCTCAAAATCAAAGAATAGTTGAGGCACCCCGGACCCTGGAGAACGGTCCCGCCGCCGCTACATCTTCTGAGAATGGGGATGCGGTTGGCTTGGCAAGAGGCAAGCTCGATTTCGGAATGGACCTTGCCGGAGTGTCCCAAGACGACAAAGTAGTCAGCGGGCTGCCAAAATCTTAAAATCTCATCGTCATAAGACGAATCCTCGCAAAAAAGGATCAGGGTCTCGTCGCAAGCTAAGTTTTGCTGCGGCGTGGGGAAGGTCACATCCAAATATTTCATCTTGCGTCCAACGCGGCCAAAGGCTGAGGTGCCATGCCGTGGAATTGAATCAAGAAATTGAATCCTGTAGATTGCTTCTGGACAACGAGCACGCGCATCCTCGGGAAGGAGACAACGGCAAAATGGAAGTCGGCAAGAAAGAACAACCCGATACGACCCAGCTCGATTATAATCGCAGGGATGCTTCGGGTCCACAGGGCAACAACAGTCACAGCGCCACGCAGAAGTGGCTGGATTCCATGGAATATGTGCTGGAGTTCGTCCTTAAGAACAGAAAATCTGAAGCGCCCCTGCTGGTGGAGCAGTTGATCGAGAGGCTCAAGGAGTCCGGCCTCAAGATTCCTTCGATTATAAACACTCCGTACATCAATACCATCGCCGTCGAAAAGGAGCCGACTTACCCGGGCGACCGCGAGATCGAAAGACGCATCAAGAGCTACGTCCGCTGGAACGCGATGGCGATGGTGGTGAAGGCCAATCGAATCCACCACGGCATCGGCGGCCATATTTCCACGTTCGCCTCCTGCGCAACGCTCTACGACGTCGGCTTCAACCATTTCTTTCGGGGCAGCGACGACAACAAGCTCGGAGATCTGATTTATTTTCAGGGCCACGCGTCGCCGGGCAACTACTCGCGCGCGTATGTCGAGTGGCGGATCGAGGCGAAGCGGCTGCACCACTTCCGCCAGGAGCTGGCTGAAATTCCCGGGCTGCCGTCGTATCCGCATCCTTATTTGATGCCGGAGTTCTGGCAGTTCCCTTCCGTCTCCATGGGACTCGCCCCGATCATGTCGATCTACCAGGCGCGTTTTCTCCGCTATCTGAAGGCGCGCGGGCTCGTGCAGGGCGAAGAGCCGCGCGTCTGGTGTTTTGCCGGCGACGGTGAGATGGACGAGCCGGAATCGACCGGCTCGCTCAGCCTCGCCGCAAGGGAGAATCTCGATAATTTGATCTGGGTGGTGAACTGCAACCTGCAGCGTCTCGACGGGCCGGTACGAGGCAACGGCAAGATCATCCAGGAGCTGGAAGCGATTTTCCGCGGCGCCGGCTGGAACGTAATCAAAGTCATCTGGGGCTCGGATTGGGATCCTCTGCTTGAGAGCGAGCACAGGGATCTCCTGATCAAGCGGATGGAAGAGGCGGTCGACGGCGACTATCAGAAATATTCCGTCGAGCCCGGCAGCTACACGCGGAAGCACTTTTTCGGCAAATATCCCGAGCTGCTCGATCTGGTGAACCATCTGACGGACGACCAGATCCACAAGCTTCTCCGCGGCGGCCACGATCCGCAGAAAGTTTACGCCGCCTACAAAACGGCGGTGGAACATAAAGGATCGCCGACGGTGATCCTGGCCAAAACCGTCAAAGGCTACGGCATGGGCGAGGCGGGCGAAGGAAGAAACATCACGCACCAACAAAAGCAGTTGAATGAAAAAGAGTTGAGAGAGTTCCGGACGCGCTTCGATATTCCGCTGAAAGACGAAGAAGTCGTGGAGACTCCTTTCTATCGTCCGCCCCAGGACAGCCCCGAAACCAAGTATCTCCTCGAGCGCCGGAAAAGCCTGGGAGGCTTTGTTCCGAAACGGCGCGTCAAGTCGGAGCCGCTGGAGATTCCGCCGCGGGATTTTTTCGACGAATTTCTGAAAGATTCCGGCCAGCTCGAAGCGTCCACGACGATGTCCTTCGTTCGCTTGCTCGCGAAGCTTCTGCGGCACCCGGCGATCGGCAAGCGCGTCGTGCCGATCATTCCCGACGAGGCCCGAACTTTCGGCATGGACGCCCTGTTCCGGCAAGTCGGGATCTATTCCCCGAAAGGCCAGCTCTACGAGCCGGTGGACCGGGAGACGCTGCTCTATTATCAGGAGGCGAAAGACGGCCAGATTCTCGAGGAAGGAATCACCGAAGCGGGCTCTATGTGTTCTTTTATCGCCGCGGGAACGAGCTACGCGAACCTCGGCTTCCCGATGATCCCGTTTTACATTTTTTATTCTATGTTCGGATTCCAGCGCGTCGGCGACCTGATATGGGCCGCGGCCGACAGCAAGGCCAAGGGATTCCTGCTCGGGGCCACTGCGGGAAGAACCACGCTTGCCGGCGAGGGCTTGCAACATCAGGACGGACAAAGCCACATCCTGGCGAGCGCCGTCCCCACGCTGCTCACCTACGATCCCGCGTTCGCGCACGAGGTCGCCGTGATCGTTCGCGACGGCATGCGCCGCATGTATCAGAACGGCGAAGAAATTTATTATTACCTCACGCTCTACAATGAGAATTACGCGATGCCGGCCATGCCGGAAGGCGCCGAAGTAGGCATTCTGAAAGGTCTCTACAAATTCCGTCCGGGAAAAGAACGGGCGAAGCATAAGGCACATATCTTCGGCAGCGGGCCGATTCTCCGCGAGGCGCTGCGGGCGCAGGAGATCCTGGCGGAGAAATACGATGTCTCGGCGGACGTCTGGAGTGCGACAAGCTACAAATTATTGCGCGGCGAAGCGCTGCAAGCCAAGCGCTGGAACATGCTCCATCCCACGGAGACGCCGAAGAAATCCTACGTGGAAAGTCTTCTCGAAAAAGAAGCGGGCGCTTTCGTGGCGGTGTCGGACTACATGAAGATCGTTCCCGACCAGATCGCGCCCTGGGTTCCGGGCGGGCTGCTGTCGCTCGGCACCGACGGCTTCGGCAGGAGCGACACCCGGCCGCGGCTCCGGCGCTACTTCGGGGTGGACGCCGAGATGACGGTGCTCGCCACGCTTTACGCGCTCCATCAAAAAGGCGCCGTGCCGGCGCAGACCGTGGCGCGGGCGATCAAGGATTTGGGCGTGGACGCGGAGAAGGCCGCTCCGTTTTTTCTCTAATCAACCGACAACCTCATGGACGTAAGAGTTCCCCGGCTGGCCGAAGGCGTCGAGTCGGCCACAGTTGCCAACATTCTGGTTTCGGCCGGAGACCGGATCGAAAAAGATCAGGTCATTCTGGAATTGGAAACGGAAAAAGCCGTCGGTCCCATTCCGTCTCCGGCTGCCGGACAGGTGGCCAAGATTCACGTCAAGCCCGGCGACGAAGTGAACGTTGGGCAGCCGTTGATTACACTGACCCAGGAAGGCGCCGTCGAGAAAGCTCCTCCGGCGGAGAAGAAAGCGCCGCCGGCAGGCGAGCCGAAAACGACGCGACAAGCGCCCGCGCCGGAGCCGCAAAAGCTTGCGCAGGCTGCGGAAATTCAACCCAGCCAATACCAGTATGAATCCGCGAGCGGCTTTCCTCTGCCGGCTTCTCCCTCGGTGAGAAAAATCGCGCGCGAGCTGGGCATCGACCTCGCGCGAGTAAAAGGAACCGAGCGCGGAGGAAGAATCGGCGTCGGCGATCTCAAGAGCTACGTCGAGCAGTTGCAGCGGAGGGCGGCAGCGCCGGCGTTAGAGAAGCCAGCCGCTGCGGCTCCTACGAGCGTCGATTTTTCCCGCTGGGGCGTGGTTACGAAAAAACCTCTCTCGTCCCTTAGACGCACCATTGGCCAGCGGATGGTTGAGTCGTGGTCGACCATTCCGCACGTGACTCAGTTCGAAGAGGTCGATATCACCAACGTGACGAAACTCAGAAAAGAATACGGACCGTCGTGGGCGAAAAAGGGGAAGCACCTCACGCTGACGCCGTTCGTGCTGAAGGCGGTGGTCGCGGCGTTGAAAAAATATCCGGTCTTCAATTCGAGCCTCGACGAAACCACCGGGGAAGTCGTTTTTAAAAATTATTTCCACATCGGCGTCGCCGTCGATACCGAGGCCGGCTTGATCGTTCCGGTCTTAAGAGACGTTGATAAAAAAAGATTGGCCGATCTCTCGCAGGAGCTGAACGACCTCGTCGAGAGAACGAGAAAACGCAAAGTCTCGCTGGAAGAATTGCAGGGCGGGAGCTTCACGATCTCGAATCAAGGCGGCATCGGCGGCGGCCACTTTACCCCGATCATCAACAAGCCGGAGGTGGCGGTGCTGGGAATCGGGCGGTCCACGTTGAAGCCCGTCGTCAAAGATGGAAAGATCGAGGCGCGGCCGATGTTGCCCGTCTGTCTTTCTTACGACCATCGCGTGATGGACGGAGCGGACGCGGTGCGCTTTATGACGGACCTCGTGGGAATGCTGGAGAACTTTCCCGAGCAGGAGCTCAAAGGATAACGCGGATGGAACCGATCAAAACCGAAATTGTCGTTGTCGGCGGCGGTCCCGGCGGTTACGCCGCGGCGTTTTATGCCGCGGACAAAGGAAAGAAGGTGATTTTGGTCGAACGGGAAAAGCGGCTCGGCGGAGTTTGTTTGAATTGCGGCTGCATCCCGTCCAAGGCTTTGCTTCACGCGACCGATTTGATCCGCGAGATGGAGGCGTCCAACGAGCGGGGAATTGTTTTCGGCCAGCCCAAGATCAATCTCGGCAAGCTGCGCGCGTGGAAGAATTCCATCGTGGAAAAACTCGCGCAGGGGCTGGCCGGCCTCTGTGAAAAGCGCGGCGTCGAGTTTCTGCAGGGGCGCGGCCACTTCGAAGACTCCCAGAGCTTGCGAGTCGAAACTTCGCAGGGACAAAAATTCATCAGCTATGAAAAAGCGATCATCGCCGTGGGCAGCAGGCCCGCGCTTCCGGCGGCCTTCGACCTTGGAAACAAGCGGGTGATGACTTCGACCGAAGCGCTGGAGCTGGAGGAGATTCCAAAAAATCTTCTCGTGGTCGGCGGCGGCTATATCGGTATGGAGCTCGGGACGGTGTACGCGACGCTCGGAAGCAACGTGGTCGTGACCGAGGCGCTGCCCTCGATTCTCACCGGCGTGGATTCGGACCTCGCCCGTCCCGTGATGCGCTACGCCGAGAAAGCTTTCAAAGAGGTGCGCCTGAACACCAAAGTCGGCAAGATGGCGACCAGCGGCAAGCAGATCAAAGTGACGCTCTCGGCAAACGGAAAACAAAAAGACGAAACGTACGACAGAGTTTTGGTCTCGGTCGGCCGCCTGCCGAACTGCAAGGACCTGGGACTGGAGAACACCAAGGCCGCCCTGGACGACAAGGGCTTCATTCAAGTGAATTACCAGATGCAGACTTCGGACCCGGCGATTTACGCCATCGGCGACGTTGTCGGCGGCGCGCTGCTGGCGCACAAGGCGTCGAAAGAAGCGCGCGTCGCGGTGGAGGCGATCTTGGGCGAGTCCAGTTCTTTCGAGAACGTCGTCATTCCCGCGGTTGTTTTTACCGATCCCGAAGTGGCCTGGTGCGGCTTGACCGAAGCGGAGGCAAAACAAAAAGGCGTTCAGGTTCAGGTAGCGAGATTCCCGTGGGCGGCTTCGGGCCGCGCCATGACGTTGGATCGTCCGGACGGCCTCACCAAACTTATCATCGAGCCGGAGAGCGAGCGCATTCTCGGCGTCGGCATCGTCGGCGCGCGCGCCGGCGAGCTGATCAGCGAAGGCGTTCTCGCCGTCGAGATGGGCGCCACCGCGCGCGACTTGGCCGAGTCGGTTCATCCGCATCCCACGCTTTCCGAAACGCTGATGGAAGCGGCGGAGGTTTTTTACGGCTACCCGACGCACACCTTCGCGCAAAAGAAACGGACTCCGCTGCCATAGCCATAAGATGAGCACGTTGATTTTTAAAGACCTGGGCGAAATCGAGTACGGCGCCGTGCTCTCGTTGCAGGAGAGTTTCGTCGAGTCCAAGCACAGAGAAAATCTTCCGGACATCTTACTTTTCGTTGAGCATCCCCATGTGATTACGCTCGGGCGCGGCGGCAAAGAAGCGAATGTTGTCAGTGCGGGCGATGTGCCGGTGTTTCGCTCCAGCCGCGGCGGCGATGTTACCTATCACGGCCCCGGGCAGATGGTCGTCTATCCGATCATCGATTTGAAATCGAAACTCAGAAAAGACGTGCATCGTTATCTAAGATATTTGGAGCAGGCGGCGATTCGAACACTGGGGAGCTTCGGCATCGAGGCGGAGCGCAATCCACCGTGGACGGGGATATGGATCGGCAAGAAAAAAATCGCCGCGATCGGCGTCGCCGTGCGCAGGGGAATTACCTACCACGGCCTGGCGCTCAACGTGAACACGGACCTGACTTATTTCGAGCGCATCGTTCCCTGCGGTCTTCAATGGTCGGAAGTAACTTCGATGCAGAAAGAGATCGGGAAAGAGATCCCGATAGAAGCAGTCAAAAAAACTTTTCTCCGTAACTTTGCGCGGCAGTTCGGCTACACGGATACAAAAGAATTATGCCAAGAAGACATCCAGACTGGATTAAAGTCAAATCTCCCGGCAGCCCAAATTACCTCCGGCTCAAACGGATTCTAAGGGACCGCAACCTTCATTCCGTTTGCGAGGAGGCGCGCTGTCCCAACATCGGCGAGTGCTGGGGACACAACACCGCGACCTTTTTAATCCTCGGCGACATCTGCACGCGCGGCTGCCGCTTCTGCGCGATCAGCAAGGGCAAGCCGGTGCTGCTCGATCCCGAGGAGCCGCGCAACGTGGCGCTCTCCGTGAAAGATCTCGGGTTGGAACACATCGTCGTGACCTCGGTCGATCGCGACGACCTTCCCGACGGCGGCTCGGCCCATTTTGCTAAAACCGTTTTCTGGATCAAAACGCTAAATCCCGGAATCCGAGTCGAAGTCCTGATTCCCGACTTCAAAGGCGATCAGCGCGCGATCGAGACCGTGGTCCGGGCGGGAATTAATATTCTGAATCACAACGTAGAGACTGTGCCGCGGCTCTATAAAAAAGTCAGGCCCGGTTCGGTGTATCAGCGCTCGCTCGACGTGCTGAAAGCCGCCAAGGCGATCCGAGCAGACGTTTTGACTAAATCCGGCCTGATGTTGGGGGTTGGAGAAACTTTTGACGAGGTGATGGCGACGCTGAGAGATTTACGGGAGGCCGGCTGCGACATCGTGACTTTGGGCCAGTATCTCCAGCCGTCAACGGATCAACTTCCAGTGGATCGCTACGTCACTCCGGACGAATTTCATCAGCTAAAAGTCGATGCCGAGAAGCTAAATTTTCGCCACGTCGAATCCGGCCCGCTCGTGCGCAGCTCCTACCACGCCTGGAGCCACGTGAACTAGCCGTTGCTTTTTATTGTTTCGCTTGCGACAATGAGCCGCATGAGCCGACGCTACACCGTAATTCTTCATAGGGCAGAAGATGGATGGTGGGTAGCCAACATCCCCATGTTACATGCCACCGCTCAGGGAAAAACCCGCTCCACTGCCTTGAAGCGCGCCCAATCCCTTACTCAATTCGCCATTGATACAATGCGCAAAGAAGGTTCCAAACCGCCAGCCGAAAATCGATCCAATCTGGAAGTAGTTCGAATCCGAGCGGCAGGTTGAGCCTCCCCGCTATTACCAAATCACGCTTTGTCCGAGCTTTAGGAAAACTCGGCTTTGTTCTTCAACATCAAAAAGGTAGTCATCAGAAGTGGCGTCATCTGGACGGGCGGCTTGTCTACGTCTACATGCATCCTCGCGAAGAACTGAGGCCCTCGACGTTACGATCGATCCTCCGTGACGCGCAAATCTCGGAGGAAGAGTTCTTAAAGGCTTTGTAATGAATGAGCAAGAGATCACTGCCGATCTGCTTCGAAAGTTGATGTCGGAGATATCTGAGGAATACTGGTGTGCCGGTTGGCTGGGTGGCCTTGAGCACATGTTATGGGATACGGTTACCGGCAAGCGAAAAGATATTTGCAGTCCCGAAGAGATCGAGCAGTTAAAGTACCTATCGGAGAAATGCGGTGGATGGATTATTTGGGATGACCAGGCAACAGATGAAAGGTTTGTGCCGATCGAGGAGTGGCTTCGGCTATACGAAGCAAACCGCCATAAATCGGCGGAAAAAAATGACTGATCGCCACATCGAATCCGGCCCGCTCGTGCGCAGCTCCTACCACGCCTGGAGCCATGTGAACTGACTCCGACAGGGAGTCATCCTGAGCGAAACGATCAGAGTGTATGAAGAGTCCTGTGCCTGATCAGAGCGCGCGTTTGAAGAGAGTTATTTGGCGATGGAAACTATCAACGACTCGCAAGCCGAACGGCTTCGGCTTCGATCCGCTCCACGCTCGGCACCATCGCTTCGACCAGCGGGCCGCTGTGGGGCGGAGGAATAAACGAAGCGCCGACGCGCACGACCGGCGCTCTTAGATCGGAAAAAAGATTTTCCTGGATGATCGCCGCAAGCTCCGCGGTGAGCCCGCCGACAATCGATCCTTCATCGACGATCATGGCACGCTTGGTTTTCGCAACGGATTTAAGAATCGTATCTTTGTCCAGCGGCGCCAACGAGCGCAGGTCGATGATTTCCGCGTCGATTCCCTTCTCTTTTAGCTTCCCGGCCGCCTCATCCACTTTGAGGACCATGCCACCACAGGTGATAATCGTGATATCTTTGCCCTCGCGCCGCACCGTGGCGAGACCGATCGGCACCGTGTAATCGCCTTCGGGCACAGGGCCTTTCACGCCGTAGAGATGGTGACTTTCGAAACAGAGAACCGGATTCGGATCGCGGATCGCCGACAGCAGGAGCCCCTTCGCGTCGGCGGGCGTCGTGGGAACGATGATCTTGAGTCCGGGAAAGCCGACGAACGCGCCGTGATTGCAGCTCGAGTGGCTGGGACCGCCGCCCGGCCGCGTGCCGAACTTGGTCCGGATCACGATCGGCACGGAGATTCTTCCGCCGGTCATGTAGTGGTAGCGCGCGGCAAGAGTAACCAGTTGATCCATGCAGAGCGGCAGAAGATCGCAGAATTGGATTTCGACAACCGGACGCATGCCGTTAATAGCGGCGCCGGCGGCGAGCCCGACCAGCGCGGCCTCGGAAATCGGCGTGTCTCGCACCCGCTCTTCGCCGAATTCCCGGAGCAAACCGCGCGTCACGCCGTACGCGCCGCCGAAGAGAGCCACGTCTTCGCCCATAACGAAGACCCGCTTGTCGCGCGCCATCTCGTACCGTAGCGTCTCCCGGAGCGCCTCCTGAAAGCGCATCTCTTTAACAGCAGCGTTCGATGCAACAGATTCCATAGTTTTAGACTGCAATGAATAACCCCGCAGCAAGCTGCTGGATATCAAAAAGCCCTCGGATGACTTTTCCCCAAGTTGTCACCCCCGAATGTTTTAATCGGGGGTCCAGTCCGAAATTCGCCTGGATTCCCGCTAAAAACATGCGGGAATGACGGACTCTGGCAGTTCTACCCATCACCTGTCCCGAGGTCTGCCGTCGCGAACACGCTGTCGAGCTCGACCTCTTTTGGAGGAAGTGGAGATGCCTGGGCTTTAGCGGCAACCTCGTTCAACTCGGCATAGACGGACGCGCTGAGCATTTCGAACTCCGCCTCGGTGAGATTGCCTTCGCCGTTCAATTTTTCTTTTAGCCGTTTGATCGGACAGCGTTGTTTCCACTGTTCGATTTCCTCCCGCGCGCGATAGCCGGTGCCAGGGTCGCCGCCGAAATGGCCGTCCCATCTGTAAGTGAGACACTCGAGCAACGTCGGACCTTCGCCGCGGCGCGCCTTGTCCGCGGCCTTGCGCGTCTCTTCATACACCAACTCGACGTCGTTGCCGTCGATCACCTTGCCCTCGAAGCCATAGCCTGCCGCGCGCTCGGCGAGATGCTTGACGGCGACGCTTTTCTCCAGGCTGACGGTCATGGCGTAATAATTATTCTCGATCACGTAAATTACGGGAAGCTTCCACAGCCCGGCGAAGTTCATCGCCTCGTGAACGACGCCCTGATTCATGGCGCCGTCACCCATGAAGCTCACGGCAACTTCCGTGGTGCCTCTGATCTTGGCTGCGAGAGCCGCGCCGGTTGCGACCGGAACCGTGGCGCCGACGGTGCCGGTGTTGCCGAGAAAGCCGAACGAGAGATCGCCCATGTGCATCTTGCCGCCGCGTCCCTTGGAATAACCGTCGAGACGTCCGAGGCACTCGCACATGAGACGGTAAAGATCCGCTCCTTTCGCGACGAGATGGCCGGTCCCCCGGTGGTAGCTCGCGATGAGATCGTTCGCTTCGAGGGCGGAGCAGACGCCCACCGCGATCGCCTCCTGCCCGCGATAGGAGTGCGGAGTGCCGAACATGACTTTGTTTTGATAGAGCTCGTTGAGCTTTTCTTCAAAGGAGCGGACCCTGAGCATGGTCCGCAACATCTCTTTTCGCTTCGAGGTGTCGAGCATAAACTCTTTCATAGTTTCCTGATGGATGGTTTGTCAAGCCGCGCAAGAAAGGGGGAAAAAACAAAAACACCCATGAGCATCCCATGGGTGTTTGTATTTCACGAAGCGGAGCGGGTTCCGTCAGACCGGCTTATCGGATTTTTCGCGCAGTTTTTTGAGCAGCTCGTCGAACGAAGCGGTGGCGAGTATCCGGTTAAATTGAGAGTGAAAATTACTGACCAGGCTGATGTTGTCGACGACCACGTCGTAGACTTTCCAATCGTCTTGTACGAGGTGAAGCCGATAATTCACCGACAGCGGCTCTCCTTTGCCCGACACGATCTCCGTGTCCACTTGCGCGAGGTTTTGATTCACGCGCTCGCGCAGGAAGAGAATCTTTTCGCCCCGGTAGGAAGTGAGCGTGTTCATGTACGAATTTTCAACAAAAGCGGCGAAGGCGCCGACAAACTCGTTCTGGCGGCCATCCAAATTCTTCCAGCGGTCGCCCATAGATCTCCGGGCCATTTCGGCAAAGTCAAAGCTGGGTAAGATGATCTCGCGGATCATCTGCACCGCTTCGGCCTTGTTAGCGCCCGACTTGGCGCTGACATTCTGGAGCACCTCGGAAATCCGCTCGATCGCGCTCTTGATCCGGTCCATCGGCTGCTCTGAGAATAAAAGCCGCGGATCGGTCAAGCATAAAACCGTCAACGCCATGAGCGCCCAAGTGAATAACTTCTTGTCTCTGATCATCGCGTTGCTCCTTTTAGCGACCTGTGGGGTCAGTGAATAGAAGCAAGCGAGGTGCCAGTAGGCTTTTCTTAAAAACCGCTTGTGTTTATTCGGGTTTTCAGGCTCGAGACAATCGTCTCAGGCGGAGAATGCCACGAACTGGCGAGAGTTGGCAAAAAAACGTCAGTCGTTGCTTTGGACTTACTTGACGAAGAATTTAAGCGACTGATTGGTGAAGGCCACCAGAGGGCCCCAATAGATACCAAAGAGCAGGGTCATGCCGGAGAGGAGGCCGAGCAGCACCGCGGCGCCCCCGTTCATCTCGACCGGTCCGTCGGCGGGCTCGGGAAAGTCGAGGAACATGACCTTGACGACGCGAGCGTAGTAATAGAGCGAGATGACGCTGTTGATGACGGCAACCACGGCCAGCAGATAGAATTCCTGCTTGATGACGGCCGCAAAAAGGAAAAACTTGCCGACAAATCCGGCGAAAGGAGGAAGGCCGGTGAGAGAAAAAAGAAAGATCGCCATGCAGACCGCGGGGACGGCGGAGCCGCGCCAGGCCAGGCCGCGGTAGCCCTCGATATCCTCTTTGCCCGTCGCATTGGCGACAATCACGACCACGAGGAACGCGCCCAGGTTCATGATCAGATAGACGACGATGTAGAACAGCATCGCCTGGAGGCCTTCGTTGTTCAGCACCACGAGACCCATCAGGATATAGCCGGCGTGCGCGATGCCCGAGTAGGCGAGCATGCGTTTCAAGTTTTGTTGATTCAACGCGGAGAGGTTCCCCAGCGTCATGGTCACCATGCTTACCATGAGGAGAAATTGCGGCCATTCTACCCCGGAGAGAAACTGCCAGTTCCCGCCGTCGCCAAGCTGCGATACGGCCGGAAAAAAGAAGCGGATGAGAATCGCCACGCCCGCCGCGTTGGAGCCGACCGAAAGAAAAGCGGTGATCGGCGTCGGCGCGCCCTGGTAAACGTCGGGCGACCACATATGAAACGGAACGAAAACAATCTTGTAGCCGAAGCCCGCAAGAATGAAAATGAAGGCGATGAAAAGAGCGATCCGGCTCGGCGCGCCTTGAAGCAGCGCTTGATGGATGCCCGCGTAATCCAGAGTGCCGGTCATGCCGAAGACCCAGCTCATGCCGTAGATCATCGTTCCCGACGCGACGCCGCCGTAGATGAGATATTTCAGCGCCGCCTCGCTCGAACGCCGATTGTGCGGTAAAAATCCGGTCAGAATATAAGAAGTGATGCTCACGAGCTCGAGCGAAAGATACGCCATCAGCAGGTTGGTGGAAGACGCCATGAAAAACATCCCCAGCGTGGAGCTCAAAAGAATCGCCGAGTACTCTCCCTGGTGGACGTCGCCGATTTCCCGGCTGGCGCGCGACATCCAGAGAACCAAAATCGCGGCGGCGAGCGCGACGAGCTTGAAGAAGAGACTGAAATTGTCCAGCACCATCATCCGATGAAAGAGCCAGCCGCCGGAGGCGCCGTAGAGCTGAAGCGTGGCCCACAGCGAGGCGAGACACCCTGCCAGAGCCAGCAGGCCGAGCGCGCTCTTATTTTTGAGGAACAGATCAATCAGCACGACGAAGAGAATCGTGCCGGTGAGAATGGCCTCCGGCCAGAAAAAATCGAGGCTGGCGATATTTCCCAGGTCCATCGGATCTTTAACTGAGGTGCGGAATGACGATCTGATTGAGCTGATCCAGCGAGGCGCGGATCAGATCGAGAACCACGCTGGGATAAACGCCGACGATAATCACGATGATCCCCAGCGGGATCATCGTGAAAAGCTCCCGCGCGTTGATTTCAGGCATCGCCTTGTATTTTTCATTGACCGCGCCGAGGTAAACCCGCTGGATCGTCCAGAGCAGATAACCCGCGGTCAAAATCACGCCGGTCGCCGCGAATACGGTGAGAACGGGATATTTTTGCCACGAGCCGAGCAGCACCAGCACTTCCGAGATAAATCCCGAAAGGCCGGGCAACCCCATCGAGGCGAAGATCGCCAGCGCGCTGACGCCGGTGTAAACCGGCATGACCGCCGCCAGGCCGCCGAAGCCCTCGATGTCGCGGTGATGGGCGCGGTCGTAGATCACGCCGACCATGAGAAAGAGCATGCCGGTGATGATTCCGTGATTGAACATCTGCAAGACCGCGCCGCTGATCCCTTGCGGCGTGAAGCTCGCCATCCCCAGCATCACGTAGCCCATGTGGCTTACGCTCGAATAGGCGACGAGCTTCTTCAAATCTTTTTGCGCCATGGCGCACAGCGCGCCGTAGATGATGTTCCAGGTCCCGAGAGCGCCGAGAAAAACGTAGGCGAGATCGGCGGTCGCCTGGGGCAGCATCGGGAAATTGATTCTGAGAATCCCGTACGTTCCCATCTTCAACAGAATGCCGGCCAGAATCACCGAGATCGCCGTCGGCGCCTCGACATGCGCGTCGGGCAGCCAGGTGTGGAACGGGAACGCGGGAATTTTAATCGCAAAGCCGATGAAGAGCGCCATCCAGACGACGTGCTGGAATCCCCAGCGCAAGTGATCGAATGGCCAAATCGAAAGCGGCGTCGTGCCGTAGTGGTTGCTGTTGGCGATCAACTGGGTCATGTCGAAGGTGTGCGGCTCGCTGCTGAAATAGAGCGCCAGGATCGCGAGCAGCAT
>JBGQBP010000071.1:0-15049 GCA_041494945.1 Binatia bacterium | reverse complement strand
GAGGGTGCCGGCCTTTTACATCATGGCTTTGCCCGAGATCAAGTCGATCGACGATCTCAAAGGAAAATCGGTCGGCGTGACGCGCTTCGGCTCTTCCACGGATTTTACTATGCGCTACGTGCTTAAGAAGCAGGGACTCGAGCCGGGTCGCGACGTCACGCTGATTCAGACCGGCGATCTCTTCGCCGCCGCCGCGATGCTGCGCACGCGCGCGATTGTCGCCGCGCCGTTCTCCAGCCCTACCAACCTGCGCGCGGAGGAGGCCGGCGCCAGAGTGCTCATGAACATGGGCAAGGCCGGCGTCTATTTCCCTCACGACGCATTTATGGCGCGCCGCTCTTTCTTGAACGGCAACGAGGATCTGGTGCGGCGTTTTCTCAAGGCCTATTCCGAGGCGGTTTACAAGCTGACCGCCGACCCGGAAGGCAGCAAGCGCGCGATTAAAAAATACGTCCGCGCCGAGGATGCGAAAACACTCGACGCGGTTTACCAGTACGCGGTCGATTATATCGACAGGATTCCCTACAACACGCGCGAAGGCATCCAGGAGGTTCTCAATCTCACCGCGACACGAAACCCCAAGGCGAAAGACACCAAGCCCGAAGCCTTCTACGACGACCGCTTCGTCAAAGAACTGGACACATCCGGTTTTTACAAGCAACTTTGGGGAAAGTAACAACAAGGCTGAAAACGGAAACGATGAAAGCGAAAATTTCGGAAGCCCATGGTTGCGAAGCCTGTTCCTGTCGTATTTCCGTTTTCAGCTTTCATAATTTGAAAAAGGAGTGTGCATGGCACGAGTAGGATTCGCACTCGGGTACGGCAAATTCACCAACGTGAGAGAGATTGCGGCGCTCATGCAGCAGGCAGAAGCGCGCGGCTACGAGATGGCTTTTTTCTCCGAGACGATCGAGATCATGCGCGATTCGGTGACCGCGCTCGCGGCGATGGGACTGGCAACGAAAAAAATGATTTTAGGCTCGACGCAGATCGTCCGCTTGCGGAGCCCGATTGTGATGGCGCAGACGCTCGCGAGCCTGGACGAGCTGACCGGCGGGCGCATGACGCTGGCTCCGGGCGCCTGCACGAAAAGCCACGCCAGAGTGCACGCCCTCGATCCGGACATCACTGCCACGCCCGCGCAGGTGTTGAAGGAATACATCGAGTCGATGCGCTTGCTGCTCACCGGTGAAAAAGTTTCCTATCATGGCCAGTACGTGAATTTCGACAACATCGGGCTCGGCTGGAAGCCGGCCCGGACGTTCATTCCTATTTACGCTCCCGCGACGAGCACGACAGGGCTCAAGCTCGCGGGCCAAGTCGCCGACGGCGTCGTGCTCAACGCTGTCTGCTCGCCCGAATATACGGTGAACGCGCTCAAGATCGTGCGCGCCGCGGCCGAGGCGGCGGGGAGAGATTTTTCCAAGTTCGAGGTCGCGCAGATCATCAACTGCTCGGTCGAAGACGATCACAAGAAAGCGCTCGATCAGATGCGTTGGGAAGTCGCGACAAAGCTCGATCCGGTGCAAATCTCATTTATCGCCGGGCCGAAGATGCGCGTCGGCGAGCCCTACATCAGGAAGGAAGATATTCCGCTCTTCGAAAAAGCCCACGTAAGCGGCGGGATGGACGGGCTGATCAAGGCGATTCCCGACTCCTACGTCGAAGGCATGACTGCGAGCGGCACGCCGGATGAAGTTAAAAAGCGCGTCCAGCAATACCGCGACGCCGGCATCAAGGTCCCTCTCCTCCGTCCCGCGGCGAATCACCAGACACAGCGCGTGCTGGAGCTGTTTGCACAAAAATAGAAGAGGCAATAGGCAGTAGGCAACAGTAAGAAAATCCGGATTGCCTTTCTAATGCCTGTTGCCTATTGCCTGTTGCCTGATTTTTATGTTTCGCGTCGGCGTTGACATCGGCGGCACGTTTACCGATTTGCTTTTGATCGGCGCGGACGGCCGCGCCGTCATCGGAAAGACGTTGACGACGCCGGGCGATCCGAGCCTTGCCGTGGAGACGGCGCTGAGACAAGCGCTGGGGGACGGTTCGACTTCGCTCACCGCGCTGAGCCCTTCGAAGCGAGGTTTTGCGCACGCGAACGAGCGCGGCACGCTGGTCCACGGGACGACGCTCGTGACCAACGCCATCATCGAGCGCAAAGGCGCGCCCACGGCGCTGTTTATGACCGCCGGCTTTCGCGACGCGCTCGAGATCGGCCGCGAGCAGCGCTACGAGCTATACGATTTGAATCTCGAATTTCCCAAACCGCTGGCGCCGCGCTATCTGCGCTTCGACGTTCCGGAGCGGATCGCGTCGGACGGCAGCGTGCTCGTGCCGTTGGACGAATCTTTTGTCCGCCGGCTTGTCGCGGAGCTGCGCGACAAGCGCATCCGGGCGATCGCCGTCTGCTACTTGAACAGCTTCCGCAATCCCGCCCACGAGCGGGGCACCGCGGAGATTATCAAAGAGATCGCGCCGGAGATTCGCGTCTCGCTCAGCTCGGAAGTCGTCGCGGAAATCCGCGAGTACCAGCGCGCGAGCACGACCGTTGCCAACGTCTACGTCCAGGAGCGCGTCGCAAACTACCTTGAAGAGCTGCGTCTGCGGCTCGACCGGCTCACTTTCAAGGGAAGTTTTTTCGTCATGCTGTCGAGCGGCGGCATCGCCACCGCCGAGACCGCGGCGCGCTTTCCCGTGCGCTTGTTGGAGTCGGGGCCGGCGGCGGGCGCGCTCGCGGCGGCGTATCTCGGCGCGCGCGCGGGTTTTTCCGATCTTCTTTCGTTCGACATGGGCGGAACCACCGCAAAATTATGCGCGGTGGAAAACGGAAAGCCTCTCAAGGCGCACGAATTCGAAGTGGACCGCATCTATCGCTTCAGAAAAGGCAGCGGGCTGCCGGTAAAAATTCCCGTGATCGACATGATCGAGATCGGCGCGGGCGGCGGCAGCATCGCGCGCGTGGACGCGCTGGGCCTTTTGAAAGTCGGTCCGGAGAGCAGCGGCGCGGAGCCGGGGCCGGCCTGCTATGGGCGCGGCGGCGAAGAGCCGACGGTGACGGACGCCGATCTGGTCCTGGGATATTTGGACTCGAAATATTTTCTTGGCGGCCAGATGAAACTCGACGTCGAAGCGGCACGTCGCGCGCTGTCGCATTTGGCCGAGAGACTGCGGCTAAGCATCGAGAAGGTCGCATGGGGCGTTCATCAGATCGTCGGCGAAAACATGGCCAACGCGGCGCGCGCCCATCTCGGCGAGCGCGGCAAAGATCCGCGCCGCATGCCGCTCTACGCCTTCGGCGGCGCCGGCCCGGTGCACGGCTATCGGGTCGCGGAGATCCTCCATCTTCCGGCGTTGATCGCTCCGTTCGGCGCCGGCGTCGGCTCGACGTTCGGGCTCCTCGCAGCGCCATTGGCGTTCGATTTCGTCCGCAGCTCTTATAGTCGTCTTGACGGCATGCGTTGGAGCGAAGCCAACAGCCTGCTCGATGAAATGGCGCGTGAAGGACGCGCGGTACTGGAGGACTCGGGACTCACGCGTTCGGATATTCACTATGAGCGCACCGCCGACATGCGTTACGTCGGCCAGGGACACGAGGTCTCCGTGCCTTTGCCGGACGGACGGTTGAACGAGGAGCATTTGAAAAATATTCAAAGCGGCTTCGAACAGGTTTATCGCTCGCTGTACGGGCGCAAAGGTCCGGACGTTCCGCTTGAAGTGATCAACTGGCGCGTGGTTGCGAGCGGACCGAAACCTGTCACCGATTTTCGTCTGCCGCAAAACTCGAACGGCCGCGAGGCGCTCAAAGGAAACCGTCGCGCCTATTTTCCCGAGCACGACGGTTATATCGAAACGCCGGTCTACGACCGGTACGCGCTCGCGCCGGGCGCAAGCTTCAGCGGACCCGCGATCGTCGAGGAGCGCGAATCGACTCTGATCGTAGGCCCCGGCGGCCGCGGCTGCGTGGACGAGCATTTGAACATCGTCGTGGAGTTCGTGAATGAGTAACGCCCTTCGACGCGGCTCAGGGCAGGTAATCGATCCGGTCACGCTGGAAGTAGTCTGGAACCGGCTGCTCTCGGTCGCCAACGAGCAACAGGACACTCTCATCCGCACGGCGTTCAGCACGATCGTGCGCGAGAGCCAGGACCTCGCCTGCGGCGTGTTCGACACCCAAGGCCGCATGATCGCGCAGTCGATCACCGGCACGCCGGGCCACATCAACGCGATGGCGAGCTCGATGCGCCATTTCCTCGCCGCGTTCCCGCCCGAGAAGCTCGGGCCCGGCGACGTCCTCATCACCAACGATCCGTGGATGACCGCGGGCCAGATCAACGACATCACGATCGCGACGCCGATCTTTAAGGATGGACATCTGGTTGCCTGGTTCGCCAACACCTGCCACGCCGCCGATATCGGCGGCCGTATTCTCTCCGCCGAAGCGCGCGAGGTTTACGAAGAAGGCCTCAGGCTCCCGATCATGAAGCTCTTCGAGAACGGCGAGCCGAATAAAATTCTGCTTGAGATCATTCGCGCCAACGTGCGCCTACCCGACGAAGTGGTCGGCGATCTCTACGCGCAGACCGCCTGCAACGACGCCGGGGGCAGAGCGCTGCTGGAGATGATGGACGAGTTTGGTCTCGCGACCATCGATCCGGTCGCCGAGGAGATTATCCGCCGCTCGGAGACTGCGGTGCGCGCAAAGATCCGCGAGCTGCCGAATGGCGAATGGCGGAGCGAGAGTTGGAGCGACGGCTTCGAGGAGCCGATCATGATCCGCTGCCGCGTCGCCGTAAAGAACGACGAGATTTTAATCGACTTCGCCGGCTCTTCGCCCGAGAGCGCGCACGGCATCAACGTGGTGCTGAATTACACGCATGCATACGCGAGCTTCGCAGTGAAAGCCGCGATTTATCCCGACGTCCCGCACAACGAAGGAAGTTTTCGTCCGGTGCGCGTGACTGCGCCGCCGGGAAGCATTTTGAACGCGCTGGAGCCTGCGCCGGTGGCGAGCCGGCAAGCCGTGGGCCACTTCGTGCCGAGCGCGATCTTCGCCGCGCTCGCCGGCGCCCTGCCCGGCCGCTTGCTCGCACCGGGCGCCGACCCGATCTGGCTCAGTGTCTGGCGCGGCCAGAATCCGTCGTTTACGATGACGATCTTCCAGGTCGGCGGCACCGGCGCGCGGCCGACAAAGGATGGTCTCAGCGCCGTCGGTTTTCCGAGCGGCGTCGCCGGCGTGCCGGCGGAAGTCATCGAGAGTCTCTCGCCGCTCGTGATGCGCCGGCGCGAGCTGCGCGCCGATTCGGGCGGCGCCGGCAAATGGCGCGGCGGTTTGGGACAGGTCACGGAGTTTACCAGCCGCGGTGAAGGAAGATGGAGCGTGAGCTCGATCGTGGATCGAACGCGCTATCCCGCGCCGGGACTGCTCGGCGGCAAGCCGGGAATGGCGGGCGAGCTCGTGCTGGAAAACGGCGCGCGGCCGAATCCCAAGTCGCAGATCGAGTTGGAGCGCGGCGACATCGTGCATTTAAATCTCCCCGGCGGCGGCGGCTACGGCGATCCGTTCGCGCGCGATCCCGAGCTGGTGCGGCAGGACGTGATCGCGGGCTACGTCACGCCGGAGGCCGCGGCGCGGGATTACGGCGTCGTGATTCGATTCACCGGAGGCGAGAATGAACTCGTCCGTCTGCCCGAGCAGTGGGTAATCGATGAGGACGCGACGGCAAAGCTGGGACGGAAGGGCTGAGCACGATGGAATTGAAAGGCAGAGTTACACTCGTAACCGGCGGGGCTACGGGAATCGGCGCGGCGACGGTTATCGCTTTGGCCAGGGCCGGCGCGTCGGGCGTCGCGATCAATTACCGCACGGCGAAGAAGGAAGCCGAGAAGGTCGCCGTGCGGGTGAGAAAAGCCGGCGCGCGCGCCCTTTGTGTTCACGGGGACGTGAAGAACGAAGAAGAAGTGGAGCGGATGGTCAGGGAAGTAAAAAATCATTTTCGCCGGCTCGACGTGCTGGTCAACAACGCGGGCGTGACACACTGGGTCCCGGTAAAGGATCTCAAGAATCTTACCGACGAAGTTTGGGACGACATTCTCGACGTCAATCTGAAAGGCGCGTTCCGCTGCGCGCGCGCCGCGGCGCCGCTGCTCAAGAAATCGCGCGGCATGATCGTCAACGTCGCGTCGATCTCAGGCGTTATCGCGACCGCGACGATGTCGTCGCTTGCCTACGGCACGGCGAAGGCCGCGTTGATCCACTTGACGCGCGGCCTCGCGGTCGCGCTCGCGCCCGAAGTCAGAGTCAACGCGGTGGCGCCCGCGTTCACCGATACTCCCTGGATGAAGAATCACTACGGCGCCCGCTACAAACAGGTGATGGCCGGAGCGGCTTCGAATTATCCCCTAAGGCGCATCGCCACGCCGGAAGATATAGCGGCCGCTATCATCGGCCTTGTGACGGGCGGAGACTTCGTCACGGGGCAGACGCTGATCGTGGATGGGGGATTAAGTTTGAGTTGAGATTAGTGGGACATTTCAAGAGAGATCCTTCACTTCGTTCAGGATGACAAAAACACAAATGTCATTTTGAGCGGAGCAAAGAATCTCGTGCCCACGCATGTTGAGAACTAGCGCCCGGCTAAGGAGGATACGCGAAGAACATGGGCAGAACAGAGATTGTCGCTGAGATGCACCGCCACAGGCTCGTCGCGGTCGTGCGCTCCAAGAGCGCCGAAGAAGCGCTGGAGACGGCCGCGGCGGTCGTCGACGGCGGCGTCAAGTTCGTCGAGATCACCTTCAGCGTGCCCGGCGCCGTTGAGGTCATCGCAGAGCTGGCGAAGCGCAGCGATCTCCGCGTCGGCGGCGGGACGGTGTTATCGCCCGACGAGGCGCAGCAGGCGATCACAGCAGGTGCAGAGTTCATCGTGTCGCCTTCACTTGAATTGAATCTCATTCCGATCTGCCGCGGCGCCGACGTTGCCTGCGTGAGCGGCGCGGCGACGCCGAGCGAGATCGTCTCCGCCACGCGCGCCGGCGCCGACCTGGTGAAAATTTTTCCCGCCGATTGCGTCGGCGGCCCGCACTTCGTGCGCCAGCTCCGCGGCCCGTTCCCCGACGTTCGCCTCATGGTCTCGGGCGGCGTCGATGAGAATAACGTCAAGGAATACGCCGCGCTGGGAGTCACCGGAATCTGTATCGGAAGCGCGGCTCTGCGCGCTTGCCTGCTCAAGGAAGGGCGTGATGGTCTGGCGAAGTACGTGCGTAAATTTGTCAATCTCGTGGGTGTAATGCGCAGCGCACAGAATGTTTAATTTTAAATGATGAATTTTGAATTGAAATTCATAATTCAAAACTCAAAATTCAAAATTGGAGAGTGAGCGAACTATGTCCGACATCCAACTTACGCTTGCTTGCGAAGACTACGACCGCACGCGCGCGCTGCGCGACGGGACGGTCCAACCCGAAGGCATCGATCTCAACTACGTGCCGCTCGCGGTCGAAGAGATCTTCTGGCGCATGTGCCGCTTCGAAGAGTTCGACGTCGCCGAGCTTTCGATGGGAGCGTTTTTGGTCGCCGCAGCGCAAGGCCGGCGCCCGTTTGTCGCGATACCGGTTTTTCCCTCGCGGACTTTTCGCCACCGCTGCATTTTCGTCAACACCGGCTCCGGCATCGCTCGGCCGGAAGATCTGCGCGGCAAGCGCGTCGGCGTGCCGGAGTACACGATGACCGCCGCGGTCTGGCTCCGCGGGCTCTTCCAGCATGAATACGGCATCAAGCCGGAGGAGATTCTCTGGTTTCAAGGCGGCGAGGAACAGCCAGGGCGCAAGGACCGCGTCGATTTCGACTTGCCGCCGGGAATTCGTCTGGAAGTAATCCCGAACGACAAGACTCTCAACGACATGATCGAGAGCGGTGGCGTCGACGCCCTGATGTCGCCACGCATGCCCTCCTGTTTTCTTCGCGGCTCGCCGCGCGTGCGCCGTCTGTTTCCCGACTTCAAGCAGGCCGAGACGGACTACTTTCGCCGGACGAAAATCTTTCCGATCATGCACGTGATCGTGATTCGGACAAAAATCTACGAGGAACATCCCTGGATCGCCCAGAGCCTCTACAAAGCGTTCTGCGACGCCAAAGATCTTTGCTTCGGCCAACTGTACGACTCGAACGTTCTGCGCATCAGCCTTCCCTGGACCGTCGCGGAATATGAGGAGACCCGCGCTCTCATGACCGAAGACTATTGGCCGTACGGCTTTGCGCCGAATGAGCGCGTACTGGAGACTCTCCACGGCTATCTTCTGGAGCAAGGCTTGATCAAGCAGAAACTCGATCTGCAAAGTCTTTTCGCGCCGGGCACGCGCGAATCATTCAAGATCTAAACTTGAAACCACCATGGATCCAGCTTCGCAGCCGCGCTTTTCAGACAGCCAGCAGCATCCGTGGGTCGCGGTCGACGTTGTGGTCTATACGCTGAGCGCAAGAGCGCTTCACTGTCTCTTGGTACAGGTCAAAGAAGGTTCGTTCGCCGGCAAGTGGGCTTTTCCCGGCGGGCTGGTCGGCGCCGAAGAATCGCTCGGCCAGGCGGCCGATCGGGAAATTGTCGAGCGGACCGGGGTCAAACCCAGCTACATCGAGCAGCTCTACACGTTTGGCAAGCCGGAGAGAGATCCGGCGCTGAGAGTCGTCTCCGCATCGTACTTGGCATTGGCACCGAATCCGAACGTCAGTCTCAACCCGACGCCGCGTTACGCGGATATCAAATGGTTTCCAGCCGACCGCCTGCCCGAACTTGCCTACGATCATGAACAGGTCGGCCGAATTGCTCTACAGCGCCTGCGCTCGAAGCTTCAGTACACCAACATCGTTTACAGTCTCTTGCCGAAAGAATTTACTTTAGGCGAGCTTCAGGAAGTTTACGAGACCATCCTTCACCGGCGATTGGATCGCCGTAACTTCCGGAAAAAAATTCTGGCCCTTGGCTTACTAAAAAAGTTGCCGAAGAAGCGCCGCGGCACCCACCGCCCCGCCTCGCTCTACGCCTTCCGGCAGAAAAGACCGATGATTATTGAGATGGTCTGAGATTTTCTACCCGCCCCAACCTCCGAACCCGCCCTTCGGTCGCAGCACGACGATCTCCGTACTCTTCGGAAGAGTCGCTTTGCTGACGACGAGCGTGTCGGAATCCAGCCGACGGGAAGGAAGCCCCTGCAAGAACGCGTCGAGGATATACGCGCTGTCGCGGTAGTGCATCGGGATGGCGATCTTGGGCTTGATCTGCGCCAGCACTTCGCGCGCGGTGTCGGGCGGCATGGTGAAGACGCCGCCGATGGGAATCAGCGCGACGTCTACTCTCCCCATCTGCTTCAACTGCTCGGGCGTGAGCGTGTGGCTCAAGTCGCCGAGATGGACGATGCAGAGCGCGCCGAGATCGAACATGAAGGCCGCGCCCTTGAGCGCGTTGCCGAACGCCTGCTGATAAACCGGCAGATCGTAGATGAACACGTCTCTCACGTTGAGACTGACGCGGTTCCATTCAGCGCCATAGTTCGATAGCCCACGTAAAATGATCGGGTTCCCCTGCGCCAGCTCGACGTAGTTGTGGTTCGGATGCTCGCGTCCGACAGTGACGACGTGCGGCCACACGTTCGGCGTCGGGTACATGCCCGGCGCGAGCGGGTCGGTGATGATTTTCGTTCCCTTGCTCGTGGTGATCTGAAAGAAATTATGGCCGAAGTATTGAATGACGGCGTCGGGCTCGGCGGCGTAAGCGAGAGATCCTCCCCGGCGCGTGAGATCCAGGTCGCGGCACGACGAATCCGCGCCGGAGGCGAGCGAAAGCAGAATCAGCAGCGCCGGCGCAAGAATTTTCATGGGCTTTGCCCAGCCGAAAAATCTCTCGGTCTCAGCTCCGACGCCCGGAAAAAATCGGCGACATATCCCGTCGCGGGCCGGCGCATGAGATTCTCCGCCGTGTCCACCTGCTCGATGCGGCCGGCCCTCATCACGGCGATGCGATCGGCCAGCGCCAAAGCGTCGGGGAGGTTATGCGTGACGTAGAGGGTGGTGAGCCGGTTCTCGCGATGGAACTTGAGGATCTCGCCGCGCATCTTGAGCCGGTTCGGCGGATCGATGTTGGAGAGCGGCTCGTCCATGAGCAGGATGCGGGGCGAAGTCGTCAGCGCGCGGCCGAGCGCCACGCGCTGCTGCTCGCCGCCGGAAAGCTCGCCGGGCTTGCGCCGGAAAAAACTCTCTTCGAGCCCGAGCCTCTGCGCCATCGGCCCGATAAACTCTCGGATCTTTTCCTGGGACCATTTACGGATTTTGAGAGGCAACGTAAGATTGGTGTAGCGCCGCTCGTCGAAAATCCTCATGTGCGGCCAGAGAGCGAAATTTTGAAAGATCATCTGCACGTTCCTTTTTCCCACGGGAATGTCGTTGACCGGCGCTCCGGCGATGAAAATGCTCCCGCCGTCGGGCGTCTCGAGACCGGCGATAAGTCTCAGCATCGTCGTCTTGCCGCAGCCGCTCTCGCCCACGATCGCCAGCAGCTCGCCGCCGTGTACGACGAGATCGGCTCGATCGACCGCTGTGACCGAGCCGAACGTCTTTGTCACACCGCGCAGCTCGAGGGAAACCATCGAGCCAATCGTAGTAGATGGTGCTGAAAAAGACAATATTGGATTTTCGGATTGGATTTTAAGTCGTCTTGACTCCTACGTCGCTTCCGGGATAGTTTTCGAGCGTCACGTCAGCTTGCGCAGGGAGAAAAACATGGGACACGTGCTGTCACCCGAAGCGTTGATGTCCGATCTGCTGGAAACTCTGCAACGGCGGTACCCGCGGCCCCATCCGGTAAGACAGCTCCTGCTCACCGGCAGGCTCACGAAGGAGCAGTTGCAGGGATGGGCGCGAAACCTGTTCCACGAGTTCCGCAACATTCACCGCTTCTTCGGCGTCCGCTACCAGAAGTGCCCGGTGCCGGAACTGCGCCGCGCGCTGATCGAAAACATGATCGAGGAAGAAGGCGAAGACATGATCGGCCGCAAGTATCCGGGACACGCCGAGCTCTGGGTGAGATTCGGCGAAGGACTGGGCATTCCGCGCGACGATATGTTGAGCTATGAGCCGCTGCCGGGGATTCGCGCCGGCCTGGAAATGTACGTGCAGCTCGTCCAGCAGAGCCACTGGGCGGTGGCGATCGGCACCGGGCTCGTGTTCGAGGGCGGCGGGCCGAAGAGAATGAAAGAAGAGAGAGAGGCGCTGGAGCACCATTACCCGTGGATTCCCAAATCGTCGCTCGATTTTTTCCGCGTGCACGAATACCACGACGAAGGCCACGGAAATTTCTGTGTCGACGTGATCCGGCGGCACTGTATGGAAGAGCATCTTCAGAACGAAATGCGCGACGCCGTAAAGAACCGCGCGGACATCATGTGGCTGCAGAACGAATCGATCTACGAGGCCTTCGTGCGGCCGAGCTTGTCGCCGGAGATTATCAAGGAAGTCGAAGGCAGGTCGGAGTAACATGCCGGAGAATTTGATCGATCTCAGAAGCGATACGGTCACGAAACCGTCCGCGGAGATGCGCCGCGCGATGGCCGAGGCCGAGGTCGGCGACGACGTTTTCATGGAAGATCCGACAGTGAACCGCCTGCAGGCGCGCTCCGCCGAGATCTTCGGCCGCGAGGCCGCGCTTTTCGTCCCGTCCGGAAGCATGGGCAACCTCGTCTGCCTGCTCGCGCACGCGCGCTCCGGACAAGAGGTGATCTGCGAGGAGAACGCGCATATTTATACGAATGAAATGGCGTCGATGGCCGGCGTGGCCGGCCTCTTGCCGCGGCTGATCCCGACCGAAGACGGCATCCTGTCATGGGAGCAAGTCGGCCGGATGATCCGCCCGAAAATGTACGCGCGCGCTCAGACCGCGCTCGTCTGTTTGGAGAATACTCATAATTTAGCCGGCGGCACGGTCTATCCGACGCGGCTCGCTCACGAGATTTGCGACCGTTCTCACGACGCAGGTCTGCCCGTCCATCTCGACGGCTCGCGCATTTTCAACGCCGCCGCCTTTCTCGGCGAAGACGTGCGCGAGATGACCGGGAAATTCGACTCGGTTCAGTTTTGCCTGAGCAAGGGATTAGGCGCTCCGGTGGGATCGATGATCGTCGGATCGGCAGCATTTATCGAACGGTGCCGCCCGATCCGGAAAATGCTCGGAGGCGGCATGCGCCAGGCCGGAGTCCTGGCGGCGGCGGGCCTGATCGCGCTGGAGAGCGGACCGAAGCGATTGCGCGTCGATCACGAGAACGCCAAATTTCTCGCCGCGGAGCTGGCGCGCATGCCCGGCATCCGCCTGGGCCCGGCGCAGGTCCAGACCAACATCGTGATTTACGACGTCAGCGCGACCGGGCTCTCTGCGAATAATTTTCTCGCCGAGCTGGCGCGCCGGGGCGTGCTCGGAGTGCCGATTGATCAAGAAAAAATCCGCATGGTCACCCACCTGGACGTCGACCGAAACGGCGTGGAGAAGGCCGCGGCCACGATCCGCCAATTCGTGGATGAACTGAACATCAAGCGCGCCGGCTTCAGACGCGCGACGTAGACAACCGGGATTCCGCCGATCGTCTAAAAGCTCCGCATGCAAGATTTCATCCGCCGCCACCCGAACCTTCTCGCGCTCCTCGCGCTCGCCGCGCTCAGCCTGATCGCGTACGCGAACTCTTTACCGAACAGCTTCCAGTTCGACGACTACGAGGGCATTGTCAAAAACCCAGCCGTGCATGATCTAAAGAACATTCCTTTCTACTTTACAAATCCCACTCTCTTTCGCTTTTCCAAGACAGATTGGAGGCCGGTGTTGCAGATCACCTACGCCTTGGACTACGCTATCGGCGGCCTCACCCCTACGGTCTTCCACATCACCAACATTCTGTTCCACGTCGGCACCGCCTGGTTGATTTTCCTCATTGTCGCCGAAATAGATAAGAAACGGCCGCTGCTGTCACCACCCACCCTTTTTGTTCCCGGCGTCTGGCTTTACCTCATTCCGGCGGCTATGTTTGCCGTCCACACCGTCAATTCACAAACGGTCGACTACATCTGGGCGCGCAGCTCCCTGCTGGCCGCTTTTTTTTATCTCGTCTCCTTCTACTGTTACTTGCGCGGACCTCTGAGCAGCCAGGATCGGAGCAATCTATCCTGGCACCTGGGGGGTCTTGCCTCTTTTGGTCTTGGGCTGGCAAGCAAAGCCACCGCGGCCAGCTTACCGGCAATGCTCGTCGCCTACGAAATCTTGTTTCTCAACCCGGCGGGACGCAATCCGCTGATCTTGTATCTGAAAGAGCCGCGCAGGTTGATCAAATATCTGCCGCTCGCGGCGCTCTTTCTCGGGTACGTCGCGCTGCGATTTTTTATGTTGCCGAGATCCGTGCAAAACTTTATTGCGCCGCCATGGGTCAGCCGGTCTACCTATCTCTTCACCCAATTTCGCGCGTGGGTGTACTATATCAAGCTTTATCTCTGGCCTGATCCTTTGATCTTGGACTATCCCGGCTTCGGCTGGTCTGCTTCCTTCTGGGACGTCAGAGTTCTATCATCTTTCGCGCTCATTGCGGCGATCATCGTCGCCGCCTGGCGCGTGCGCCGGACCGAGCCCATCCTAAGCTTCTTCATGTGCTGGTTCTTCATCGCCCTGCTGCCCGAGGCGAGCATCGTGGTGCGGCCAGACAAGGTTACTGGCTACCGCCCTTATCTGGCTTATGCAGGTCTTTCAGTAGCGGCGGCCCTTCTCAGCTTCAAAGCCGCGATGTGGTTTTGGCACAAATGGAAGCGCGAAGAATGGAGTGAGGCGCGTTTTCGGCTCGGCTATGCCGTCGCATTTGGACTCGTGCTTATCGCACTCACGGGCGCCACGATCAGGCGCAATTTGGACTGGCGCGATCCGGTGACTCTGTGGAGCGATGCCCTGCGGAAGGATTCTACGAATACCATCGGTTATATGACCCTGTCCATGGCGTACACCGACAGAGAAGAATATGAGAAAGCTCAAGAACTCATCGACAGGGCGGTCCAACTGTCGCCGGGAAATCCGCATGCCTACTATTACCGGGGCTACTTGAACATGGTGCTGGAAAGAAACGACGAAGCGCTCTCGGACCTCACGAAGGCAATCACACTTCAACCCAGCGCTACTAACTTCTTGTCCCGTGGCCATGTCTATCGAAAAATGGGCCGTTACGACGAGGCCCTCACCGATTACCAAACCGCGCTGGGTAAAAATCGTCGGCTTTCCGAAGCCTATTTCGGAATCGCCATGGTGCACTGGGAAAGAAAAGAGCTGAGTCAGGCAACCGAGGCGTGCAGAAAACTGAACGAGATCGATCCTGGGGAGCGGCAGGGGTACATTTGCCTGGGAAGTCTCTTGATGCATCAGAGCCTTTTTGGCGAGGCATTCAAAGTGTATTACAACGGTGTAACCCGCTTCCCTCAAGACAGCATACTCTGGTACGGGTTAGGCACTGCCTACGAAGAACTAGGGCTATACAGAGAGGCGCAGGATGCGTACGCCAAATCTAGCTCGCTCATGCGCCAGGCACCGATAGAAGAAAAGAGAAAGAGAACTTACCCTGAGGGGTAAGGTTAATTATTGACGACTGCTCGTAAGCGCCTGCGGCAACAGGATGCTCGTTCAAAATCGGTCTACATTGCTTGGAGTATGTTGCGCCGAGTTCCACAGGCAGCCCGCTTATCAATGGGCTGAAGGCGCGCGGGCGGGGCGGACCTTCACTCTTCGCAGCGAGGCCAAAAATGGCCAGTGCGGCTCGACCCGATACGTTACCTGCACAGCAACGCTCAGGTTCGAGTAAATGAAAAATGGATTAATGCTTGGAGGAAGTTTCCGGTGATGTGGACGAAAAGCGATCCGGAGCCGCGCTGAGCACGGCTCCGGATCGACTCAGTTGCCTCTCTACCGACACTTCTGCCTGCAGAAGGTGCTCGAACTGGAGGCGGCGCCGATCAGCAGATCCTGATTCGGTTCAAGATATTTCCGCCTCG
>JBGQBP010000070.1:0-15055 GCA_041494945.1 Binatia bacterium | reverse complement strand
TTCTTCTCGCTGATGTAAATGCAGCCGCGGCGGTCGACCAGAACGTCTTCCACCTGCGACACCAGCTTGCTCGGCTTGGTGCCGATTCTCTCCCGCGGTTCGGGCGGAATGAAGTAGGCGATCTCTTTCGGCATGCGCGCATCGCGGATGTCGTAGACGCGAAGGCCGGCGTTGAAGTAGGTGAGATAGGCGAGGTCGTCGCGGTCTTCGAGACATGGCTGGTGATTCGGGTGGTGCTGGTTGTGCGGCCCGAAGCGGCCGCCTTTCACGTAGAAATTCTTGAGACCGCTTTCCGGAGGCGGCAGCGGCAGCGGAAAGAGTGAGATCAACCGGGGTTGCTTCTCATCTGCGATATCGACGATGCCCGCGAGATTTAAATTCTCATCGCCGTTTTCATTGATCGCTTCGTCGTTGATCAACGCGAGGTTTCTCCGCGGCAGCGGTAAGTACGTGTGAATTCCCTGCCGGCTGCACAGTCCCTGAAACGCGATCTGGCTCACCATCCGCGGGGACTTGAAATCCGAAACGTCGAGGATGATGCCGCCGCCGTCGCCGTAGGATAAATAGGCTCTCGTGCCTTCGATATGCGCCGGGCCGTGGAGAGAGAGCTTGGCGCCGCGTTTCGACGCGTCTTTCTTTTGCTCGTCGAGGGCGAAAGAAGAAATCTGCTTGGGCTTGGCCGGGTCCGAGATATCGACGACGTGATAAATTTTGCCGTCGAAACCCGGCGCGCCGCCCGCGGCGTGAACTAGCGATCCGCCGTCGTAAAAGTTCCGATGCGTGCCGGTGCTGTTCGTTCGATAGTGGCCGAGTTGCTTCGGATTCTTCGGGTCTGAGACGTCCCAAATTAAAAATCCCTCGGAAAACGGTTTGTCTTCGGCGCCGCCCCAGCCCGGCGCGATTCTCTCGAGCGCGGTAATCATCTTGCTATCGGCGACCTGAATCTGAATCGTCCAGGTATTTTCCGGCCCGGGAACGAAGCGGACATATTCCGGCGCCGTCGGGTCGGTGACGTCGAGAATGCTCCAGCCGCGGTGCCAGAGATGCGCCATGTAGAGGTACCAGCGGCCGTTCAGCTCCTGCAGGGCGAGCTTGAAGGCGGGCTTGCCCTGCAAGTCGTGGTAGCCGAGAAGATCGACGTTGTGGGCCAAATAGTTCGAGATCGGCGGTGTCATGTTCAGCGGCTTATCGTAACTCCGACCCTGGCGCAATATCTTTTGACCGAGCATTGGCTGCACATCGGCGAGACCGGGCGGCAGAGATGCTGGCCGAAGGTGACGAGGAGGTCGTTGTACTCGATCCAGTATGGCTTCGGCAGCTTGGCGCGCAAGGCGAACTCCGTCTCTTTGGGATTTTTTGTCCGCAGGTAACCCCAGCGATTGGAGATGCGATGCACGTGAGTGTCCACGCAAATGCCGGGCTTTCTGTAACCGAGCGTGACGACTAGGTTGGCGGTCTTTCGCCCGACGCCTTTTAATTTCAGCAGCTCGTCGATTTCGTCCGGCACTTTGCCGGCATATTCTTTGATCAGCCTGCGGCAGATGTCGCGGATGACCTTCGCCTTGGTATGATAGAAGCCGACGGGAAAAATCGCCTTTTCGATCTTCTGAATCGAAAGGCGGGACATCGTCTCCGGCGTTTCGGCCAAGGCGAAAAGCCGCCGGCTCGCTTGCGCGGTGGTTGTGTCCTGCGTGCGCAGGCTCAAGATGCAGGAGATAAGGACCTGGAATGGGCTGCCGGAATTTTCAGCGACGAGCGTAACGATCGGGGTCTGCCATTTGGGCACCTCGCGTCTGAGGATGCGGATCGCGCTGTGGATTTCCCTGTCGGTCATTCCATTTTAGATTTTCGATTTTGGATTAGGCGTGACCATATCAAATCTGGGGAGAAGGGGATAGAAGGACCGTTACGCCGCGATGCCGTGGCGGATGTCCGCGAGAGGAAGCTCGACTGTAAAGATCGACCCCACGCCGAGCGTGCTGGCGACGGAGATCGTGCCGCCGTGGCCCTCGACGAATGCTTTTACCAGCGCGAGCCCCAACCCCGTGCCCTTGATGTGCGCCGTCGAAGCGTTGGTCGCCTGGTAAAATTTGTCGAACAGCTTCGGCAATTCTTCAGCCGCGATGCCGAGGCCGGAATCTCTGATTGCCACCCGGCTGGTGTGATCGAAGCAAGTGACGGTCACCTCGATCGACCCCGATCGCTCGGTATATTTGATGGCGTTGCTCAACAGGTTGCCGAAGGCTTGCGACAGTTTCTCACCGTCGGCGAGAGTCTGGGGCGCCGCGTCGGCCGACAACGCGATGGAAATGTCCTTGCGCGAAGCCAGCGCCCGCGCGTCTTCAACCGCGCGTGCGACCACCGTGACCAGATCGGTCGGCGTTCGACGGTATTCCATCATTCCGGCGTCGACCTTGGCCAGATCGAGGAATTGATTGGTAAAGCTCATGAGCTTCTCCGTGTTCGAGCCGATGAGATCGAGCATCTCCAGTTGCTTGCCGTTGACGGTCCCCACTTCCTGGTCGGCTAAGAGATCCCGCGCGACAAAAATGACCTGCAACGGGTTGCGCAGCTCATGAACGATCTGGTGCATCAAGTCGGCCTTCGCTTCGTTGACTCCTTTCAGCTTCACGCTCATATCGTTGATCGCGTCGGCGAGCAGCGCCGTCTCATCGTGAGAGCGAACTCGGATCGGCTCGAAAAAGCCCTGCCCGATCCGCTGAGCTGCCCGTACCAGCGTGCCGATGGGCCGGGTTACCGTGCGTGCGATCATCCACGCGGCCGCCGACGCCGCCAGGATCGTCAATAGAGTCAGAGCGCCGGCGATCAACGTAGAGCGATGGGTCGTCTCGATGAGCGTCGCCATCGAGCTATCGATCGACATTTGATTGATACGGATGAGACTCTGCAACGAGCGGTCGATGGACTCGACCTGTTCTCGGCGCGTGCCGTCATCGATCTCATTCTTAGACCTGGGGCCGCCGGTCGCCAGCTTTCCCGGCTCCGGGAGGGAACGGGTGAGCCGCTGGTGCGTCTCGGTCATTTTATGCAGCACGTTCCCTTCCGCCGCTTCGGTCCGAACCAAGGAGGCCATCAGCTTCTGGAATTCCAGGCTCGCTTCTTGAAACAGATCATAATAGACGCGATCCCGGGTAATGAAGTATTTGCGCGCGTGACTTTCCTCATCGTCCAACAAAACTCGCATGCGCTTGGCGATATCGAGCGCTTTCACTTCCATGCTCAGGGTCGTTTGAGCCTCGTTCGATAGAGCGTAAAGCTCGAAGAGCATGTAGGTGTGCCCCGCGATCATAATGCCGATAACAATCGCAAAGCCGATCAGCATCTTGCGGTGGATTGTGAGTCTCATGCGCCGCTCATGGGAGGAACGATCGGGTAATTACCTGAGGAGCTTGGACCGCTACATGGATCATATTGAAGCAAGCGATGTGCCACAGAAACAATACGGCGCAGATAGAAAAATATTCGCGTTTGCAAAATATTTTCTCGCGTACAAATTCGAGTGACAAAAAAAGTCCGGCACCGGCCGATAACAGTGACAAATATTGTTCGTGAAAGGATCCGATGGAATTCTCACGACGAGTTTTATAGAGTGATCGTGGGCTTGTTGATCCGGTCGAAACCTTATGTCGATAAATAAAATAATCGAGGCGCTTAGTGCGCGCACGCCGCAAACTCTGGAAATCGGCGAGTTCAAGCTTGCTGCCGTCCTGGTTCCGATTCAGCAAAGGCGGGACGGCGATCATCTCGTGTTGACGCAAAGAGCGGAGGGGCTCAACTCGCACGGAGGACAGATTGCTTTTCCGGGAGGGAGAATCGATCCGAGCGACTCAAGCCCATTGGCAGCGGCGTTGCGCGAGAGCGAGGAAGAGATCGGACTAAAACCCGGCGCCGTGCGCGTGTTGGGAGCGCTGGATCAGGTTACCGCAGCAGCGGATTACCTAATCACTCCCTACGTGGGAGTGATTTCCCATCCTTATGACTTTCGCTTGAATCTTGCCGAAGCGACCGAGGTTTTCTCCGTGCCGGTCTCTGCCTTGCTGCAGCCCGGGTGCTTCAAAGTGGCGCCGCGCTTGGTCCCGCCTGAACGGCCTTATCCGATTTATCACTTCTATTGTCAGGGCCGGGACATCTGGGGAGCAACTGCACGGATTATCATGCAGCTTCTGGAAATTGCCTACGGGTTCAAAGAAGGCGGTAGGCGATAGGCTGTAGGAAAAGGCAGTTCCGCTCGCTGTGTACGGCTTTCTGCTTACTGCCTGCCGGCGCTAAGGCATCGCGAACGCAATTCCTTTGGTTTTGATCTCCGCCTTGTAGGTCCGCCGGATCGCGGAATCTTCGTCCTCGTACTCGATCAGCGTGCCTCCATCCTTCACTGACGTGTAGACTCCTGCTCTCATTGCCGCGACTCTGATACCCAGCGGATGATTTTGACTGCCGCAGCGCAATGCCAATTGCAGCGCGAGCTCGCGGCCGGTGTTGAAATGTTGATGAAACCAACCCGTCGGTGGGCTGAACGCGCTGCCGGTCGTCCAATCGACCCGGACGACTTGGTCTCCATATCCATTGGCGTACGGCCTGGGACCCCACTCGCTGGGCCACATGAGCGAATAACCTTCCGAGCGGAGAATGACCAGCACGGCGCCGCCGCCGTGGTGATGCGCTTTGTGATAGCAACCCACCGGCCACTCCGCGAGGTGGCCGATCAGTGTGTTGCCGCAGATTTCGAATTGGGTCAAGTTGACGCCCGCGCCTTTTTGGTTTTGCGGGTCGATGTCCGCTTTAAGAAGATCAGGGATGAAATTGGTCTCCCAGATCCACTGCTGGTTATTGGCGGCCAAGTATCTATGCTCGCCCGGGGCGAAATAAGACGGCTCTCCGTCATAGCGGTCGGAAAAAGAAAATTCGGAGTTGAAAACAAAAGTGCTGTTATGAAAATGATCCAGGACCATCGGCGCGGTCGTCACGGCGACGAAGCGCGCCGGCTTCGTGCCGGTATTGATCAGGCGATGCGATGAGTTGAGCGGCGGAGAAAAAAGGCTGCCGGCTTGCCATTCGATCGTCTGCGGCGCTTTTCCCGGCGCATGAATTTCCGCCTTGCCTCGTCCTGAGACGATATAGATCACTTCTTCATAGAGATGCTTCTCCGGTTTGGTGCGGCCGTCGGGAGAAATTTCACCGACGAACATGCCGGTGATTCCCTCCAGCCCCTTGAGCTGGATGTAGGCGCCTTGGCATCCAAGGCGTTTCCAGGTTGCTAGATTGACCTTGCCTACATCGGTGACGCCAAATCCCTCGACGATCGGCACGCCTTCGCGCTCCATCCAGCGCTCATAGTAGGTTCGTTCCCGGGGCCGAGCAGAACTAATTTTTACGGCTTTAGAATCCAGATTCGCTCCACTCTTTCTTTAGCGTCGCCGCTCATCGCTAAGCGATCGGCCCGCCTTGGAGTTTAATTGTTTTTTTCTGCAGACGCTCGGCAACTTTGCCATAGTCGCCTTTCACCGCCAGCTCGGCATTTTCTACGTCTTCTTCGCCCCAGTGTCCGAGGCTGTAACCGTACCAGGGCATTTTGGGTTCAAGCTGTGGCAGACCGAGTTTCTCCCAGATGTTCTTCGCCGCTTCCATATATTTTTTTGCCGGCAGAGCTACCGGCGGATAAGGCCACTTGCGCGTGGCATCCATCATGAGCGCCGAGCAGCCGGTGGGAGAAGGGAATCGCGCCTCGGTGTGGGGCGAGTCAGGCGGGGCGGCGGAAGGGTCTAGGCCGGCGAATTTATGTGTGGTGATATTGAGGTCGCGATGGGGCTGCATCCTGAAGCTAAGGGCCCAGTTGACTGAGTCAGCGTCTTCCGGATCGATATCTTCGTCCACCGCGATTAGAATTTTGCCGTGGCTTGGGTCAAAAGCAACGGCAGCCTGCAGCGCCTGCCAGGGCTGCGCGGGATTAGTCTTTTTCAACCGGATGACCACATACTTCCGACTCCCGCTCGACTCGTGAACCGTCACGTCGATCACGGTTGGAATGTTGCAGTCGTACTTGAGAAGCTTGTAGAGCGCGGATTCATATCCCATCTTGCGCACGATTCCGCTCTCGCTTGGGACGCCCTCGGTGAACATCTGTAGAATGGGATTCTTGCGATGCGTAATGCATTTCACCACAAACAGGCCGTTCATCAGCTGGCCGCCCATGTATCCTGTGTACTCGCCGAACGGCCCCTCAGGCTCCATGATATCAGTCGGGATCTCGCCCTCGATCACAATTTCAGCAGTCGCCGGCACTTCCAAACCCACGCTCTCGCAGCGCACCAGCCGGATCGGCTCTCCGGCGATGCCGCCGGCGACGGCGTACTCGTTCTGCTCGTAGCCGATTTTGGTGACGCTGGCCAGCCCCACTGCCGGCGTGCATCCCAAAACGATGGCCGCTTGTAGCGGAATCTTTTTCTCCCGGCATTTGTGAAAGTGGATGCCGATGTGCTGCGCGGGCGAGATGCTGACGCCGGTTTTGTTGGGACCTTTGATCATGCACCTGTAGGTGCCGATGTTCGCGATGCCGGTGTCGGGGTCCTTGGTGACGACGTACGGCGCGGTGAGAAACGGACCACCGTCAAAGCCGGGGTTGCTGATGGGAATGGGAAAACGAAGCAACCCGCCGTCGGGCCGAGAGATCTCTTTGCCTTTTAGAATCACTTCTTTCACGGGTCCGCCTCTCACCAACCGTGGAGGGATCGGGTGGCTGAGCGCGTGGCTCCAGCGCTGCGCGACGCCGCCCGGGCCGTTTCTCTCCGCTGCGCCGAGCGCGAGCCTGTAAATCGCTCGTGAAGCGCCCAGCGCCCCCACGACCACGTGGCAGTCGTAAGTTTTTCCTTGCGGGTCGGTTACATTTTCAAACAGGAAGGCTTTTCTCTGGCCATCCGTGAGCCCCTGGTATTGCCATTTCACCAGCGGCATCAGCTCGCTGTTTTTTTCGATCCTCGCGCCGATACGGTGGAGATTTCCGGTTCGCTCCAAAAGCTCAATGAACTCTCTCAGATCGCGGAAGTAGTTTTTTTTCTTTGGTTTCGGTCTTCGCTGTGCCATAAGCGCCGGCGCCTTTCTGCTTTACTTCACTAGCAAGATGGGGCTGGGACGCACGATCTTTTTTGCCTCTTCAATGGGAAATTCTTTCTCGCAAAAAGGGCACTTGGCGGCGATCTTCATTCTCTCGAATTGGGGCGAGACGAGAAATTCTTCATCGCAACCGGGGCAGATCACTCGCATCGAGCTGGCCATGATAATCCTCCTCACTCTCCTTTAGGCGTCGAGCGGAATCTTGGTTAGCGTCTCGTTCCCAAGGTAGTTTTTAAGCTCAACTCTGCGCATGACATCGTCGGGCACCTTGATCCTTATTTCAAAAGGCTCGGGAGGCGCCGGCATTGTCGCGTCGATGCCGCCCTTGGCCACGGTATAGGAATGATAGGCCAGTTGCGGCGAGCCGGAGGCATAGGCGGTCGGGTCGCGCGTGGTCGAGATCATGTTGGGTACGACGATTAGGTCGCGATCCCAACGGCTGCGCGTGGCGACGGCCCAGAGAACCTCCGCGTCGTCGAAGATGTTGATATCTTCATCTACGACTACGATATGTTTGAGGCGGCGATCCACGGACAAAGCGGCGACGATCGCCTCTCTGCCCTGGCCCGCGGAGGTTTTTTTGATCTGCACGTAGGCGTGGAAGCGGCTGCAGCCGGAGGAGGGAAGATGGACATTTTTCACCGTCGGCACGGCCTGCTTCACCGCGCGATAGATGGAGCCTTCGAGCGGGATGCCGCCCAGGTGGTCTTGATCGCGCCCGCCCAGGTGGATGTCGTGGTAGATAGCGTCGCGGCGGTGAGTGATCGCTTGCACGTCGATGACCGGCCTTAGAGTCTCCGGCGAGTAGTAGCGCGCGTAGTCCGCTCTGAGGCCGTGGCGCCCTCTTTCCTTCGGCGGAATGATCCCTTCGATGACGATCTCGGCGTCCGCGGGCACGAGAAATTTTTCGCCCCACGTCTCCGACGGGGTGACTCTCAACGGCTCTCCTAAAGCGCCGCCGATCACCGAGTACTCATCAACATCGATAGGCACGCGGGTGAGAGCGCCCATGCAGGCGGCAGGGTGATGGCCGATCCAGGCGACGACAGGTAGGCCTTCTCCGGTGGCTTCCACTCGCTCGCGGTAGCGCTCCCAGTTGTGCGTTCCCTCGCCGAGGCCAACGGTGGCCTTTCGCGGCTCGAGCACTCGCAAAGTCTGATAGGCGCAGTTGTAAGTAGTTCCTTCCCTGTTATCGACTGTGGTCACGACCGAGCCCAGGATCGTGCGCCCTCCCTCCATGTGGTAAGGCAAGGGGACGGGAAAATCGAAGAGGTTGACATTTTTTCCCTTTTTCACAACTTGCTTGACCGGAGCTTTTTCCTTGGCCACGACGAGCGGCGTTTTCGCGCTCTGAGTTCTGAGATCGTAGTCGAGGCCGACTCGCTCCACGGAGGATTCCAACGCCAGGGCACAAAGATTGCGGCTGGCGAAGAGATTCGACAACAGGGGAAAGGCGGATGGCTTGCCCGAAGCGGCTTGCAGCTTGTCGAAAATCACGACGGGGAATTTATGCGCCCGGTCGAGCTTGACCAGAACAGCCGAGATCTCGAATCGCAGATCTATCTCGCGTTTCACGCGGACCAGCTCCTCAGGACAGCGCCGCTTCACCTCTGCGAGAAATCGCCGTAGGTCTTTTACTTCCATTCGCGTGCTCATGTTTTTATTCTTCTCCTTGTGCGGTTTCCCGTGCCGAGCGAAAAGCGATTATCCCCTCTGGTCGAGGGGCTCCAGCCGTAAACTGATGCCGTTCTTTTCAAGCTCCCTGTAATACTCTTCCCGGATCGCGGGATCTTCTTTTTCGTAAGAAATCTTGAATGAAAGATCGTACGGGTTTTTATCGTGAGCCGTTCTGGCCGGGTCGTAGCGCCGGCCGCCGCCCTGCCTCAAGCCGCTGCCCCGAAACGCCAGCATCCGGTATTCTCCTTTGCCGGTGTTGAAATGCTGGTGGTACTCGTTGTGCCGGGGAGCCACCACGGCGTAAGGCACGGTCCGCACCCTGCGCCGCTGCCTCTCTTCGCCCGGCATGAACAACAGCTCATAACCCTGGCCTCCGACGACGATCACATGGGCCCTTGCCTCGTGTCGATGGGCGGTGACGTAGGTCCCTTCGGAAACGCTCATGATGTGCATCCCGATGGAAGTGTTGGACATCGAGAGGCGCATGATCGACGTCCGGTTTCCTCTTTCCGGATAGGGATCCAGGGCAAACTTCCGGATGTCGGGAATGAAATTCGTCTCGTAGAGCCGCAGGTTCCACTGCTGCCCTTTGTCGGAGAAAAAAGACTGCATCGAGTGGGAGTAGCGGTCGCTGAAGACGAACGGGTTGTTAAAGACGAAGTCGAGGTTGCCGTAAAGGTTGATGACGTGAGCCATGTTGGTGCCGAACAGAATGCGGCACGGCTCGTCTCCCGAGCTATTGAACTCCTGATGCCACGCGTTCAGCGGTACGGCGAGAAGCGCTCCTTCTTCCCATTCAACGGTCGTACGGGGCTCTCCTTCCTGCCATAGGGTCGTAGCTCCTCTCCCTTTCATGACATACATGACCGAGTCATACATGTGGCGCTCAGGCTTCAACTGGCTGCCGGGAGGAATCTCGACGATCTGCAGGTTGTAGAATTCTTGATCCCCGAGACGGGTGTAGGCCGCTTTGCCGCCTCTCCTTTCCCAATCAGCGAGGGCCAGGCTGCCGAGATCTTCGAGCGCGCTGCCTTCATATAGAGGAACTCCCTCTTGCCGGACAAAATTCTGGTAGGAACTCTTGACGTACCACTCATCAAAGGTCTTTGGCGCTTTGGCCATGTGTCTTCCTCTCTCTCGCAGCTCGGGAGGCTCAGCGCAGCGGCGCTACGCCTTCCGCCTCCACCCGTTGAACGAAACTGTTGTCGACAAGATCAGATACGTTTAGTTCTCGCAGCTTTGGGTTGCCCTCCGCTAGATCCGAAAGGTTCGAGCGCAGGTCCTCCACGTTCGTGTAAGGGAAAAGAGGCAGTGGATCGACATATAAACGGTAATTCAAATCCAGCACCGAAGGATCGTCGGTCCTGAGGTTGTGGCTGAAGACGTTCAACACGCCCTCCCGGTTCTTCGGGTTTTTAGTCCAGCGGCTCGCCTCAGCCAGAACCCGGATGAACCTCAAGAGCAAATCCCGATTTTTATCCCGAAAGGTCCGAGTGGTAACGACGGAGCTTCCGATAATCCTAATGCCCATACTGATGGCGTCGGCCAGAACACGGTACGGGACTTTTGCTCGCTCAAATCGCTCTATCGTCGTGACCACGGCGGCGAGAATCCCCGAGCGGAAGGCCGCCACTCTCTGAGGGCCTCCCCCCGCCACCTGCATAAACTCAACGTCTTGTGGCTTAAGCCCCACTTTTTCCAGCATCCGCCGCGTCGCATAGTAGCTCGACCCGCCGATGCGATCGATGCCGATTTTTTTTCCTTTAAGCTCTTCGGCTCTTTTAATCGTGGGATGAACAATTAATTTGTATTGCGTCGGTTCATTGCTCGCGATGATTACCAGCTCTGCGCCCTGCGCCGCAGCCTGGGCTGCCGTCTCCGGCGAGCCGGAAAAGATTGCGAGCTCGCCGGCGAGTAAGGCGGGCATCCCTTGAGCCGAAGTAGCGACAAAGATGAGCTCTGCCGCGAGGCCGTTGCGCGCAAAAAATCCAATATCCTGCGCCGCCCAGAGTGAAACGCGGCTGCCGCTGATCGAAGCGTAGCCGACCTTGATATGCTCGGGCTTGCGCAACTCGGCCGCAAGCGCGCGGCATGGCCACGCTATGAAGAAAGCGATCACTAAGATCCGGGCGGTGAATTGAGACAGCTTAATCATTGCAGCTCAACGATGCGTGCGGAATTACCCGCAAAATATTCTATTTGAGATAGCCTCGTTCGCGGTAAAAGCGCGCTGCGCCTGGATGCAGTGGCACATCGTAAGGCGACTCTTCGTCATTGGCGCACAATTGCGCGATATCGAGCGGCTTATAATTATCTGTCGGCAGCGCGTCTTTTCGCTTCTCGATCGTTTCACATAAAGCATAGGCCACGTCGTCCGGCATGTCGGTACGCACGATCATCGGCCAGCCGCTGAAATCGATGGTCCGAACATCCGCGGCCATCCCCTGAAATCGCGATTTGGACATGAGGGTCGGCCGGTACCCCATCGCCGCCATATGCTTGAGAATGTATCCCTCCACGGGCAGGAAACGGAATCCGTTTTCCAAGGCAGTCCGTGCCCAGCTTTTGATCCCCTCATCGAAAATCGCGTTGACGGCGCCGCTCTCGATACCCGCACGCCGTGCCGGATCGCTGGGCCTGGTTACTAAATGAATTTCTCCACCCCACCGGCGAATATCCTCCAGCGTAAAGCCAGCGGCGCGTAAGACCTCCGCCACCGTGAACATCGTGGAGTTTTCCCTGAGAGCGGTTTTATTTACGTTCCGGGTGGAAAGTTTCAGTGGGAAGCGTTCCTTTTTGATCTGAGAGAAGGAGGTGATCCGGGTCGATTCGTGGACCGCAAAGCCCATGACATCGTAAGAGGGAAACACGGCGATCGTTCGCAAGGGAAGCCGTTTACGAAACGGACCTTTCCCCCGGTAGGCCATGGTCAACAGCACCGAAGGGTTAACCCACGCTAGGGAAAACTTGCCTTCCGCCACCGCTCTGATCTCGCGAAAGCTGCCGGTGGCGAAAGAGAGCGAGATGCCCTTGCGATCGTTTGACTTGGCGGTGAGCGAGAGTTTGA
The DNA here is from genome assembly GCA_041494945.1 of Binatia bacterium. Taxonomy (GTDB): domain Bacteria; phylum Desulfobacterota; class Binatia; order UBA9968; family UBA9968; genus JAJPJQ01. The sequence goes on along the minus strand of JBGQBP010000070.1, from coordinate 3,183 downwards.
GCGCGTTACCGAGGCGCGAATCGGTTTGGAGCACCCCCTCCGCGGCTTTCCACGACTCCGACGAGAGTGAACTGTCATATAAACCAGAAGCCAATTCTAATAGTCCTCTGGCGCGCTGAATACCCGAGTTGTATCTCTTGATAGTCATTCAACCCACCTCCGCATCCACGATCTCACAGACAACCGATCTCGCGATAGTACTTTTCCGCGCCCTTGTGCAAAGGGATCACGCACTTGGTGCACAAGAGTTGCGGCGTGAGAGGAATTTCCAGACTCTGCAAATGCTTCGGGCGATCCTTGAAAGGCGCGGCGATCGCTTCTCGCTGGTCGGTCATTTTGGGATTTTCAAGCGAGCCCAGCCCGAACTTCGGCGTGTATATTCCTACGGAAGAGACAATGCCGTTTCTCTTTTTGTCGCGAAACCCTTCCACTAACTGGGATGTGAGACGCCACCAGGGGTGGTAGGGGAAATTTGACACGATCTTCAACAGATAACCGTACTGATCTCTCTCAACCATGCGGCTCTCCATCCAAAACACCTTGCAACTCTAGCGCTACGGCCTCCCTTGGCGGGATGCGATGAAAAGGAAAGTCAGAAGCCATACTCTTTCCATCTGCGCTTGAGCGTCTCCGTCATTTTCGGCGAGATCGCCGTGCCCACCGCCGGATAGCGCTCGCCGCCGTACTGCTCCTGCGGCTCGAGCTCCCAGTTGATCGTGGCGTCGATCAGGACGCGCGTCCATTTGCCGTGGCCGTATTTCACGGAGTCGCGCTCGTCGATAGGGACGCTGGGGTCGAGCATCGAGCCCGAGGTGCCGGGAAAAAACGAGATATCGCCCATGCCGGCGTTTACGCGGAAGGCCAGCGCCCATTCGATCGCCTCCCAATCGAAGATGTCGATGTCTTCGTCCACGACGATCAAATGCTTGGCCGTGTAGTTGGCGATGTGCGATCCCCACAGCGCGTTCGCCACCTGCTGCGCGTGGCCGCGGTGCGTCTTGCGAATCTGCACGCGCATGACCTCCGGCCACTTTCCTCTCCAGACACCCGTCACGTTGGCGACGCCGGCCTGTTCCAGATAGTGCCACGCGATGGCCGAGTAAGCGGCGGGCGTCCACGTCGTTCCTTCGTTGGTCCGGCCGGGGCTCGATCCCGTCAGGCAGCCGGTGAAGATCGGATCGTTCCGATACGTGATGCACTCGACGCGGATCGTGTGCTTGGGCGATCTTTTTCCGCCGTAGTAGCCGGGATATTCGCTGAACGGTCCCTCGGGCTCGAAAGTTTTCGGATCGGGCGAGACGCGCCCTTCGATCACAATTTCTGCGTGCGCCGGCACTAGAAGTTCGCTGGTCTCGCATTGGACCAGCTCGACCGGCGCGCCGCTGAGCGAGCCCGCCATCTCGTACTCGGGATGGCTCACCGGCGTCGAAGCGGCGATAAATAGCGTCGGCTCCTGACCCAACACAACGGCGACCGGCATTTCTTCGCCGCGCTTTTTGTATTTTGTGAAATGCTCGCCCCATCCTTGCGTCGTGGCCAAAAGCGCGCTGATGGTTTTCTTTGTCGAGATCATTCCGCGGTAGGTGCCGGCGTTGAGCCGTCCCGTATCCGGGTCCATGGTCACCACGCTCGCGGAAGTCATGATGTACCGGCCGCCGTCGAGCGGATTCCACTTGGGGACCGGAAACTGATAGAGATCGATCGCGTCGCCTTTGACGATATTTTCTTTCACCGGCCCGCCGGCGACTTTCACCGGTTTTACCGGATTGGAAAATCTATCTTTCAAGATCGGCACGATCTCCCGGTAAGAAGTTTCTTCCGCCACGCCGATGAGTCGGCAGAGCCGCTCCCTGGTGCCGGTGCCGTTGGTGAAGAGCCGGCGGCAGAGCGTGCCGCGATGGTCTTTAATATTCTCGAAGAAGAGCGCCGGCCCGTATCGGCTTGAGATCTCGCGCGTGATCGCGCCGATCTCTTCGTCCCAATCGACTTCAGCTTTGACGCGCTTTAACTCGCCTTTTTCTTCCAGGCTCGCAATCCAGGCGCGTAAATCTTTCATTGCCATTATAGTCTCTCGTTCTTTCTCACATCGCGTCCAACAGCTTCTTTGCCAGCTCAGCTCCCGGGTCGCGCACCTTGTAGATCCTGTCCTCGGACTGATTCTCCATCTTGTAGTATTGCTCTAACGTCAGGCCATCCTTCGCCGCGAGGACGCCGAACTCTTTCATCCATTTCGTATCGACGTCGAGCCGCCGCGTCGCTTCGCCCATGGTCTTGGTAAATATTTCCTGTCCTTCCTTGCCCAGCAGCCAGTTGACAAAAACTTTCGTCGCGTTGGGGTGAGGGCCGTTTTTGAGGATAACCACGGCGCCGTACCCGGCTGTCGCGTAGAGTCCCTCTTTGGGAATCGGCAGCGTCTTGATTGGAAGTCCGGCTTTGAGAAACGGAAGAAATTCCGTATAGCCGATGCCCATCGTGTGGCTCACGCGTCCTTTTGCCAGGTTTTCCGCGAGAAGTCTCAGATCGCGGCCGATGAATAATTTTTGCGCGACGAGCTTTTTCAGATATTCTTCGCCTTTGACTTGCAGCAAGAACGACCAGACCGACGCGCCCGAGCCCGGCACGCGTGGATCGCTGAAGCCGATTTTTCCCTGCCATTTCGGATTCAGATAGTCGTCGAACGAGCGAATCTCCTCGGGTTTCGCAAGATCGGAATTATAATTGAGTGTCTGCGTTTGGTAAGCGGCAAAGGAGTAAATGATCCGTTTCGCGTTGTCGATCCAGATGTGTCCGCCCCACCAGTTCTTTGCGTCTTTGACTTCCGGCAGGACAAACCACGATTCCACCGGCGCGAGTATGTCTTCCGGCAACAGCCCCTTCACGGTGGACTCGGTGCCGCCGAAGTGGAGATCGAAGTAACGGATGCCGGCCTTGGCCTCGTCGGCGATCCGGCGAATTGTCGCCGCGCCCCGGCCGGGAACGGCTTCGAGGACGATGCCGTAGCGTTTGGTAAAGGCTTCTTCCATGCCTTTTCTCAGCTCGGCGCTCGGTGGCGTCGAGACGACGACCGTGCCTTCCTTTTTGGCCGCTTCGACAATTTTTTCCCACTCGGCCGGCGCGCCGGGTTTGCCCGTCTGCGCCGATGCGGTCGCGACCAGCAGAAAAATGCTTGCGACCATCCAACCA
>JBGQBP010000069.1:0-15066 GCA_041494945.1 Binatia bacterium | reverse complement strand
GCGAAAGCTCGGCCAGCGCCGATCGCGCCTCGTCCAACTTTTCTTTGACCGTCGCGCCGGGCACACGGCCATGGTCCCGGAAGGCGTCGATCGTCGCCGGAGGCAACGTGTTGACGGTGTCGGGGCCGATGAGATTTTCCACGTAGAGAATATCGGAATAGCTCGGGTTCTTCGTCCCCGTGCTCGCCCACAGCGGGCGCTGCACGCGCGCGCCGCGGCTCCGCAGCGCGGCGAATCCTTCGCCGTGAAAAATTTCTTCGAAGCGGCGGTAGACGGCTTTGGAATTGGCGACGGCGATCTTGCCGCGCAGCGCCAGCGCCTCGGGCGTGCCGAGCTTTTCCAGCATGCCGTCCACCAGCGTGTCCACGCGGCTGACGAAGAACGAAGCGACCGAAGAAATCTTTGCCGGCTCGGCGGCGCGCCCGAGCCCCTGAATATACGCGCGCGCCACGGCCTCGTAGTGGCTCATCGAGAACATGAGCGTGATATTGACGTTGACGCCGTCGCCCGTGAGCGCTTCGATCGCCGGGATGCCCGCCGGCGTCGCCGGGACTTTGATCATCACGTTCGGCCGGTCGACTTCCGCTTTGAGCCGTCGCGCCTCGGCGATCGTCGCCTCGGTGTCGTGGGCGAGATGCGGCGAGACCTCCAGGCTGACGAATCCGTCGGCGCCGCCGGTCTCGTCGTAGACGGGCCTGAGGACGTCCGCGGCGGCGCGGATGTCCTCCATCGCGAGCCGCTCGTAAATCTTTCCAGTTTCGGCTTTAGGGTTCTCGGCAAGAGCGGCGCGTATCGTCTCGTCGTAATCCGTGCCATGAGCGATCGCCTTTTCGAAAATCGTCGGATTGCTCGTCACGCCGCGCATGCCGTCCTCTTCGACGAGCCGTTTGAGCCCGCCGGTCTGAATCAAATTGCGGTGAATGTAATCGAGCCAGATCGCTTGGCCGCACTGGTGTAGCTCTTTCAATGGATTCATCCTGCTTGTGTCTCCCCTAATTGTTTCTCAGATCCGGGCGCGATAAATCGCGCCCCTACTTTTACCTTTTTACTTTTGCCTTTTGCCTTCGAGCCTGGCGATCTTCTCCAGCCGTCTCCGATGGCGCTCCGCGCCGGAAAATTTCGCGGCGAGAAAATGGTGCGCCAGCTCGCGCGCCAGCGCCGGGCCGATCACGCGCGCGCCCAGCACCAGCACGTTCATGTCGTCGTGCTCGACGCCCTGGTGCGCGGAGTATGTGTCATGGCAGAGCCCGGCGCGAATGCCGCTAATTTTGTTCGCCGCGACGCTAGCGCCCACGCCGCTGCCGCAGACGAGCAGGCCGCGCTCGGCTTCCCCTTCCACGATCGCCCGTCCCACCGCCTCGGCGTAATCGGGATAGTCAACGGGCTCGGTATTGTTCGTGCCGAGATCGAGCACGTCGTGCTTCAAGCTCTTCAGATAATCCACGAGATCCTGCTTGAGAGAAAATCCCGCGTGGTCAGCGCCCACAGCGACGCGCATGATTCAAACTCCTACGACGTTTCGCAAACGTTTGTAGGGGCGACCCCCCGTGGTCGCCCGAAACGGGGCAGGCACGGGGGCCTGCCCCTACGTCCTTTTCAACAGCGCGAGAGCGCGCTCCATCACATTGTCGACGGTGAAGCCGAATTTCTCCAGCACCACGTTTCCCGGCGCGGATGCGCCGAAGCGGTCCACTCCGACAACATCGCCGCCGTCGCCCACGTAACGATGCCACCCTTGCGGCAGCGCCGCTTCCACCGCGAGCCGCGGCCGGATCGACGGAGGCAAAACCGAATCGCGATAATCTTTCGGCTGCTCGTCAAACAGCTCCCAGCTCGGCATCGAGACGACGCGCGCATCGATCTTTCGCTCCAAAAGTTTTTGCCGCGTCGCCACAACGAGGAACAATTCCGATCCCGTGCCGATCAAAACGATGTCGGGCTTGCCGCCCGGCGCGTCGGCCAAAATATAAGCGCCCTTTCTCAGCCCATCGGCGGCGGAGAACTCCTTCCGGTCGAGCGTTGGGACGTTTTGCCGCGACAATATGAGCGCCACCGGACGGTCGCGCGTCTCGACAGCGACGCGCCACGCCGCCGCCGTCTCGTTGGCGTCGCCCGGACGGATGACGACCAGCCGCGGGATCGCGCGCAGCGCCGCCAGATGCTCGATCGGCTGGTGCGTGGGGCCGTCTTCGCCGACGGCGATGCTGTCGTGCGTGAAGACGTAGATCACGCCCAGCTCCATCAGCGCCGCGAGCCGGATCGAGGGGCGCATGTAATCGGCGAACATCAGGAACGTCGAGGCGAACGGGACGATGCCACCGTGCGCCGCCATGCCGTTCACCGCGGCACCCATCGCATGCTCGCGCACGCCGAAGTGAATATTTCGCCCGGCGTAGCTGAACCCTCCGCCCGCAGCGCCCTGGCTCTTGGTGAAATCTCTCTGCGGGCTTTCAAAATCGCCCATGTCTTTGAGCGCGGTGTACGTCGAGGGATTCAAATCCGCCGAGCCGCCGATCAAGGTCGGCAATTTCGGCGCGATCGCATTCAGAACTTTGCCCGACGCGACGCGCGTCGCCATGCCTTTAGCGTCGACGGGAAATTCGGGAATCGCCTGGTCCCAGCCCGGCGGCAATGCGCCGCGCAGAGCTTGCTCCAATTCTTTGGCGAGATCGGGAAATTTTTGTGCATAGGCGGAAAATTTCTCCTGCCATTCCGCTTCCGCCCGCGCCCCCTTATCTACCGCCTCGCGAAACTTTTTCAGCGCTTCTTCCGGCACGACGAACGGCTCGTTCGTCCAGCCGAGTTTTTTCCTCGTCGCCGCGACTTCTTCTTTGCCCAAGGGCGCGCCGTGCGCCTCGAAGCTGTCCTGCTTTCCCGGCGAGCCGTAGCCGATGTGCGTGCGCAGCAAAATCAGCGAGGGCCGCGCCGTCTCCGCGCTCGCGACGCCGAGCGCCTTGTCGATCGCGGCGAGATCGTTGCCGTCCGCCACCGCCTGCGTGTGCCAGCCGTAAGCGTCGAAGCGCATGGCTACGTCTTCCGTAAACGTCAGGTCCACCGAGGCGGCGAGCGTGATGTGGTTGTTATCGTAAAGATAGATCAACTTGCCTAGCCTCAAATGGCCGCCGAGGCTGGCGGCTTCGGCGGCGACGCCTTCCATCAAATCGCCGTCGCTCACGATCGCGTAGGTAAAATGGTTGAAGATCTCGAAGCCCGGCCGGTTGTAGCGCGCCGCGAGATACGCCTCGGCGATCGCCATGCCGACGCCGTTGCCGAAACCCTGGCCGAGCGGGCCCGTCGTAACTTCCACTCCGGGCGTCATCCCGCGCTCGGGGTGGCCGGGTGTGCGGCTCTTCCACTGGCGGAAATTTTTAATCTCTTCGAGCGGCAGATCGTAGCCGGTGAGATGCAGCAAGCTGTAGAGCAGCATCGAGCCGTGGCCCGCGGAGAGAACGAAGCGGTCGCGGTCGGGCCACGAAGGATTGCGCGGGTTATGCTTCAGAAACCGCGTCCATAATATATACGCCGCCGGCGCCAGCCCCATCGGCGCGCCGGGATGGCCGGAATTCGCCTTCTCGACGGCGTCGACCGAAAGCATGCGGATCGAGTTGACGCACAACTCATCCAAGCGGCTCGGCTCACTCACTTCCCATCCTCCCATTCATCCCCATGCAGGATTCGCAGAGGCGAAGATTACGGCTGGAGTATAAACATGGTTCGCCGGAAAACTTGGATAGCGGACGAAAGCATTCTAGTAAAAACCATATCAAAAGGACGCAGAGAAGCAAGAACCTTGTCGGGTTGGAAAAAAACAGAATCCAAGTAAATCCTTGCCTGCAAACCTATACCTCGGTTAAACTCAGGCTCCATGACCGAGCCACCGCCGGAACTTAAACATCTTAACGCGAAGTTCGAACAGAACATCGAATCCTATCGCAATCCCGCCTACGGTGAGGCTGAGGTTCGGATAGAGTTCATCAACCCGCTGTTTGAACTGCTGGGTTGGGATGTCAGCAATAAATCAGGCCACGCCGAGGCTTACAAGGACCTGATCCATGAGGATGCGATCAAGGTCGGAGGCTCTACTAAAGCGCCGGATTATTCTTTTCGCATCGGCGGCGTTCGCAAATTCTTCCTCGAAGCCAAAAAGCTTCGTAAATGTCAGGCAGAAGTTAGGTGGCCTCAGAGCGAGATCTCACGAATGCAAAGCGATCGAGCGCTGGGCCTTCTGAAGATCAGTGCAAAGCAACATATGGAAAGGCTGGTGGCAGAGAAATGAACAAAGTTCCTAGAAACACAGACACTAAAACAGCGGCTGCCGCCAATCGTCACGGATTTCTTGATCTCGATGGTACTGATGCCCTTGGCTATCACGTAATATTCCCGATTCTGAAGCAGGTTAAAGGTGATTCATTAGAGCTCATAGGAACAGGGTTCTTTATCGCGGGCATGGGTCTGTTCGCTTCCGCGAAACATGTCCTGCGGGATTGCTTCGATGAAAAAGAGAATCAAAAGTACCCCGTCTGCTTGCTTCACTTCCTCCCAGATAACCAGTATCTCTTTCGTCACATTTTGTGGTGTTCATCGCACCCTACTGCAGACGTTGCTATCGGGCTGGCAGAGCCCGCCGCAGATACTGAATCCAACGGCGTTTTGATGCTGACAACGTCAAGTCCGGCTATCGGTGAAACGATCGTGACATACGCCTATCCAAGAACAAAGATACAGAAAGTAGGCACACTTGAAGTTCTGAATTTTAAGGCCGCTTTTTACGAAGGTCGCGTCGTAGAGTTCTATCCGAAGGGGAGGGACCAATGCTTGCTTCCTGGGCCATGCTATCAGACGAGTATGGTCATTCACGGTGGGGCAAGCGGAGGCCCAGTCGTAGGAAGATCGGGACGGGCCTTTGCTCTCAATTCAACGGGATGGAATGGTGTTTCCGACATTTCCTTCGTTTCCCGTATTGAGGAGATTCTTCAGCTTGGGATTCCGTTTATTCGACTGCCTGATGGACAAGAAGTTCGTTCCGTAATCGCTCAGGATTTAGCGGACGCCGGTTGGATAGACGTCGAGAGAATTGCTCAGAAATAACTATAAATTGCGTCAACTGAGTCCTGAAGAAGCCGATTTTTTGAGGTCGCAAACTGCGACCTCAAAAAAAGGGAGCGGCGGGCGTCGTTATAACCCTCTTGTTTTCACAGAGCAGGGAGTAGCAATGCTCTCGACTGCCCTAAACAGCGAGCGAGCGGTGGAGGTCAACATTGAGATCATGCGGTCCTTTGTGCGACTTCGAGAGATGGTCGCATCTCATAAAGATCTTCAGCGAAACCTCGAGGCGTTGGAGAAAAAATACGATGCACAATTTAAAGTTGTCTTTGACGCTATCCGCCAACTCATGTCTCCAGAGGCGCCCAAGAAAAGAAAGATTGGTTTTCTTGTAAGCGAGAAGGCTACAAAATACGGGTTAGTGTCTGCCAGACGACGATAGATGAATCGCGCCCCAGAATTTCCGTTCACCTTCACGCCGCGGATGAAAAAGCGGCTGAGCAAGCGCGTCATCGATATGCTGCAAAAGGCGCTGCGCTGTTTTCCCGAGCTTAAAGGCAAGAAGATCACCGTCGGTTACACTGCCGTGCATCTCGGTAGCGCACTCGTGCCGCTCAGGCCCGAGGCCGCGGCAAAGCTGACTATTCGTCTGAAAGTAAAAACGCTCAAATATAATACGATCGGCCACGAGCTGACGCACCTGCTGCAAGGCTTGTCGAAAATCCATTTCAAAGCAGGGGCAGCGGTCGAGACTATTCCGTACGGCGAGAAGCAGTGCGACATTTGGACGCTCGCGCGGAGCAATTTATTTTGCGATGACGCGCCGACGTATATCCGGCTGCCGCGCGCGGTCCGCGAAAACTGGCCGAGTTATTCTAAATCCGTGCGCCGGCTCTGCATCGCCGCGCTGGAAAAGCGGAAGACGCACCGCTTTTACATGAAGTGGCTCGAATCGCGCATTAAAGCATTGGGCCAACGGGCTCGCGGCGCGCCGAAGGCAGGAGAGCAGATGGCGTTGCCGTTTTGAAGGTCCGCTTGTCAGCAACACGCTTGACCACAAGTTGAACTTCGGTTAGGCATGTTACAGTGCATCGCTTTCGCGATAGCGTCTCATATAAGGAGGAAACATGAAAAAATCTTTGATGGTTCTCGGAATGTCGATTGCCTTAGCCGTTGCGTGGTTCGGATTCGCGCAGACCGCGGAGAAGGAAACCAAAACTAAGCCGGCGACCTTCGCCACGGCGGACGAGGCGAATTATAAGGAAGTGGTCCCGGGCGTCACCAGGACCGTGCTTTGGGGAAATCCGGACAAAGCCGCGTACGGCGCGTTCACCAAATTCAAGCCGGGGATGGACGCCGGATTGCATACGCACACGAACGACGTGTGGCTCGTGGTCCTGAAAGGCGCGTACCTATATAAGGATGACGCGGGCGAAAAACGAGTTGCCGCAGGCAGCTTCATTCGAATTCCCGGCAAGCACAAGCACTGGAGCGGCGGCGACGCCAAAGAAGGCGCTTTGTTTTACGAGGAATCGTCCGGCAAATTCGACCTGATCCCGGTGAAGTAGCGCTGTAGGTGCCTGGATGGTCGTGCTGCAAGTAACGTTTCAGATAAAGCCCGAGCACATCGCAGAGTTCTTGGAGATGGCGCGCTACGACGCGGAGCATTCGCAGCAGGAGCCCGGCTGCCTGCGCTTCGACGTGATTCAGGACCGCGACGACCCGAACCGTTTTTATTTCTACGAAGTCTATAAGGACGAAGCGGCGCTGCAATCGCACCGGCAAACCGCCCACTTCAAGCTCTACTTCGAGAAAACACAGCCCTGGCTCGCCGCGCCGCCGGAGCGGCGTTTCGGCAAGAACGTGATACCCCCCAACGACGCCTGGCGTTGAAACGGCGATGAATCCTACCGTCAAATTTTCCAATGCCGAAGCGTACGAGCACTACATGGGGCGGTGGAGCCGGCTTTTCGCGCGGCGGTTCGTCGATTTCGTTGGGATTACGGACGGAGAGCGCGTGCTCGATGTCGGCTGTGGCACAGGATCGCTCACCTATACGCTGGCGTCCTCAGCGCCTCGAAGCGAGATTGTGGGGATCGATCCATCAACCGCCTTTGTCGACTATGCCCGCTCCCGCACGAGCGACCCCCGCTTGAGCTTCGACGTCGGCAATGCTCAAAGCCTTCCGTATCCCGATGGGTCTTTCGACAAATGCCTGTCGCTGCTGGTCTTCCAGTTCATCCCGGATGTTCCCCGCGCGATCGGCGAAATACGAAGAGTAACGCGAGTTGGCGGTACGGTCGCAGCTTGCGTCTGGGACAAAGACGTTATGGAAATGCACTCTGTGTTTTGGGATTCTGCGGCGGAATTAGAACCTGGCGTCGACCAGCGACGCGGCACGCCTTACGCATCGGGACAACTCTCGTCACTCTGGAAACAAAACGGGCTTAAAAATATTGACGAGACCGGCCTGGAGATGCAACTCGAGTTCGCGTCGTTCGACGATTATTGGACGCCGGTTCTCGGCGGCCAGGGCCCTGCGGGTTCTTATCTTCTCGGCTTGGCTCCCGACAGGCAGCTAGCATTGCGCCAGCACGTGCGGGGAAAAGTACTCGGCACAGATACGGACCGGCCGTTTCGACTGAGAGCCAAAGCGTGGGCCGTACGCGGAGTGAAATAGACTGGCCTGCTAGTAGACGACCACGCTTCTAATCGACTCACCTTTGTTCATGAGGTCGAACGCGTCATTGATTCTCTCCAGCGGCATCGTGTGGGTGATGAGATCGTCAATGTTGATCTTTTTTTCCATGTACCAATCGACGATCTTCGGCACGTCGGTGCGTCCCCTCGCGCCGCCGAAGGCGGTCCCTTTCCACACGCGTCCCGTCACGAGCTGAAAGGGCCGAGTCCTGATCTCCTGCCCCGCGCCGGCGACGCCGATGATGACCGATACACCCCAGCCGCGATGGCAACACTCCAACGCCTGGCGCATGACGTCGACGTTGCCGATGCACTCGAAACTGTAGTCGGCGCCGCCGTCCATCATATCGATTAGATATGCGACCAACTCCCCTTTCACCTCTTTCGGATTGACGAAGTCGGTCAGGCCGAACTTGCGCGCGAGCGCCTCACGCTTCGGATTGATATCCACGCCGATGATCCGATTCGCGCCCGCCATGCGCGCGCCTTGAACGACGTTGAGACCGATGCCGCCGAGACCGAACACGACGACGTTCGCTCCGGACTCGACCGTCGCCGTGTTGAGCACCGCGCCGATTCCCGTCGTCACGCCGCAGCCGATATAGCAGACCTTGTCGAACGGCGCGTCCTTGCGGATTTTCGCCACGGCGATCTCCGGCAGAACCGTATAGTTCGCAAAGGTCGAACAGCCCATATAATGGTGCAGCTTCTCGCCGCCGAGCGAAAACCGGCTCGTGCCATCCGGCATGACGCCCTTGCCTTGCGTCGCGCGAATCGCCGTGCAGAGATTGGTTTTGCCCGAGCGGCACGCCTTGCACGCGCGACACTCGGGAATGTAGAGCGGGATGACGTGATCGCTCTTCGCCACTGAAGTCACGCCGCGTCCGACATCGACAACGATGCCCGCCCCTTCATGACCGAAGATTACCGGGAAGAGTCCCTCCGGATCGCCGCCCGAGCGCGTGAACTCGTCCGTGTGGCAAACTCCGGTCGCCTTGATCTCGACCAGGACTTCTCCATCCTTGGGGCCGTCAAGCCGGACGGTTTCAATCTTGAGAGGCTTGCCCGGCTCGAAGGCGACTGCCGCTCTTATGTCCATAGTCAACTCTTTCTGCGATGTTGTCTGTTTCGTAGACTGTCTTACAAAAAAAGATCTACGCCTTCAAGAAGAGCCGGTAGCAACAACTCGATGCAGGAACCTTGACGCATTGTAGAAACGTTGGTATGGGTCTCCGTGTGAAACGGCATGAGTGTCTGAAAGAAATAGCGGGATTGGTGGGTGACGCTCTGGTGGTGGTCTGCGTTGGCGGCACATCGTCTGAGTGGAATGCCTACCATCCGAGCGATGGTAATCTCAGATGTTGGACTCTCGGTCTTGCCTCCTCCATAGCCTTGGGAATGGCTCTCGGCTTGCCTCACCGGAGGATTGTCGCGCTGGACGGCGACGGAGCCCTCTTGATGAACCTCTGTGGGCTTCCCACGATCATGCGGAAGAATCCGAAAAACCTCATTCATGTCGTTTTTGACAACGGCATCTACGAATCTTCGGGCGGAACAAAAACTGCAACCGCAGAAGGTGTTGATTTCGTATCTGTGGCAAAGGGCGTGGGTATAAAGAACGCCTTTGGCGCCGCTTCCGTAGGTGAATTCACGAAACTGTTCACCGACGCGGTGGCTCGTTGGGAACACACCTTTATCTGCGCCAAAGTAGAGCCGGGAAGGGGAGAGGTTCCGCCGTGGCCGTGGCCTGACGTCGAGAACAAGTATCGCTTCACCCGCCACGTGGAACAGACCGAAGGAATTTCCATTCTCCAGGCGCGCATCCCGGGTAGTTGGAAGAAAGGTTGAGTTGAACCGGTGCGAAAGATCGGGTTGTCCGGACTATTTTTAGCTGCGGTCCTTTTGTCGCGCTGTTTCGTTTTTGCCCAGGACAAAAAGCTAAATCATTTAACGATTAGTTATCCCTCCATTAGCGGCGCGCAAGCGGTTTTATGGATTGCGAAGGAAACTGGAATCTTCCGCAAAAATGGGCTTGACGTAGACCTGGTCTATATTACCGGCGGCCCGCGATCCATGGCCGCGCTCCTTTCCGGCCAGCTGCAGGTTATCGGCACAGGAGGAAACGCCCTTGTCGCGGCGAATCTCAGAGGGGCCAAGGACGCTGTGCTCATTGCGACGACGTACAATACTTTGGTTTTTTCTCTAATGACGCGCGCGGACCTCAAAGATCCGAAAGATCTTAAGGGAAAATCGTTCGGTGTCACCACGCTCGGAAGTCTTTCGGATTTTACTTTACGGACTCTTCTAAGGAGATGGGGACTTGATCCGACGCGAGATGTGGTGATCCGCCCCATGGGCGGTTATCCTGAAATATTAGCGAGTATGCAGTCGGGGATGCTTGACGGCGGTGTCTTTTCTCCTCCTTCCAATCTCACGGCACAGACGCTTGGCTTCCGAGAATTCATCGACGCGGGCTCTACCGGTATTGAGTTTGCCAGCACCTGCTATGGGACGACACGCCGCTTCATCCGCGACCAAAGGGAAACCGTCGCTCAATTTATGCGTTCTCTCACGGAGGCCATCCACCGCTTTAAAACTGACAAAGCCGTCTCGCTCAAGATCATGGGGCAATACACGAAGACGCGAGATTCGGCGGCGCTGGAGGAGACCTATCGCGTTTACGCGCTTCGCTATCTGCCGCGGGCGCCGTACCCGACGCAAAACGGCGTCAAGAGTATTCTCGAATCTTTTGCCGAGACCATTATGCCCGAGGCGAAGGGAGCCGATCCCGAAGCTTTTGTGGACACGAGTTTCGTGCAAGAGCTTGACAAGAGCGGCTGGATCGCGCGGCTTTACCAGTGAGTGAAATGGACGCAAAGACCAGCGCCGGGACCATCCTGGAAGGCATAAAAAAAGCCGGGATCAATCTGATCGCGAGTCTTCCGGATATCAACTGTCTCGATCTTATCGACGCGCTTGAGCGGGATACTGAGATCATCCACGTCCCTTTGTGTCGTGAGGAAGAAGGGGTAGGCATTTGTGCCGGCGCCCGATTGGTCGGAAAAAAGCCGGCGATGATCATGCAAAACGCAGGGCTCTTGAATAGTTGCAATGCCATTGTGACTACCGGCATCCAACTTGAACTTCCGATTCTCCTCCTTGTCTATTATGCCGGCGATATCGGGGATCGGGGATTCGCCAGAGTGGGAACCGCCACGATCCCCGTGCTGGACGCGCTCGGGGTGCGTCATTACCTCCTGCGTAGCGTGGAAGAAATTGATTGGACCTTCAAGAACGCTTGGATCTTGGCCGAAGACTCAAGCCGGCCTGTCGCGGTGCTATTGACCAAAGATGTTCTTGGGACGAGGTCCTGAGAAAGCTAAGTCTCGAACCTGCATCCATAGGAATATCCCGTCACCTTTTCCCACCGGCGGCTTTGACTTCTCTCCTCCGCGCGTGCAACACCGGTTCAGTGTATCCGTTCGGCGCTTCGAGGCCTTTAAAAACTAAATCCAGCGCCGCCTGGAACGCGATGCTCTTGTCATACTCGGGCGCCATGTTGCGATAATTGCGGTCGCCGGCGTTTTGTCGATCGACGATTTTTGCCATGCGTTGGAGCGTCTCGATCACCTGCTCTTTCGTCGCGATCCCGTGCTTGAGCCAGTTGGCGACGTGCTGGCTCGATATGCGGAGCGTCGCGCGGTCTTCCATCAGAGCGACGTCGTGGATGTTCGGCACTTTGGAACAGCCGACACCCTGATCCACCCAGCGGACGACGTAGCCCAAAATGCCTTGCGCGTCATTGTCGAGATCGCGCTGGATCTCCTCCGGCTTCAGCTTCCGGTCGAGCAGCGGCGGCGTGAGAATATGATCCAGGCTCGCGCGGCCTCGCTTGGCCAGCTCCGCCTGGCGCTTGGCGACGTTCACGTAATGATAGTGCAATGCGTGCAGCGTCGCCGCCGTGGGCGAGGGCACCCACGCAGTGTTCGCGCCGGCTTGTGGATGGGCGATCTTGGTCTTCACCATCTCACGCATTTCGTCCGGCGCCGTCCACATGCCTTTGCCGATCTGGGCTTTGCCCGGCAACCCCGTCTCGATGCCGATATCCACGTTCCAGTCTTCATACGCCTTGATCCACGGCTGGACTTTGATTTCTTCCTTCGGCAGCATCGCGCCGAGCTCCATGCTCGTATGAATTTCGTCGCCGGTGCGATCGAGAAAACCGGTGTTGATGAAAACCACCCGCTCTCTCGCCGCGCGGATGCACTCTTTCAAATTGACGGTCGTGCGGCGCTCTTCGTCCATGATGCCGATCTTGAGCGTCTTCGGCTTCAGGCCGAGCGCATTTTCTATGCGCGCGAAAAGCTCCACCGTCGCCGCTACCTCTTCGGGCCCGTGCTGCTTCGGCTTGACGATGTAAATGCTCCCCGCCCGGCTGTTCGCGCCTTTGTTTTTTCCTTTGAGGTCGTGCATCGCCGCCAGCACCGTCACCATCGCGTCGAGAAATCCCTCGGGGATTTCCTTGCCGTCTTCGGTCGTCACGGCGTCGGTATACATATGGATGCCGACGTTGCGCACGAGGAGCAGGCTTCTTCCCGGCAGCGTGAGCTTGCCGCCGGCGGGCGTGATGAAAGTCCGGTCGGGACTGAGCGTTCGATTGAGCGGGCGGCCGCCTTTTTCAAACGTGGCTTCGAGCGTGCCTTTTATGATGCCGCACCAGTGGCGATAGACCGTGACTTTGTCGGCGGCGTCCACGGCGGCGACGGCGTCCTCGCAGTCCTCGATCGTCGTGATCGCCGCTTCCAGCACCACGTCTTTTACTCCCGCCGCGTGCGTTTTGCCGATGGGATGGCTGCGGTCGATTTGAATCTCGATGTGCGAATTGTTGTTGCGGATGAGGATGGCGGCGAGCTCCCCGTTTTTTTCCTGGCAGCCGGCGAATTTGCCGGCGTCCGCCAATCCAACCGTGCTGTTGTCTTTTAACGTCGCCGCAAGTTGCTTCTTTCCGCCGGCATTCTTAAGAGAGAATCGCGCGATATCCGAAAAACTTCCCCGCTCCAGACCGATCACTTTGTCTAAAAATTCCTCCGTGTAGGCGATCACCTTGGCGCCGCGCCGCGGGTTGTAACCCTCGCCCTTCTCGGCGCCGTCGTCTTCGGGAATTACATTGGTGCCGTAGAGCGCGTCGTAGAGGCTGCCCCAGCGCGCGTTGGCGGCGTTGAGCGCGTAGCGGGCGTTGTCGAGCGGCACGACCAGTTGCACGCCGGCGATCTCGGTGATTTCGGAATCGACGTTCGCGGTCGTTACCTGAAAATCCTTACCCTCCGGAACGAGGTAGCCGATCTCTTTCAGAAACGACTTGTACTCTTCAAGTTCGAACGGCCGGCCTTTGCGCGCGCGATGCCATTCATCGATCTGCCTTTGCAGGTGGTCGCGCTTTTCCAGCAATGCCCGGTTCTTCGGCCCCAAATCGCGCACGATCTCGCCTAACGACCGCCAAAAGCGGTCGGCGTCCACGCCGGTGCCCGGCGCGATCTCGTCCCGCACCAGGCGGTACAACCCGTCATCGATTTTGAGCCCGCCCGCCGCAACTGTGTTGGCCATGGCCGTCTCCTTTTATCCGGGATCATAGATAGACGAGAGCGGGTTCGCAAGGCTGGGAAAAGCGGGCGCCGAAATAAAGTAAAGACCGGCGTCCGAGGCGGAATTTGTTCTTTTTTTTGATTGCCTTTTCGCATAAGATGCGATGACCTTGTTGCAAGGCCGGTAATCTCGTGCACAAATTTAAAAAATTTGTTTTTCTGATCGTTCCCTTTCTTGCCGGTTGTAATCTACCATTCCCGCATTCGGGCTCGATGCCGGAGTTCGGCCCGCCCGTTCAGAGAACTGCGGCAGGAAAAATTATTCCGCCGCTGTATTGCAAAGCGGCTTCCTGCGCGCAACCTGCCGTTGCCCGTCGCGTCGCCTATATCGCCGAAACCAAACCGGCAAAACCCGTCGCGATGCCTCCTTCGAAAAAGCCGGCGCCGCAAGCGCCCTCGCCCGGCGGGCCGCGCTTGTCCGCGCTGATGGCGCGGGACGAGCTGGAAAAACTTTCTCAAGAACGTCTCGTCTTCAACGCGCCCGATCAAATGACGGCCGGCGTCCACGAAAGAATCGAGGCGCATATCGCGGAGAACCTGCCCGAGGATTTTGTCGCTAGACTGAAGGCGCTCGGGATAACCGACCCGGACGATATCCGCTTCGGGAGCTCGATGAAGGCCCGTCTCGCCGGCGACGGCTTCGATATCGCCCTATTGGGCGACGAGGAAAAGCCCGTGAGCGGCGAAGGATCGACCCCGTGGGTGTGGGACGTGATGCCGGTGCGGCCGGGGGCCCAGTCGCTGCTCTTGTCCGTCACGATCATAGTCAAAATACCCGGCAACGGCGATGAGAGGAAAGAACTGCCCGTCTTGACCAAGCCGGTGACGGTCGCCCCGAGTCCGCTCTACTCGACGGTCAGGTTCATAAGGGCTCGGTGGCCGTGGTTCATCGGCGGCTTTTTCACTCTGGGAATAGCCGTCTGGTTTCTGCGCAGACGCCGCCGCTAATTCTTTCGCATCTTCATCGCCACGGTTTCGAGTTTTTGCAAAAGCTTAAAATCAAAAGGCCCGCCTCGGAAGAGGGCGGGCCTTTTTGTACATGGAGCGAAAACGCTACATTTTACTGCTTGGTCATCTTCCCCGCGACAATTATTAGTTTGCAATCGGCGTCCACTCCCGATGCGGTAAAGATGATCCGGTTCGTATTGCTGGGGACGATCGAGGCGGTGCCCTGAAATTCTCCGACGCAAGACCCCGGAGTGGTCAGGGTGACGTTCAGCAAAGCGAACCGATTTGCCGTAATCACGACGCCGTCGATCGTGCCGATCTGGACGTTGGACTCCGTCACGGTGCCGGTTATTCCACTTTTTGTGGCGGTTATCGTGAACGTTAGGTCCGTCAAAAGGCTACCTTTAAGAAGCCTTTCGTTATTTAAACTAAACGACGCTGCGAGGGTCGTGGTGGTTATGGCGCACGGCGTGGGTCCATTTCCATCCCCGGCGCAGACGTCGCTGGTGGGCTCCGTTATGTTCAGCGTGTCCGAGTGCGGCTGAACATTTGTTCCGATCGTTGACTTGAAATACGCGTCGTCGTAAAGCAGCACCGTCATGAGGTCGCCGGTCCAGGTGCCGTTGATGAGCGGCGGCGCGGCTGCCTTGACCTTATACCAATCTCCAGCGACAAATAGAGACACCAGAAGACATAAGATGACATATCTTTTAACCATCGAGTATCCTCCTCG
>JBGQBP010000068.1:0-15066 GCA_041494945.1 Binatia bacterium | reverse complement strand
GTCTGACACGCCTTCCTCGCCATCATCAAAGCGGCGTTGGGAAGTCTCGATCGAGTGAAGCGGATCGTCAAAGTCCTCGGCTACGTCAACGTCGCGCCGGGGTTTACGGACATGCCCAAGGTCGTGAACGGCGAGTCGGATCTCCTCGTTCAATTCTGGGGCAGCCGCGGCGAGCACGCCCGCGCCGCCGTCGGCGTGGCATCGCTCAGCAAAGACGCGCCGGTCGAGACCGAGATCATCGTGCAAGTCGGTAGGTAAGCCGGCTTAGTTCTAGTCAATCATGTGAAAAATAGCGCTTGACGCCCCGTGAGGGTTTAGAGTATGGGTTGCATCAATCCGGTCCGCAACCTGCTGAACTGAAGAGTTGAAAACTCCGAATAGAAGGAAATTAAATGAAGCTCTTCAAGCGCGTCGGCGCAAAGTTCCAGGAAGTTGCCCGGCAGGATTTTAGTGATGAGCACTTTGAGCGGCACCTAGAAGACCTGATCGAACAAAATCCGAACCTTCTCGGAGATCTCCTCATCATCGGCCGGCAAGTGAAGACCGGCCGCGCAGAGCGGATTGACCTCCTCGCCCTCGACCGCGAGGGCGATGTAGTCATCGTCGAACTGAAGCGCGGAACCGCCCATCGCGACATCGTCTCGCAGATCAATAGTTACCTAACGACGGCGCGCAAATGGCGTTACGACGACCTTGAACGCATCGCTGGCGAAGGAGCATCCATCTCGGTCGAGCGCGTTCTGGCCAAGAAGTTCCAGCAACACTTCAAGTGTGATCGTCTTCCCGCATGCTTCAATAGCCAGCAGAAGGGCATCATCGTCGCAGAGGAAATCGACCAAGTGACGATAGAAGATCTGAATAATCTTCGTTCTCCCGTAACAGCCGTCGAGTTCTCGCACTTTCCTGGTACGAGTGGTGACGAATATCTTCTGCTCAGCGTCAAGTTGGGACCCCAAAGCAACGGGCAACCCGTAGCTCCGCAGCCAGGGCGCCACGATCCCGTTGGAGGCGAAAAAACCAAGCTCCGAGAATACGATGGTTTCCTACTACAGGTGGCCGATCAAGCTAGGAAGTTGCTACCCGATGGGCTTAACGGATTCAAAGTCACTAGCGGATATTGGCCAAACAAACAGAACAAACGATTCCATTGGGGCGGAACAGATATTCACGTCGGCGTCATCATTGAAAGACGCAAAGATGGCGACACTTTATGGGTTTACTTCTGTGACTACAAAGGGGATCAACGCATTACCGCGATCCTAACGGACAACAAGGACCTACTCAAGAAGGAGCTGTCCCTCGATGACAGCGAACTAAATTTGGACGACCCGAAGGACGCGATCGATCAATTCCTCGGTAAAGTGACAGCAGGTGGCGCCGCCGCCTTGGTTGAACCCGCATCTGAACG
The DNA here is from genome assembly GCA_041494945.1 of Binatia bacterium. Taxonomy (GTDB): domain Bacteria; phylum Desulfobacterota; class Binatia; order UBA9968; family UBA9968; genus JAJPJQ01. The sequence goes on along the minus strand of JBGQBP010000068.1, from coordinate 13,658 downwards.
CGTAGCAAAGTATTTGCATATACTAAAGCCGATGCTCGGCGAATTGCTTTAGCATGAACTGTCCTCCTGAAGCGCGGGCCCTAAGAAGACCGCGACTACGATCGGAAAAGTTTTCTGACCCCGTTTTCTCCCACTGAAGCAAATGTCTGAGATGTCGAATATCAAGGCAGCACAGGACGTCCATCACAAGCTTGAGTTCTATCTGGTTGCGGTTGCCTTCACGACCGCGGCATTCGCCATCCAGACTGGCAGATTCTCGGGTTTTGTCATCGGAGATGCAGCCGAGGCTCTCTCGTGGGTCCTTCTAGTCGCATCCGGCATTCTTGGCTTGCTTCGGCTCGAGTACATTCCGGTTGCGTATCGCTTGCATCACTATATTCAAGTCCAAGAGCAGAGTTTAAATCAGCATGAGGACAACGACGAGCAACACAATGCGATTGCAGCCCTAAAAGCGCAGGTTGCTGAGACCGAACCGAAGTTGAAGGAGATCGAGGGCAAGAACCAAGCTCGGTATGCGTGGCAGAAGCGCCTATTGGTAATCGGCTTTGGCCTGTTGCTTGTGGCACGCGTCGTCGCACAGATAATAGCGCACTATTGACAAGAGCCCTAACCCGCCGCTGCAGCAGACCGGCCATAGGTTACAGTTGCGGCCTGGCGGCGTCACAGAGCACGGCCGGACTGCTGACCGGCAGAGTCGTTAGGGCACATTAATTGAGAGGCTCTATATGGGGAAGAAAACACCGAATAGGTGTCAGGCTTTGCTTCTTTGATATTGCTTCTTTCTGCCTTACTTAGTCGCTCGATATGGAAGGGCTACAAAAACAAATAACCAAAGCCTGACACCTTCATCTTGGCGTTATCTCTCCCGTGTCGAGTTTGACTTGTATGCATGGACGGCGCATGCTGATGCATATGAGAACAACGCTCAATATCAACGATTCTCTTTTACGGCACGCCGCCAAACTCACGGGAGTTAAGGAAAAGACCTCGCTTGTGCGCCTGGGATTGGAAGCTCTCATCGCCAGAGCGAGTGCTCGCCGCTTAGCGGAGCTCGGAGGAACTGAGAAGGGGCTCCGGCCTATCCGAAGGCGGCGTGTCGGCCGTGCGGCATGATTTTGGTCGACACGTCCGTTTGGATTCAGCATCTTCGCAAAGGAAGTGAGCGGCTGAGGTCTTTGCTTGATGAGGAACTGGTGTTCTGCCACCCGTTCGTTGTAGGTGAGTTGGCTTGTGGGACGTTGCGTAACCGACAGGAGGTACTGACTTTGTTGAGGGCTTTGCCTCAAGTTCGGACCGCGGAACACGAGGAAGTGTTGCACCTCTTAGAGGGACGACGCTTACATGGTCGAGGCTTGGGGTGGATAGACGCACACCTCCTGGCTTCCGCGCTTCTCACCGGATGTACCCTTTGGACCTTCGACAAGCCGCTGAGCAGAGCAGCAACCGCATTAAACATCGCTTCGTGAAACCTAGTGAAGAGATAACCAGCGGCTAAAACTGACCAAGACGCAGCTTAGCCTCATAGCATTAAACGGCACTAGGGAGAGAAACATCGCCACCCTCAACGAGATGAAAACCTACCAAGGCTCTTGTCACTGCGGACGCGTCCGTTTTGAGGTCCGAACCGAGCTTACCCGCGTCAGCGAGTGCAACTGCTCCATCTGTCGCCGCAAGGGCTACCTCCACCACATGGTCACCCCCGATAGGTTCCGTCTCATCCAAGGGGAGGACGATCTTGCGACGTATCAGTTCGGCACCAAGCGCGCGCTGCACCACTTCTGCCGCCACTGCGGCGTTGCCGCCTTCTATCGGCCGCGAGCGAATCCCTCCAATTACATGGTCAACGCCCGCTGTCTTGAAGGCATCGATCTTAATTCCGTCGAGCGGGTTGCCTTCGATGGGCAGAGCTGGGAGCTGCGCCCCGACGCCCCGTACACGGGCATCTGGAAGCGTTAGGCCACGTAGTCGAGTGGACACCGTTGGACTGGCAACTATCGACTGGAGCAATTAAGAGAGGAAGAAATGCTTAGACTCACGAAAATCATTACCACTGTAGCTCTGGCGGGAGCGCTGGCCGCCTGCGGCGCGGTGGTTTCATTTCAGAACGCCAAACTGTCCGAAGGCGACACGGCGCGTACGATACGAGGGCTGCTTGCGAAGCCGCCGGGTGAAGGACCGTTTCCCGCCGTGGTTCTTCTCCACACCTGCGGCGGACTTCAACCTCATGTTATAAGGGATTGGCCGGAGTACCTGACGGGCTTAGGCTATGTTACCTTTTCCGTCGACAGTTTCGGGTCCCGCGGCATCAAAAGCTGTCCTACTCCACTCGCGAGGGACCGCAGGGAACTGAGCCGGGACGCATACGGCGCGCTTGAGCATTTGGCGAGCTTACCGTTCGTTGATAAGGAAAGAATCGGAGTCATGGGTTTTTCCCTGGGTGGAAACACCATCGACTATTTCGTGGGACAAGAGTTTATGACTCCAGGCAGTCTCAATTTCAAAGCGGCCGTCAGCCTTTACGGCGATTGTCTTAACTTGTCGAGGTACAATAAAACTATTCCGACCACTGTCGTCATCGGGGAACTCGAAAACGAAGGGCGTCTTTCTCCCTGCAAGACTTTGGCTGGCAAGTCGCCGCCATCGATAAAGGTCCATGTGCTGCCCGGGATCTACCACGGATTTGATCAAGAGCAAATTACGACCTTAAGACCCGACGCTAGTGGAAATCCCATGCTGTATAACTGGGAAGCGACAAAAAAAGCGAGGGAGATCACGAAAGCCTTTCTGGCGGAGAACCTCGGCAAGTGATGTTTCGAATTTACGGACAATGGCGGCGGTTGTATCTTAAATACTTTCCAGCCGGATAGGATTTAGGGGACGGATTTAGGGGACGTTGTTGACGGAGTTGACTTGTTAAGATGTCAAACTGCTTTTGGACTATCTAGGAAAGGAAAAGGAACTTTGTTGCTGGGAAGTAATTCAAGTTGGTCAACAACGTCCCCTACTTCCCCGCTATAGGTAAGCAAGCCGTATAGGGAGCTTCCACAGTTAGGCCGGAGCGCGAGGTCGCGTCTTGCCTTGCAACATTGTATGATTGCCAAACTCAGCCCCTGAGTTTGGGTCACTTTAAATATTAGCAATTTCTAGATTCTTCAGGAGGGCTCGTCATGAAATGGACTGGAATGTATCTTCTCGGTTATATCATCTTTATCGGTGGCATTCTGGCCGCGTTATGGAAGTTAGGAGTTCTGGCCGATATCGGTACGACATGGACTTTGATCGGGATAATGATCTTGATCGGAATTGGCATTATGATCTCGGTCGCAAACAGTGGCACCAAGGAAAACATAGAAATCGACCGGAAGTGAAAAACGTCCCACCCGCCCTCAGCCGCAACGTACGAAGCGTTGCAAGGAAAATAGTACGGGCGCACAGAGGCCGCTGCTCGCGGCCCCTGTTGTCGTTTTACGTCCGTCTTCTGCAGCTACTACTTCCCGCCTTCCCCAAATGCGCCACACGTTAGCCCGCGCTCTCTCCATCGTCGGCCATCCGCTCTGCGTGGTTCCACTTACGTCGCTCGTCGCCATCGCATCGCACGGCTTGGGTTGGCGCGCGGTGTGGGTGACCGCGATATTTTTTGTCTCGCTCTCGCTCATCGTCCTCGCATTCGCGTGGCGGCAGGTGCGCGCCGGTCGATGGCAGGACATAGACGCAAGCAACGTGACCGAGCGGCGCTCGTTGAACTACTTCCTCGCTATCGTTCTTTTCATCGGCGCCTTCATCAGCTTTCGCCAGTCGCAGCCTCTCGGCCTCACGCTCGGGCTCTTGATGTCGGGGAGCCTCGTGGTTCTGGTGATGCTTTTATCGCATTGGGTCAAGTATCGCTCCACGTTGGGTTCTTGGTTTATTCGACCGCGATACTGTGGTACTCGGGCGTTTGGTTCGTCGCGATCGGTCTTTGCCTGGCGACCGCCGTCGCCTGGTCGCGCCTTGAGCTCCGCCGTCATGCGCTGGTAGAAGTTGTTCTGGGAAGCGTTGTTGGCGGCATTGCCGGTCTGTTATTTTGGGTTTTATTGTTGCACCTTTTGCGCTAACTTCTCGCTCGACCGGACGTGCGAAAGCCACCCTTGGCAAGGACGCTTAGAATGCTGCTCACCGCCACGTGATCGAGGAGGAAGAGCCATGAACCGTGAACCCGTCTGGCGGAGAAAATTTTGGACCATCGGCATCGTCTGCCCCCTGCTGCTCGCGCCTCTCTGCTTTCCCGAATCCGCGCACGCGCAGGCAGCGAAAAAAGTCCGCATCGCCTTTCCGACCAGGAGCGTCTCGTTCCTGGCTTTTTATACGGCTTATCACAAAAGGTTTGATTCCGGATTCCGGGGACACAATACTAAATTCTTCTTGACGGCTTCGCAGGTAATCTAATACGCTTCGTCCATGGCTCGGATTTCCAGACTCGTAGTGCCTGGTTATCCACATCATGTAACGCAGAGGGGCGTACGCTCAATCCCCATCTTCAGCAGCGATACGGCATCTCAGCTTAGGAAAGCGAGGACCTCGACCGAAGGGGCTTCCTGAAAATTAGTATTATGTCCCCGAAACCCTGAATTTATTGGTAACGCGAGAACAAGGAGCAGCATTGAAATGAAACCTCAGTTTGGCTCAGACCTCATCGTTGACATTTTCAAACGTTACGAGATCGAGTATGCGGCTCTCAACCCCGGCTCCACTTTCCGCGCTCTGCATGATTCAATGGTGAACTACGGCGGCAACCGCCTTCCCGAAATGATCACCTGTAGTCACGAAGAGATTGCGGTCGGAATCGCGCATGGCTATGCGAAGGCTACGGGCAAGCCCATGCTGGCCATTGTCCATAATGTAGTTGGCTTGCTGCACGCAACTTTCGGAATTTATTATGCCTACCTGGACAGAGCGCCGATCGTTGTCATCGGAGGTTGCGGGGCGATGTCTATCCCTCAGCGCAGGTCTATCGATTGGGTTCATAACGCAACGCTCCAGGGAAACGCGGTTCGCGACTACGTTAAATGGGATGATCAACCGTTCAGCATTGACAGCATTCCGGAATCTTTTGCCCGGGCCTATCGGGTAGCGACCACCGAACCGCAAGGTCCGGTCTATGTATGTTTCGAAATGACCCTTCAGGAGACAAAGCTGCAAAGTGAGATTCGGCTTCCTAACAAGGAAAGGCTTCAGCCACCTCCTGTACAAGGAGACCTGCCGAGCATTCGTCGCGCCGCTGAAATGCTGGCCCGAGCTGAAAATCCAGTGATTGTTACGGACTATCTCGGCCGAGACCCGTCCTCTTTTCATAAGCTCGTCGCGCTCGCGGAGTGTCTCGGAGCAGCCGTGGTCGATCTCAATAGCCGATTGAACTTCCCCAACACGCATCCTTTGTGCCTCACGGGCTCTGACATTCTTCGGAAAGCTGACGTGATCCTTACATTGGATGTGCGCGACCTTTACAACACGTTCTTCGAAATCGATCGAGAATCGGGTGCTCACACGCCGATTATTTCGCCAAAGGCTCGAATCATTGACATCGGCTTTGGCGATCTGGGGATAAGCAAGTGGTCACACGACTACGAAAGACTCCAAGAGGTGGATTTGCAGATAATTGGAGACACTCGATCCGTTCTCCCATTGCTGCTTGACGACCTCCAAGAGTTTTTGAAAGGTAGAGAATCGTTTATCAGGGATCGTTCCGAACGCCACCGAATGACCCATAACGAGCTCAGGGCAGGATGGTTTGAAGTGGCCTGCAAAAACTGGGATGCAAAGCCGATGACGACTGCAAGACTCGCCCATGAAATCTGGCAGGTCATCAAGAATGAGGATTGGGTGTTGAGCGCCAACACCCTAAATAGTTGGGCAAGACGGCTTTGGTCTTTCACACGGCCAGAGCAACATTGCGGTGAGAGTCTGGGAACTGGAACCGACCTGGGAATATCCCTTGGGGTTGCGCTGGCTCATCGGGGAAGCGGAAAGCTTGTCGTCGACATTCAACCTGACGGCGATCTCATGTTTGATCCAGGGGGTTTGTGGACCGCCACTCACGATAATATTCCTCTGCTCGTGGTCATGTACAATAATCGCGGCTATTACAACGATTGGGCCCATCAGATCCGATTGGCGAAGCAAAGAGGTAACCCCGTGGAGCGTGCAGCGATCGGAATGGAGATCGATCATCCGCCGCCCAATTTTGCCAAGCTGGCCCAATCTTTCGACTGGTATGCCGAAGGCCCCATTGAAGATCCTAGCGAAGTCGGACCGGCGCTGCAGCGCGCGATTCGGGCTATTCGCGAACAGGGCAAACCGGCGTTGATTGATACGGTAACCCAGTTCCGATAGGAGAACGCGGGGGACAGGTCTTGCAATCATACATTGTCGTAATGCAAGACCCCATAAACGCGACCCCATAAATTAAGCTGCCTTTCGGCTGGAAAAAGCACGGCGACGAAGAATATGGTTCTATTCGCTGCGGTTGGCTTACTGGAAGCTCAGACGCGTTTGCGGCCTCGACAAGTAGGTTAAGTTAAGACAACCCCACCGGACCAGCTCTTGCCTTTCCGCTATCAGCTTTCTGTTTTCATCTTTTACTTGAGTCACGGCTTATCTTTTTTCTCGCCTTCCGCCTCGGGCCGCTCGGCCGCTTTCCTCGCCTCCTCGATCAGCGGCTTCAACTTGGGATCGAGCTGATAGGCTTTTTTGAAATCGGCTTCGGCGTCTTTCTCCCGTCCTTGACGCAGACGAACGAGCCCGCGCTGGCCGTAAGCCTCACCGCGCTCCGGCATCATCACGATCACCTCGGTGAAATCGCGCGCGGCGCGCTCGTAATTTTTGAGCCGCGCATGCGCCACGCCGCGATTGTAGATCGTCTCGGGGTCTTTCGGATTGAGCCGGATCGCTTCGTTGTAGTCCTCGATCGCCTGCTCCGCCTGGCCGAGCCTGTAGTAAGCGAGGCCGCGGTTGTAGTACGCCTCGGGAGCTTCGGGGTAGGCCTTCACGACCGCCGTGTAGTCACCGATCGCTTTTTCGTATTCACCCAGGTCGGCGCGCGCGATGCCGCGGTTGTAGTAGGCCTCGGGGAATTCGGCGTTCAGAGCGATCGCCTGGTCGTAATCTTCGATGGCGCGTTCTTTCCGCCCCAATCTCGTGTACGTGTTGCCGCGGTTATAATACGCGTCGGCGTCTTGCGAATTCAGCCGGATCGCTTCGTTGTAATCCCGCAGCGCGGATTCGTACTGTCCTATCTGGTAATGCGTCGTGCCCCGGTCGAGGTAGATGTCCTCGTTTTCCGGAGCGAGATTGATCGCCAGGCCGTAATCTTTCAGCGCGAGATCGCGCTGTCCCAAGCGGCGGTACGTATTGGCCCGGTTGTAGTGCGCCTCCGCGGATTTCGCGTCCAGGCGAATCGCTTCGCTGTAATCTTTCAGCGCGCGCTGATCGTCGTCAAGATCGGCGTAGGCGTTGCCGCGCTCGAGATAGGCCCTGGCCATGCGCGGGTTCATCTGGATCGCGCGGTCGTATTGCCGGATCGCCTCCTCGGGCTTGCCGGCCTCGTGCAGGCTGAGCGCTTCTTTGAGAGCGTCTTCCGCCGACGCCGGCCACGCGGGCGCCGCGCCGAGAAAAGAAATTATTGCCGTGAGCATTGCGATGCGGATCATCATAGTCATTTCGCAGGCGCAGCCTTGGCCCCGATCACCGGCTCGAGTTTTTGCTTGAGGCTCGGGTCGAGCTCGAAGGATTTGGCGAAATCTTTGTCCGCCTCGGCGCTCTTCCCCTGCCTCAACTTCACCAGCCCGCGGTTGGCGTAAATCATGGCGTTCTTCGGTTCGAGCTTAAGGGCGGTGTCGTAGTCCTGCAGCGCCTGATCGTATTTCCCGAGCAGCGAATAAGCGTTCGCGCGGTTGTTGTAGACCTCGGCGTTCTTGGGATTTAGTTTGAGCGCCATCGTATAGTCTTGTACCGCCGGCTCGTTTTTTCCCTGACGGCGCAGCGCCAGGCCGCGCTGGTAGTAGGCCCCGGCGTCTTTCGGATCGAGGCGGATCGCGTCGCCGAAGTCTTTGATCGCGTTGTCGTATTGGCCGAGAGCATAGTAGGCGCTGCCGCGCTGCCTGAAAGCATCCGAATGTTTTGCGTTCAGCCGGATCGCTTCGTCGTAGTCTTTGACGGCGCGGTCGTACTGCTTCATCTCGTCATAGGCGCTGCCCCGAATGTAGAAAGCTTCGGCGAGCTTGGGATTGAGCTTGATCGCCTGGTCCTGGTCTTTGATCGCCAGTTCCGGCTGGCCCAACTTGGCGTAAGCTTCGCCGCGGCCGACGAAGGCTTCGGCGCGGCGCGGGTCGGCCTTGATCGCTTTGTCGTAGGCCGCGACGGCTTCCTTCATTTTTCCCGCCCGGTGGAGCTTCAGCGCTTCGCTGTATGCCCCCGGCGCTTCGCCGCCCCAGGACGGCGCCGCGAGGTTCAGCAGGAGAAGAGCCGCAGCCGCGGCGATTTTCACTTGCATGACGCATAGAAACTAACGTAAGATTGGCGCAATGTCTATCTACCCCTGTTCTTCTGCCTGATTTCCAGCGCTGATTACGCAACTAAACCTTACATGCCGCCGACAGGAATTCGACCGGGCGATGTAGTCGCCTATTTTTCCATGGAGGTGGGTCTCGACTCCTCGATGCCCACCTATAGCGGCGGCCTCGGCGTCCTTGCCGGAGATACCTTGCGCGCCGCGGCCGACCTCGGCCTTCCCATGGTCGCGGTGACACTCCTCCACCGGGAAGGATATTTTCGCCAACGCCTCGATCCCAAAGGCAACCAGTTCGAAATGCCCGCGGTGTGGAATATCGAAGAAGCGTTGGAGCCTTTGCCGCAACGCGCCACGGTAACCATCGAAGGCCGGGCGGTCCAGATCCGCGCGTGGCGTTTTGTCGTGCGCGGCGTGTTCGACCGCACCGTCCCGGTATATTTTCTCGACACCGCTCTCGAGGAGAACGGCCCCTGGGAGCGGAGCTTGACCGATTCTCTCTACGAGGGAGACCTGCGCCATCGCTTGTGTCAGGAAGTCGTGCTGGGCATGGGCGGCGTCGCGATGTTGCAGACGCTCGGTTACGAGCGCGTGAGCACGTATCATATGAACGAAGGCCACGCCGCGTTTCTGACGCTGGCGCTGCTGGAGCGGCAAACCGCCGGCGCGGGCCATTCCGCCGCGACCGATTCGGACCGGGAGGCGGTGCGCCAGAAATGCGTCTTTACCACCCACACTCCGGTGCCCGCCGGGCACGATCAGTTTCCCATCGACCTCGTCCGCGCAGTTCTCGGAGCGGACTCGGCGGCCGCCTTGGAGGCCGTGCAGTGCGTAACCGACGGCATGCTGAACATGACCTTTCTCGCCATGCGGCTGTCGCGTTTCATCAACGGCGTCGCGATGCGCCACGGGGAAATCTCCCGCGAGATGTTTCCCCTTTACCGGATCGACTCGATTACCAACGGCGTGCATGCCTTGACCTGGACCGCGCCGTCCTTCCGCAATCTTTACGACCGCTACATTCCGAAGTGGCGCCGGGACAATTTTTACCTGCGCTACGCCGTCAAGATTCCGCTCTCCGAGGTGCAGCGCGCTCACGCCCTCGCCAAGCAGCAAATGGTCGCGCAGGTCGCGGCGCGCACGGGCAGCCGTCTCGAAGAGGACGTTCTGACTCTTTGCTTCGCCCGTCGAGCCACGGGCTATAAACGGGCGGATCTATTGTTTACCGACCTCGCCAGGCTCAAAAGCATCGCGCGCCATGCCGGACCGTTCCAGGTCATTTACGCCGGCAAGGCGCACCCCAACGACGACACGGGCAAAGCCATTATCCGGCGGATTTTTGAATTCGCCGCGCGCCTGGAGAAATACGTAAAGATCGTCTATCTGGAAAACTACGACATGGATCTGGCGCGCTCGCTCTGCGCCGGCGTGGATCTGTGGTTGAATACGCCCGAGCAGCCGCTCGAAGCTTCCGGGACGAGCGGGATGAAGGCGGCGCTGAACGGCGTGCCGAGCCTGAGCGTGCTGGACGGATGGTGGATCGAGGGCCACGTCGAAGGCGTCACAGGCTGGGCCATCGGCGAGAGCGACAACGGCGCGCCCAACCCCACCGGAGAGGCAGCCTCGCTCTACCACAAATTGGAGCGCGTCATTCTGCCGATGTTTTATCGCAACCCGGACGGCTACACGCAGGTGCGACGCTCCGCCATCGCGCTCAACGGCTCGTTCTTTCACGCGCAACGAATGGTGCTCCAGTATCTCCGCAACGCCTACCTCGGCGTCGAACCCTAACAGGACAGCCATAAAGGCGCATCTACTTCGTTGCGCGTCGAACCGTCTCGCGCTCGACGTACTGAAAAAGTACGCCTGCGCTCGCCGGATTCTCGCGCGCCTTGTAGCTGCATCCTTTCTGACCGTCCTGGAAAAGTTCACTTATCGGAACAAGTCTTACTCGCGCCCGTTGCCTCGCGCCTCTCGCCTAGTTAGTTGCTTGACAAGGGTCGCCCTCAGTCTGATAAGTTTGGAAACGTGGCAAGCACGGAAAGAAAATTGAAGCTCGGCGTCGTCGGCATCGGCGTCGGCGCTTCCGAGATCCTCCCGGCGATGGAGGCGACGGCCAACATCGAATTGGTCGCGGGCGCGGACGTGAACCCGCGTGTGCGCGAAACTTTCGAGAAGAGATACGGCGCGCGCACCTACGACAGCGTCGAGAAGCTCTGCGACGATCCGGCGGTCGAAGCCGTCTGGATTTCCACGCCGAACAAGTTCCATGCGCCGCACACGATCGTCGCGGCCAATCGCGGCAAGCACGTCGTGGTGGAAAAACCGATGGCGATTTCGCTGCCGGAGGCCGAAGGGATGATCGCGGCGGCGGAAAAGAACAAGATCAAGCTCATCTGCGGCCACACGCAAAGTTTCGGGCCGCACATCCGCACGATGCGGAGAATCATCCGCTCGGGAGAGCTGGGAAAGCTCTGCGCCATGAACGTCTTCGCTTATACCGATTGGATGCTGCGGCCGAGAACCGCCGAAGAGCTGGACATCTCGCAAGGCGGCGGCGTCCCCTACCGCCAGGGGCCGCACCAGATCGACACCCTGCGTCTCCTCGGCGGTGGAATGGTTCGGAGCGTCCGCGGCACGACCGGAAAATGGTTTCGCGGCCGGCCGATACCCGGATACTACGCGGCATTCATGGAATTCGAGGACGGCACTCCCGCGACGTTCGTGCACAACGGCTACGGATATTTTCTCGCCGCCGAGATGGTGCCGTGGGGGAGCAATCGCAGCCGCTACACTTACGAAGAAAGAGTCGCCATCCGCAAACAGTTGCTCGACGGCACCCGAAAGGAGAACGAAGACAAAGACGCCATGCGCATCGGCGGCGCGCAGGAAAGCCAGCTCTTCCGCAATCGCGGCGAGCGCAGGCCGTGGACTCCGAACGACCTCGGCATTCTCATCGTCTCGTGCGAGCGCGGCGACATCCGCCAGTCGCAATTCGGCCTTTACGTCCACGGCGACGACGGCGTCAAGGACGTCCCGCTGGCCGAAGGGAGCACCTCGCGGCGCGCGGAGCTGGAAGAGTTATATAATGCCGTCGTGCTCGACCGGCCGATTCGCCACACCGGGCCGTGGGGAATGGCGACGCTCGAAGTGTGTCTCGCCGTCATGCAGTCGGCGCAAGAGCGGCGCGAGATCATGCTGTCGCACCAGGTCCCCGCTCCTGAAGACGAATAGGAATACTGATTTCGGAAAAATTTAATTTCAGGCCGATCAAAAAGGTCCAGCTACAAGGCGCGCGAAGGAAGACGAGCGGAGGCGTACTTTTTTCAGTACGTCGAGCGAGTCGACCGAGCGCAACGCAGTAGATGGCCTTTTTCAGCGGCCTGCCAAAAGGAGAGACTGATGTATCAAAATCATAAGGTGATCGACATTCACGGCCACATGACCACGCCGCCGCATTTCAGGGGGCATCTCGGGGCCCTCATCTCGCTCAACACTCCGGGAAGAAAACTGGAGATGCCCGACGAGGCGCTCGCCAACGCGCAGAAGAGCCACTTGAAGGGCATGGACGAAAGAAACATCGACGTCCAGCTCGTCGGCCCGCGGCCGGTCGCCATGTGGCAATGGACGCGGCCCTTTCTCCAGCAGGACATCTGCCGCGTGACGAACGACGTCATCGCGAAAATCGTCAAGCTGCATCCGGACAGGTTTCTCGGCATGGCGCAACTGCCGCAGAGCGCCGGGCAGGACACGCGCAATTGCGTTGCCGAACTGGAACGCGCGGTGAAAGAGCTGGGCTTCGTCGGCGCTTACGTCAATCCCGACCCGAGCGGCAAGAAAGACGCTCCCGGCATGCACGACCCGTACTGGCACCCGCTCTACAAAAAGGCCGAAGAGCTGGACGTGCCGCTCATGGTCCACCCCTCGACGAGCTTCGACCCGCGCATCGAGGTCATCCCGCACAACTACCAGATGAACAACTACACCGAAGAGTTCATCGCGATGCACATTCTCTCGCACAGCGACGTCTTCGAGCGCTTTCCGCGCTTGCGCGTCGTGATCTGCCACTGCGGCGGCTCGCTCAACCGGTTCATCCCGACCGACCATCACATCGCGCAGAAGGATCTCAGCAAAAACCTCTTCTACGATTGCTGCGCGTACGACGAGAATTTTCTGACGGCGGCGATCAAGCAAAAAGGCGTGGACCAGATGATGTTCGGGACCGAGTTTCCCGGCTCCGGCGGCGCCGCCCGGCCCGACACGGGAAAGCCTTCGGACGACGTCTTGCCGGTCATCGACAGTCTCCCGTTCCTCAGTAGCGAAGATAAAATAAAGATCTTCAACAAGAACGCGCTTAAGGTCTTTACTAAGGTTAAGATCTCGTAAGAATGCTTGCCGGGGATTTAGCCTGACCGGCTAGATCCCCGGTTTTCTTCTTTTCTCATGCCTCGCGCCTCTCGCCTGGTTGTGTTGCCCAAAACAGGAGCGCGATGAAACGCGTCCATCCAATAGCACGGGCATGCGCGCTTGTGTCCTTGTATACCATTTTGTCGCCGGCGGGATTTCGGCTACCCAACGCAAATCTCCCACCGGGCAGCGCCCACGCGCAGGAGAGCTCGGGCATCGTCCATTTTCCCAATCGCGAGCGCTCGTGGGACAAAATTCCCGCCATTATGATCTCGACCAAAGAGAACGACCCGAGAATCCGGCTGGTGCACGACGCCGTGGATTTCTGGAACAAGACGTTTGCTGAATCAGGCGCGCCGTTCCGATTGGGACCGGTCGCGGAAACCGGCGCGACCTTGCCGGCTCAGTTTCTTGCGACGATGAGCGACGCCGTGTTGAGCAGAAACCCTCTTCCCGACCCGCCGGAGACCTTGAGAGCGATGAAGGGAGATTTGATCGTCGCGCTCTCGGATGGCGACTTCGTCTCTTTCTCGACGGGGTTTACCAAGGGAGACCGCGTCATCGTCGGCATCCGCAGCGATCGGCTTCCGCCTCTCACGCTTCCCAACGTCGCGCGCAACGTCATCGCCCACGAGTTGGGCCACGCCATCGGCCTCGGCCACAACAACGACCCGGCGAAACTCATGTGCGGCCGCCCTTCCCCCTGCCG
>JBGQBP010000067.1:0-15127 GCA_041494945.1 Binatia bacterium | reverse complement strand
TCGATCGTCGGCACGAGACCGTTGGGATTCAAATCCAGATACGGTTTTTCTTTGTTGCCGCCAAATTTCCCGCCGAGGTCCACGCGGTCGAACGCGATGCCGAGCTCGGCGCAGCACCAAACGACTTTTTGCACGTTGGATGAGTCTCTTCGACCCCAGATCTTGATCCTTTTCGTTTCCGACATACGCGCCTCCTATGGATTCGATCCATAGCACCCTTTCGGCAGAAGTTGTACCGGAGCGCTACCGTTTTTCTCCGCGATCTGTTAAGTAAAAAGTTTCACAGCAAGGAATTTACGGGAGGGCGGTATGGCGCGCAAATGGGTTGGGGGGGGACTAGTGATTTTGGTTTTGGTCCTGGCCCAGGCTGTGAAGGCCCAAGACAAAGCCGAAGGCAAAAAATACTACGTCACCTATTGCTCCGGTTGCCACGGCGAGACGGGGAAAGGGGACGGCGCCGCTGCGGTATCCCTTCCGGTCAAGCCGACTAATCATAGCGACGGGACGGCCATGAACCAGATTCCGGATAAAGTCCTCGGCGAGATCATCTCGAAAGGCGGCCAGGCGGTCGGAAAATCGCCGTTTATGCCGGGTTGGGGCAGCCAGCTCAACGACAAGCAGGTCCGCGACATGGTTGCCTATGTCCGCAGCTTGGCCACTCCCCCTACGCGCCCCCCGGCAAGTAAAAAAAGGCAAGAAAAAATTAGCTAGGCCCTTGACGTTTGAAGATGCGAGCTTATATTTGCATCCAATCCACGGTCCCGTCATCATCAATTTATGTCTTATTGAGGAGGGTTCGTTATGGCGCTCAAGGTTCGTCCCCTGCATGACAGGGTAATAGTCAAGAGAATCGAGGAAGAAGAAAAAACCAAGGGCGGAATCATCATCCCGGACACCGCCAAGGAAAAGCCTCAAGAGGGCCGCGTCGTAGCGGTAGGCGCAGGCAAGCATGAAGACGGCAAGGTTATCCCGCTCGACGTGAAGGCCGGCGACAAGATCCTGTTCGGGAAATATTCCGGGGCTGAGATCAAGCTCGATGGCGAAGATCATCTCATTATGCGTGAAGAGGATATTTTAGGAATTATCGAATAAGGAGGGGTTATGGCTGCAAAGGAAGTAAAATTCAGTGAGGACGCGAGGGCTAAAGTCCTTCGCGGGGTCAATATTTTGGCCGATACCGTGATCGTGACGCTGGGGCCGAAAGGACGGAACGTCGTTCTGGAGAAATCCTGGGGCGCTCCCACGATCACCAAAGACGGCGTCACGGTGGCGAAGGAGATCCAGCTCGAAGACAAGTTCGAAAACATGGGCGCGCAGATGGTCAAAGAGGTGGCGAGCAAGACCTCCGATATCGCCGGCGACGGGACCACCACGGCCACCGTTTTGTCCAGGGCCATTTTTAGCGAAGGTCTCAAGATGGTCGCCGCCGGTCACGACCCGATGGCGATCAAGCGGGGGATCGATAAGGCGGTGGAAAAGGTTGTGGGGGAGCTCAAAGCCCAATCCAAGCCGACTCGCGACCGCGACGAGATCGCCCAGGTCGGGACGATTTCCGCCAACAACGATAAGACCATCGGCGCTATTCTCGCCGAGGCGATGGACAAGGTCGGCAAAGAAGGGGTTATCACCGTCGAGGAAGCCAAGGGACTGGAAACCACGCTCGATTTAGTCGAAGGCATGCGCTTCGATCGCGGCTACCTCTCGCCCTATTTCGTCACCGATCCCGAGCGCATGGAGTGCGTCTACGAGGATTGTTACATCCTCATCAATGAGAAGAAAATCTCCAGCATGAAGGACCTGTTGCCGGTGCTGGAGAACGTCGCCAAGACCGGCAAGCCGCTGCTCATCATCGCCGAAGACCTGGAAGGCGAGGCGCTGGCGACGCTGGTGGTCAACAAGATTCGCGGGACGCTGAAAACCGTGGCCGTGAAGGCCCCCGGATTCGGCGACCGGCGCAAGGCGATGCTGGAAGATATCGCGATCCTGATCGACGGTCGGATGATCGCCGAGGAGCTCGGGATTAAGCTCGAGAATATCACGCTGAAAGATCTCGGACGCGCCAAGCGGATCATTGTTGACAAAGACAACACGACCATCGTGGAGGGCGCCGGCAAAAAGTCGGCGATCGAGGCCCGGATCAATCAGATCCGCGCTCAGATCGAGGAGACTACTTCGGACTATGATAAAGAGAAGCTCCAGGAGCGGCTTGCGAAATTGGCCGGCGGCGTCGCCGTGGTCAAGGTCGGCGCGGCAACCGAAGTGGAGATGAAAGAAAAGAAGGCGCGCGTCGAGGACGCGCTCCACGCCACGCGCGCAGCCGTGGAAGAGGGTATCGTGCCGGGTGGAGGAGTGGCTCTCATTCGCGCGTCCGCCAGCCTCGGAAATCTTCGCGTCAGCGACGACGAAAGAGTCGGTGTGCGCATCATTCAAAAGGCGCTTGAGGAGCCGGCGCGTTGGATTGCCCAAAACGCGGGCGCCGAGGGCGCCGTGGTGTTGGACAAGATCAAAAACGGCAAAGGCGCTTTCGGCTTCAATGCCGCTACGGAAGAATACGGAGATATGGTCAAAGCGGGCATCGTGGACCCGACAAAAGTCGTCCGCTCTGCGCTGCAGAACGCGGCTTCCGTCGCCGGCTTGATGATCACGGTAGAGGCGATGATCGCCGACAAGCCGGAAAAGACAAAAGAGGCGTCGCACGCGCACGGCGGCGAGGAAGATTATTAACAGGCCTTAAAAAAGGGTGAGTTATCAATAAAGGGGGCGTCTGGAATTCCAGACGCCCCCTTTATTTGGTGCGCAAAAAAAGGGGAGAAAATTTCTTCTCTCCCCCCGGAAACGAAGCGAGTCAGCGATTAGTTAACGCCGACCGTGATCTGCTTCGGCTTGGCCTCTTCGGCTTTCGGCACATAGACTTCCAGAATGCCGTCCCGGTAGGTCGCCTTGATCGCGTCGTGCTTTACCGTCCCTTTTTTAATTTTTCTACGAAGAAGTTAATTACGATTCGGCATGCTGTCAAGCGCGCGGCGGTTACCTTGACAAGGTGGACTTCGAGACCTAACTTTATAAGGACCGGAGGAATTTACTTTATGGCATGGGACCCGTTGATGTGGCGGCAGGCGAGCGATTTGTTGGAGCATGCCGAGCGTATCCAGAGATGTTTTTTGCAGGCAGCGCTGGGCGGTTTGCAAGCGTCCATCAGTCACACGGCCCGGTGGTCGCCGGCGATCAATGTCGTGGAAACCGACCGGGACTTGTGGGTGATTTTCGCCCTGGCGGGCGTTTCCGCGCGTCAGATGGAAGTAAGATTGGAATCTGGGGAGTTGATTGTTTCGGGACACCGTCCGCTTCCCGATTGTTTTTCAGACGGCGATCTCAAGGTCCTGGAAATCCCATTCGGGCGATTTGAGCGCCGCTTGCAGTTACCGCGAGACGTTTCCCTCTCAGTCGGAGAGGTGCGTCAGCACGAAGGATTGTTGTTTATTCAATTAAGGAAAACATGATGGCCAAAGAAAACGACGACAAGAATGCCGCGAGCGAGGCGGTTGCAGCCGAGGAAAAGCCGCAAAAACCGAAACGCACCCGCGCTTTGCCCACCGATGCCCTGATTATTCTTCCGTTGCGAAATACCGTGCTTTTTCCTTCGACCATCGCGCCTTTGACCGCGGGACGGCCCGCGAGCGCCAAGGGCGTCGAGGAGGCGGTCCGTCAAGAGATGCCGATCGGGATCGTCGCTCAGCGAGATCCCAAAGTGGACGCCCCGCAGCCTAAAGATCTTTACGAAGTCGGCACCGTCGGCGATATTCTGCGTATGGTGAGCTTAACCGACGGCCAACGGCAGATCCTCGTTCAGGGCCGGCAGCGGTTTAAGATTCTCGATTTTATCCAAACCGAGCCGTATCTGGTTGCGCGGGTTCTACTGTTCGCCGAGCCTGTGCCGAAAAACAAGGAGTTCGAAGCGCGGATTCTCCATCTCCGTCAGGAAGCGCAGAGGGCCTGGTCGCTGCTGCCCGAGCCGGTGCCGAATTTATCCTTCGCGCTGCAAAATCTCGACGACGCGCCCGCGCTGATCGACTTCATCGCCTCGTCGCTCGATCTCTCGGTGGCCGAGAAACAGGAAATTTTGGAAACCACCGATATCGAGGCCCGCGCTGAGAAAGTCTCGGAGAAACTGGCCCATCAGATCGAGATTCTCGAGCTCACGAAAAAGATCGGCAGCGAGGCCAAGGGCTCTATGGACAAGGCGCAGCGCGACTACATCTTGCGCGAGCAATTGAAGGCGATCCAAAAAGAATTGGGCGAGGGGGAGTCGAACCCCAAGAGCGCCGAGATCGCCGAGCTGCGCAAGAAAATCGCCGAGGCGAAAATGCCGCCGGAGGTGGAGAAGGAGGCGCTCAAGGAAGTTTCCCGGATGGAGCGCATGCCGGAAGGCGCGGCCGAATATTCCATGGTCCGCACGTACGTCGATTGGCTCATCGAGCTGCCGTGGAGCGTTGCGACCGAAGAGCAGATCGACCTTTCCAAGGCGCGCCAGGTCCTGGACGAAGATCATTACGACCTGGAGCGGGTGAAGAAGCGCATCCTCGAATTTCTCGCGATTCGCAAACTCAACCCGGCCGGGAAAAGCCCGATCTTTTGTTTCGTCGGTCCGCCCGGCGTGGGCAAGACGTCGCTAGGACAAAGCATCGCGCGCGCTACCAACCGGAAATTCGTGCGCGGGAGTCTCGGCGGCGTTCACGACGAGGCGGAGATTCGCGGCCATCGGCGCACCTACATCGGCGCGCTGCCGGGCCGGATCATCCAAGGCATTCGCAGAGCCGGCAGCAAAAATCCGGTTTTCATGCTGGACGAAGTGGACAAGCTCAGCGCGAGTTTTCAGGGCGACCCGAGCGCGGCGTTGCTGGAGGTGCTCGATCCGGAGCAAAACGCCACCTTCGAAGATCATTATTTAGATGTGCCGTTCGATCTGAGCCAGGTCTTTTTTATCACGACGGCCAACGTGCTCGATGCGATTCCCCGCCCGCTGCGCGACCGCATGGAAGTCATCGAGCTGCCGGGTTATACGGAAGAAGACAAGTTGATGATCGCGCGCCGCTATCTCCTGCCGCGTCAACTGAAAGCCACCGGCTTGCAGCCGGGTCAGTTGAATCTGACTGACGACGCGTTGCGGGAAGTGATCAGCGCCTACACGCGCGAGGCCGGTGTCCGACAATTGGAGCGCGAGATCGCAGCGATCTGCCGGGGCGTGGCCGTTCGTGTCGCTGAAGGAGCGACCGACAACGTCGCCGTCGATGCCGATTCGGTGGCGGCCTACCTCGGTTCGGCAAAATTTTACAACGAAGTCGCGCTGCGCACCAGTTTGCCGGGCGTGGCGACCGGCCTGGCGTGGACTCCCGTGGGCGGCGATATTCTCTTCATCGAGGCGACGAAGATGCCGGGGGACGGCAAGCTGTTGCTCACCGGCCAGTTGGGCGATGTCATGAAGGAAAGCGCGCAGGCGGCGCTGAGCTTGATTAAGTCACGGGCCGAAATGCTCGGCCTGGATCCCGAGCTCTTCAAAAAACAAGACATCCATGTTCATATTCCCGCCGGCGCCATTCCCAAGGATGGACCGAGCGCGGGCGTGACGCTCTTCGTTGCGCTGGTCTCGCTCGTGACCGGACGCCGGGTTAGAAACGACGTCGCCATGACCGGGGAAATCAGCCTGCGTGGATTGGTGTTGCCCGTGGGCGGCATCAAAGAAAAAGTCCTCGCGGCAAAACGCGCGGGGATCTCGGCGGTGTTGCTGCCCAAATTGAACCGCAAAGATCTGGAAGAAATTTCCGCGACGGCCCTTGAAGGGATGAAGTTTGAATTCCTCGAAACGGCGGACCAGGCGCTGATGCAGGCGCTGGAGCCGGCAGAGACCGACGCGAGCTACCGGCACGAAGACCGGGCGTCCTTTCCGCAATAACATTCTACTATTTTTTTGCGCGGTAGATCCGGCGTAGGGGTGTGGCCGAAAAAAATCGCCGGCCTAACTGGCGATAGACGAAGCCAACGGCTGATCCGTGCTCGTGATCGTGGGAACGGGACGAACACGAAACTTCGAAGGACTGCTTCAGAGTTACACGAACACGGTTCTATTATTTTGCCGGGACAATCGTGGGTTTTCCTTTGTCATAGAGGGCGAACACGATCGCTTTCAGAGGTTCTGTTTTGCTGGGGTTTTTAACGTCATGCACCATGTTGGGCTCTATGTGAATGACTGAGCCGCGGCGTTGTGTGATCGGAGTCACATTTCCGCCCGCCAAGACCGCCGCGGCGCCTTCCAGAATATAGGCGATCTCGTTTCCCGGGTGGGAGTGCTTGCCGGTGGCCGCTTCCGGCGCGAACTCGATCAAAAACACCTCCGCTACTTTTCCCGGGACTCCCGGCAACTCCGTTTGCACTAGGGTTGTGCGCCGGATCTGCTCCTGCGGCTGTTGTGCGTTGAGGAGCCGGTCCGCCGTGAAACCGACGATGATTCCCGCGACCAGAATGGCGATCACGAATGCCGAACGCTTCATAACTTTCCTCCCGCAGCGGACTATAGGCACGGGTTTGGAAATTGCAACGAATCGCGGCATTTTTTGCTCCTTCGACTTCTCCGCCTCTCTCTGCGATTTCCTTGACTTCCCGGCGGTTTTCCAATAGAAAAAAATTGGTTGTCCGCGGCGGTTCCAGAGCTTCTCAACGGCCTGTCTTAACGTGACCCCCAACGTGGTCTATTAATGAGCGATCCTTATTTTCCTGTCCTGGTTCTTTTTTTCATTGCCGGAGTGGTCGTGTTGGGGCTGCTCCTGGTCGCGCAAACGGCCGGCCCTAAAAAGCCGAGCCCGGTCAAAGCCGAGCCTTTCGAGTCGGGAAATCCGCCGAAAGGCGACGCCCGCATTCGTTTTCCGGTAAAGTTCTATCTGGTAGCGATGCTTTTTCTCATCTTCGACTTGGAAGCCGTTTTTCTCTATCCCTGGGCCGTCACGTTTCGCCGTCTGGGGATTTTCGGCCTCGTGGAGATGGGGATTTTTTTGCTCATTGCCGTGATCGGCTTTATGTATGCCTGGAAAAAAGGCGCGCTGGAGTTGGAGTAATTTTCAATGCCGGAAGAGAGCCCGCGTATTCAATATCTCAGCGGCAAATTCGGCGCGATGATTCTTGAATCGCATGCGCTCCACGGCGACGAGACGGTCGTCATTCGCCGGGAGGGATTGCTGGAGATCGTCCGCTCTCTCAAAGAAGATCCCAAAATGGACTTCGATTTTCTCGCGGACCTCACCGCGGTCGATTATCTGGGGAAAAAAGAGCCGCGCTTCGAAGCGGTCTATCACCTGCTTTCCTTGCAGAGCCATCGCCGCATCCGCGTCAAAGTCCCGGTTCCGGAAGATCAGCCGGAAGTCGATTCGCTGACGCCGCTCTGGAAAGGGGCGAACTGGCTGGAGCGCGAGGTCTGGGACATGTTCGGCATTCGCTTTCGCGGCCATCCCGATCTCCGGCGCATCCTGCTTTACGAGGAGTTCCGCGGCTACCCGCTGCGGAAAGACTATCCGGTGAACCAGCGCCAGCCTCTGATTCCCGAGCGGCCGCTCGCGGGAACTTTCGTCGACACCCGGTCGGACAATAAACTCTTGCAACTGAAGCAGCAGGCGGAGCACAAGCCATAAGCGGCGCCATGAAACCCGAAGCGAAAGAATTGCCGATCGAGCCGATGGATCTCCAGATGGGACCTTCCCATCCGGCGACCCATGGAACGATCAAATTCAATCTCAAGCTCGAAGGCGAGAAGGTGCTTGCCTGCGACACGGAGGTCGGCTACCTGCATCGCGGTTTCGATAAAATGTCCGAGCAGGCGACCTGGACTCAAGTCATTCCCTACACCGACCGATTGAACTACGTCTCGCCGCTCATCAACAATGTGGGCTATGCGCTGGCCGTGGAAAAGCTTTTAGGCGTGGAAACGCCGCCGCGCTGCCAGTTTATCCGGACGATCATGAGCGAGATCTCGCGCGTTACGGACCATCTCACCTGCTGCGGCATGGCGGCTTCCGAGCTCGGCGCAATCACAGCCGGCTTTTACATGATCGAGGCGCGCGAGCTCTTGATGAGAATCATCGAGGCGGTGACCGGCGCGCGCCTGACGATCTCTTACGTGCGGATCGGCGGATTGAAGCACGACCTCACGCCCGACTTCGCCGAGCAGGTGGCTCAGGCATTCCGCAAAGTGCGGCAGCTTTTGTCCGATTGCGATAAGCTGCTCTCGCGCAACCGGATCTTCATCGACCGGATGTCCAACGTCGGCGTGATTTCCCGGGAGACGGCGATCGACTACGGACTGACCGGGCCGATTCTCCGCTCCACGGGAGTCGACTACGACGTCCGCAAAGCGAATCCCTATTTGATTTACGACCGGTTGAATTTCACGGTGCCGCTGGGGACCCAAGGAGACAACTACGATCGGTTTATCTGCCGCATCCAGGAAATCGAGCAGAGCATGAAGATCGTGGAACAGGCGCTCCAAAACCTGCCGCCGGGCCCGGTCTCGCTCGACGACCCGCGCGTCGTGCTGCCGGAAAAAGAAAAAGTATACAACAGCATCGAAGGTTTGATGCACCACTTCAAGATCATCATGGAGGGCATTCAGGTGCCGCCGGGAGAAGTCTATTTCCCCGTCGAAGGGGGCAACGGCGAGCTGGGCTTTTACATCGTAAGCCAGGGCGGAGGAAAGCCGTATCGGGTGCGCGTGCGCCCGCCCTGCTTCATCGCGATGGGCGCGTTCCACGAGATGATCAAAGGCTACATGCTGGCCGACATCGTGCCGACCTTCGGGATGATCAACATGATTGGCGGAGAGTGCGACAGATAATTTTGAGTTTTGAATTTTGAATGATGAATGCCGTTAAATTTTCAGACGAATCGTTAAAGCGCTTCGACGAGATCGTCGGCCGCTATCCGAAAAAAGAGGCGGCGATGCTGCCGGTCCTTCGACTGGCTCAGGGGGAGTTCGGCTATCTCAGCGCCGCGGCGATCGAATACGTAGCCGCGATCATGGGCGTCCCCGCGGCGCGGGTCTACGGCGTCGTTACGTTCTACACGATGCTCAACATGAAGCCGATCGGCAGGCACCACATCCAGGTCTGCCGGACGCTCCCCTGCGCGCTGGCGGGCGCGGAGCGGATTACCGCGGCGATCAGGTCGAAGCTCGGCATCAGAGTCGGAGAGACCACGGCGGACGGAAAATTCACGCTCTCGGAAGTCGAGTGCCTGGCCTCCTGCGGCACGGCGCCGATGATGCAGGTGAACGACGACTACTACGAAAACCTGAACGAGCAAAGCGTGGGCGAAATTCTCGACAAGCTGAAGTAACGATGGAAAAGATTCTGCTACGGAACGTCGGCGCGCCGGACTCGCACACGATCGGAGTTTACCGCTCGCGCGGCGGTTACGGCGCGCTGGAGAAAGTGCTGCGCGAGATGTCGCCCGAGCGGCTCATCGGCGAGATTAAAGCTTCCGGCCTGCGCGGACGCGGCGGCGCGGGTTTTCCCACCGGCATGAAGTGGGGCTTTGTCCCTAAGGACAATCCCAAGCCGAAATACGTCGTCTGCAACGCGGACGAGAGCGAACCCGGCACGTTCAAGGACCGGCTGCTCATCGAGAAAGATCCGCACGCGATCGTCGAAGGCACGATCATCGCCGCCTACGCGATTCAGTCGCACACCGCCTTCATTTACATCCGCGGCGAGTTCAGCTTCGGCGCCAAAGTGCTGGAGCGCGCGATCGACGAAGCCACGGCGGCGGGATATCTGGGAAAAAATATTCTCGGCTCGGGATACGACATCGACTTGATTCTCCACCGCGGCGCGGGCGCGTATATCTGCGGCGAAGAAACCGGGCTGCTCTCTTCGTTGGAAGGAGGCAAGGGCTGGCCCAAGGTCAAGCCGCCGTTCCCGGCGACGCACGGCCTATTCGGCTGCCCGACGGTTGTGAACAACGTCGAGACGTTGGCTTCCCTCCCCTGGATCGTTGAACAGGGCGCGGCGCGATACACGGCGATCGGCACCGAGAAGAGTAAGGGCACGAAACTCTTCAGCGTCAGCGGCCACATCAAAAACCCCGGGGTCTACGAAGTGGACATGGGTTATCCATTCAAGAAATTCCTGGAAGAAGATTGCGGCGGCGTGCCGAACGGAAAGAAGTTGAAGGGCGTGATTCCCGGCGGCGCGTCGATGCCGGTGCTGCGGCCCGACGAGCTCGACGGCATCACGATGGACTATGAATCGTTCCAGGCCGCTGGCACGCTGCTCGGTTCGGGGGGCGTGATCGTTATGGACGAATCGACCTGCATGGTCCGTGCCGCGTGGAACATCTCCCGTTTCTTCGAGCACGAGTCCTGCGGGCAGTGCAGCCCGTGCCGCGAAGGATGCCACTGGATGGAAAAGATTTTCCGGCGCATCGAGCGCGGCGAAGGAAAAGAGGGCGATTTGGATCTCATTCTCAGCGTGAGCGGCAATATCATGGGCAACACGATCTGCCCGTTCGGCGACGCGGCCGCCATGCCCGCCGCCGCTTTCATCAAGAAATATCGCGACGAGTTCGATCAGCACATACTGCAGCAGAGGTGCACGGTTTCAGCGAGTTAATTTCATGGCGGACCCGGTAAAAATCACCATCGACGGACGGGAAGTCGCGACGACCAAGGGCAAGACCGTCATCCAGGCGGCGGCGGATGCGGGAATCGCCATTCCCCATTATTGCTACCATCCGAAGCTTACGATCGCGGGAAACTGCCGCATGTGTCTCGTCGAGATCGAAAAAATGCCCAAGCTCCAGATCTCCTGCAACACCCTTGTGACCGAGGGCATGGCGGTCAAGACAGAGAGCCCGAAAGTGCTGGAAGCGCGCCGCGCGGTGATGGAGTTTCTGCTCATCAACCATCCGCTCGACTGTCCGATCTGCGACCAGGCGGGCGAATGCTGGCTGCAAGACTACTACATGAAGCACGACCTCAGCGCGAGCCGCTTCGACGAAAGAAAAGAGCACGAGCGCAAGCGCGAGATCTTCGGCCCGTACGTTGTCTTCGACGGCGAGCGCTGCATCAAGTGCACCCGCTGCGTGCGCTTCTTGCAGGAAGTGACCCACACCGACGAGCTCACGGTGGTGAACCGCGGCGACGATTCCACGATCGCTTTATTCCCGGGAGAAATTTTAGACAACCCGCTTTCGGTCAACGTCGTGGACATCTGCCCGGTCGGCGCGCTCACCGACCGCGATTTCCGCTTCAAAGTAAGGGTGTGGTACCTCCGGAAGACGCCGTCGATCTGTCCCGGCTGCAGCACGGGCTGCAATATTTCGCTCGAGACCTATCAGAACCGCGTCGCGCGCTTCAAGCCGCGCGTCAACGAAGCGGTGAACAGTCATTGGTTGTGCGACGAAGGGCGCTACTCTTTTCATGCCCTCACCGAAGGCGAGCGGCTGACGACACCGATGATCCGCCAGGAAGGCGGCCTCGTGCCGACCGATTGGGACACCGCTCTAGAAGCCGCGATCGCGGGTCTCGGCGCCAACGGACCACTCCTAGGTGTCCTCTCCGGAAGAAACACGAACGAAGAAGCATTTCTCTTCGCGCGCCTGATGAAGAAAATATCCTCACAAACCGCCCTCGAGGTTTTCTATCGCGAAAGAGAGCTGACCGAAGTCGAGAAAGTTCTCAAGAGCCCGGACCGCTCGCCGAACTTTCGCGGCGCGCGCGACATGGGCGTCCATTCGAACGGCGGCTTCGACTCGTTGGCGGGCCGGCTGGTTGCCGGAAATTTTCGCGGCGCCTATATCGTCGGCGAAGATCTCATCAATCTTCCGGGCGATGGCGAGAAAATCCAAACCGCCCTGGAGAAGCTTTCGTTTCTCGTCGTTCAGGACACGCGGCTCACGCCGACGGCCAAGCTGGCCCACGTGGTCCTTCCCGCCACACACTTCGGGGAAAAAGAAGGTACTTACACGAACCGCCGCGGCAGAGTGCAGAAACTCAATCCCGGCATCGTCCCGCCTTTGGGCGCGCTTCAGGACTGGGAGATTTTTTCCCGCTTGCTCGCGAGAGCGGTAGAGAAAGTCGCGTATTCAACTGCGGCGGAAATTTTTTCGGCGCTTGCCCGCGAGATTCCGGCTTACGGCGGACTCAGTTACGGCAAGATCGGCGATCAGGGATTTCAGCTCGGCAACGAGACCCAACAACCATGATCATCGACTTCGCGATCATCGCGGCCAAGGCCTTTCTCGTTCTCTTCATGGTGCTCAACCTGGCCGGCGTTCTGGGCTGGATCGAGCGCAAAGGCAGCGCGCTGATTCAAGACCGCATCGGCGCCAACCGCGCCTCGATCTTCGGCTTTGCCGGCATGGGGCTCGTCAACACGCTGATCGCCGATCCGATCAAGTTCCTTTTCAAAGAAGATTTCATTCCGGCCACGGGCGACCGCCTGCTGCACACGCTGGCGCCTTGCCTGGCGCTTTTCCCGGCGCTGGTCACGTTCGCCGTCATTCCATTCGGCGACGTTCTCGTCCTCGGCGGCCGCGAGATCAATCTTCAAGTCGCGAACTTGAATATCGGCGTTCTTTATATTTTCGCCATGGCGTCGCTCGGCGTCTACGGCATCGTCATCGGCGCGTGGGCCTCGAACAACAAGTTCTCTCTTCTCGGCGGCGTGAGAGGCGCCGCGCAGATGATCTCCTACGAGATCGCGATGGGCCTGTCGGTCATGGGGGTGCTGATGGTCTACGGCACGCTCGAGCCGCAACAGATGGTGCGGGCGCAGGGCGAGCTCCTCGGGGGTTGGCTGCCGGCGTGGGGATTTTTCCGCCAGCCGGTCGCGTTCCTACTGTTCTTTACCGCGGCGGTCGCGGAGACCAAGCGCATACCCTTCGATGTCCCCGAGGGAGAGTCGGAGATCGTCGCCGGCTATCACACGGAATATTCCGGCGGGAAATTTCTCATGTTCTTCGCCGGCGAGTTCGCCGAGATCGTCACGGCGGCGGGGCTTGTCACGACGCTTTTCTTCGGCGGCTGGCAGGTTCCGTGGCTCATGCGCGACGGCTTTCACTTTCCCTGGGGCGGCGCGATTGTTTTATCGCCGCTCGCGGTGACCGTGTTGCAAGTCGCGGCCTTCACCCTCAAAGTCGTCTTCTTCTGCTGGCTGCAAATCCTCCTGCGCTGGAGCCTGCCGCGCTTTCGTTACGACCAGGTGATGCGCCTCGGCTGGAAGATGTTGCTCCCGGTCGCGCTCGTGAACGTCGTCGTCACCGCCGTTTGGATCGTGCTCCGCGAACGGCTTTCCAATCCATGAACGAACGATGATTCTCTTTCTCATTCTCGCCGCGCTGTCGATTGTTTCTTCGCTGCTGGTGATCTGTCCGCGCAGCGTGGTGCGCAATGCCATGGCGCTCGCGGCGACGCTTTTTTTCGTCGCCGTTCTGTTCGTCACGCTGGACGCTCCGATGGTCGGCGCCCTGCAGGTGCTGGTCTACGCGGGCGCGATCATGATCCTGATTCTTTTCGTCATCATGCTGCTCAATCCCGCCGCGTTGGAGGCGCGGCCGGTCGCCTGGGGAATGACGGGCTCGCTCGCGGCAGTCGCGTTGTTGCTGGAGCTGGTCGCCATATTTTTCTATCGGCCGTCGTCCGCAGAACAGCCGTCGGTAACGGTCGGCTTCGGCGGGCCGGAAGCGCTGGCGCAGAGCCTCTTCACCGACTTCGTTCTCCCTTTCGAGATCGCCTCCGTCCTACTCTTGGTCGCGATTATCGGCGCGGTCGCGCTGGCAAAGAGGGAAGGCTAACTGGGACAATGCAAAAGTCAAAGTGCAAAATGCCAATTTCAAAATGCGCAAGGCCGAAAATCCGGCAATTTTTCATTTTTCATTTTTCAGTTTTCCTTTTGCAATCGGGGTGAACAATGGTCCCGCTGCATTACTATCTCGCGCTCAGCGCCGTGCTCTTCGCCATCGGCGTCGCCGGGGTTCTCATCCGGCGCGACATCATCGTCATCCTCATGTCGATCGAGCTGATGCTGAACGCGGTTAACCTGACGTTTATCGCGTTCGCGCGCTTTCTCGGCTCGATGGACGGGCAGGTGATCGTCTTTTTCGTCATGACCGTCGCCGCGGCAGAGGCGGTGGTAGGGCTCGCGATCGTCATCTCGGTTTTCCGGCACCGCCGTACATTGGATCCGCAGGATATGCAGCTTCTCAAATGGTAAACCGATTTTGGATTTTGGATTTTAGATTTTGGATTGATCCGGAATGACGGAAACTTTGACTCTACTTCGTTACATACCGCTGTTTCCGCTTGTCGGCGCCGCGGTAAATATTTTTTTCGCGACGCGCGTCAGCCGGAGATTCGCGGGCCTTCTCGCTTGCGCCGCCGTGGGGCTGTCGTTTCTCGCCTCGCTGCAAATCTTTCTCCTCCTCTCTCCGGCGGCGGTCTTTCACGACACGCTCTTTACCTGGATCGACTCCGAGCCGTTCAAGGCGAGCCTTTCCCTTCAAGCCGACGCCCTGACCGCGGTGATGCTGCTCGTGATCACCGGCATCGGTTTCCTCATCCACGTTTATTCATTGGGCTACATGGATCATGACGAAGGCATGGTGCGCTACTTCGCGTACCTCAATCTCTTCGTCTTCTTCATGTCGCTGCTGGTACTGGCCGATAATCTGCTGCTGCTCTTCGTCGGTTGGGAAGGGGTCGGGCTTTGTTCGTATCTGTTAATCGGCTTCTGGCACCAGGATCACACCAACACGATCGCCGGCAACAAGGCCTTCATCGTCAACCGCATCGGCGACTTCGGCTTTATCCTCGGCCTCTTGCTGCTTTTCTGGGAGCTCGTCCGCCACGGCGCGCCGAGTCTCAACTTCTCCGACTTACGGCAGAGCGCTCATCTCCTGCGGCCTGAAACCGTAACGCTCGTCACTCTGCTGCTTTTTGCCGGCGCGATCGGCAAGTCGGCGCAGATCCCGCTCTTCGTTTGGCTCCCCGACGCGATGCAGGGGCCGACGCCCGTCAGCGCGCTGATCCACGCGGCCACGATGGTCACCGCCGGCGTCTATATGACGGCGCGTCTCAATTTTCTTTTTG
>JBGQBP010000066.1:0-15351 GCA_041494945.1 Binatia bacterium | reverse complement strand
GTCCGACTCGCGGATGGCCGTGTCGGGATCTTTGAGGCCGTGGCCGGTGAGCGTGCAGACTACGACGTCGCCTTTGCGAAAGATTCCTTCTTTTTGTTTTTTGATAACGCCGGCGATCGATATGGCCGAAGCGGGCTCGGCCAGAATGCCTTCGGCGCGCGCGAGAAGCTTGTACGCGGCGAGAATTTCCTCATCCGTCGCGCTCTCGATCACGCCGCCGGACTCGTCGCGAGCGGCCACGGCGCTCTGCCAGCTCGCGGGATTGCCGATTTTTATCGCCGTCGCAATAGTTTCCGGCTCCTCGATGACTCTTCCCAGGACGATCGGCGCGGCGCCCGCCGCCTGAAAGCCCATCATCTTGGGCAAGGCGGAGAGGCGGCCGATATCCTTATATTCCCGGTAGCCCTTCCAATAGGCGGTGATGTTGCCGGCGTTTCCGACCGGGAGAAAATGATATTGCGGCGCCGACCCGAGCGCGTCGCAGATCTCGAACGCGGCGGTCTTCTGTCCTTCGATGCGGTAGGGATTCAGCGAGTTGACGAGCGTAACCGGGTATTCGCGCGCGGCCTGCCGCACCATCTTGAGCGCCACGTCGAAATTGCCGGCGACCTCGATCACCTTCGCGCCGTGGATCATCGCCTGGCTCAATTTGCCCAGCGAGATGTTGCCTTGAGGGACCAGCACGTAAGCTTTGAGCCCGGCGCGCGCCGCGTAGGCGGCGGCCGACGCCGATGTGTTCCCGGTCGAGGCGCAAATCACCGCGCGGCTGCCCTCTTCCACGGCCTTGGTGATAGCCACGGTCATACCGCGGTCTTTGAACGAGCAGGTGGGATTCAAGCCTTCGAGCTTCAAATAAAGCTCGATGTCGGGATTAATGGCGCGCTCCAGGTTGCCGCACCGGACCAATGGAGTGTTGCCCTCGTTCAGCGTGACGATGCATTCTTCCTTCTCGACCGGCAGGCGGTCGCGATAATACCGGATCACGCCCGGCCAAGCGGACGGCGCCTTGTGCCCCGCGGCATTCGCTTTAGTCATCTTGCTCGTCATTTATCTTGTCGCTTCTCCAGATCGGGAACCAGAGCGGCTCGGCGAGCATATAATCGCGCGCGCCGATCACTTTCATAGCATTCTTTATCTGTCCGATGGAAGCCCGCTCCAGCGTGATGACGAACGGCAGAATGCCTTTCGATTTTTCCGCGATCCGGTAGCGGCGCGCCAATCCGTCGAGCTCTTCCCGGCTGTGACTCAACTGCCATATTTCTGAAATGTTGATGCCGGTTTTACCCAGCGTCTGGCAGATGTCGCCCACGATGCCGGCGCGGTCCTTCACGATGAAACGCAAATAAAAACACGCGCCGATCTCATCCTCGGACTGTATTTTCAAAACCCCCGGCTTTATCAAAGCGACGGGCGCGCTCCGCTTCGGACCGCGCCGCGCCAGGTCGTAAACGTCTCCGAGAATGGCGACGGCGGTCGGCCCTCCTCCCGCGCCGGGACCGGCGAAGACATAGTTCCAATCGCGGCCGCGCTCCTCGCCGCTTTTACGTCCTTTGAAAAATAGCGCGTTGGTGGCGCCGTCGATGGCCGCGAGAAAATGGTCTTGCGACACGAGCACGGGCGAGACGTACGCCTGGACCGTGCCGTTTTCGCGCCGCGCGACGGCGACGTGCTTGATGGTGCTGCGCCCCTTACGGCTCGCGTACAAAAAATCGAGCGCGTCGATGTCTTCGATTCCTTTGCGCCAGAAGATTCCCGGTTTCGCTTCTAGACCGAAAGTCACGGCCGCGAGCAGAACGAGCTTCGCCTCCGCGTCTTTTCCGCTCGTGTCCGCGCTCGGGTTAGTCTCCGCGTAGCCGCGCTCCTGGGCTTCTTTGAGTGCCGCTTCGTAGGATTTTCCGCCGCGGGACATCTCGGACAAAATATAGTTGCAGGTTCCGTTGACGATGCCGTAAATTGCTTCCGGCTCCTCGGCGGCGAAGCTCTCGGTGATGGCTCGAATGATGGGAACGCCGCCGGCCACGCAGGCTTCGAAGCGCAGCTCGCCGTTGTATTTATGCGCCGCCCGCCGGATCTCCGCGCCGTGCCGCGCCAAAACGGCTTTGTTCGAGGTCACCACGGCCTTGCCTTTTTTGAGCGCTGAGATAATGAGATCTTTGAAGCGTAGAAGCTCCTTCTCCTCCTGGAATCCGAGCGCCTCTATAATGATGTCGGCCTCTGGATGATCGATCACATCTTCCGCTTTAGTCGTGAACAGCGACGGATGAGTTCCGTACCATTTTTTGCCTTTCGGCCGCCGGGTATAAATCTTGACGATCTCCAATTGCAAGTCCGCGCCATTCATAGAATCCTGAAAGATGAAGTCCTGCACCGCCTGGCCGACCGTGCCGGAACCGAGCAGCCCGAGTCCTATTTTTTTTTGTTTCTCAGACATATGCCAACCACCCTAGGCCGCAGTTTACCTCAGCTTGGTGAAAACGGCAGCAAAAATCTTTTTAGGAATCTAGTCTAGAACCTTGCCGAGCGCGCGGCGAATCGTCCGCACCGCCTGGCGCGTGCGGTGCTCGTTCTCGATCAGGGCGAAGCGAACGTACGGGTCGCCGTATTCTCCGAAGCCGATTCCCGGCGAGACCGCGACCTTGGCCTCCTGGAGGAGGAACTTGGAGAACTCCACCGAGCCCATTTTCTTGCACGGCTCCGGAATCTCCGCCCAGACGAACATCGTTCCTTTGGGCTTTTTGATCTTCCAGCCGACCCGGTCCAGGCCGTTCACCAGCGCGTCGCGCCGCCGGCGATAAGTTTCACGAATCTCCTCGACGCAATCCTGCGGACCGTTGAGCGCCTGGATCGCCGCGATCTGCACCGGCTGGAAGATGCCGTAGTCGAGATAGCTCTTGATGCGCGCCAACGCATGGACCATTTCCTTGTTGCCGACTGCGAAGCCGACTCTCCATCCCGGCATGTTGTAGCTCTTAGAGAGCGAGAAAAATTCGATGCCGAGCTCTTTCGCGCCCGGGACTTGCAGCAGGCTCGGCGGCCGGTGCCCGTCGAAAGCGAGATCGGCGTACGCCAGATCGTGAATGACCAGCAGCTCGTGCTCCTCGGCGAAGCGGACGACCTTCTCGAAAAAATCCAGCTCGACCACTTCGGTGGTCGGATTGTGCGGAAAGCTCACGATGAGGAGCTTCGGCTTGGGCCAGGTCCGCTTGATCGCTTCTTGCAGCCGCTCTAAAAAATCGTCGCCCGAATACATCGGAATGTTGTGCAGGTCGCCGCCGGCGAGAACCACGGAATATTGGTGAATCGGATAGGTCGGGCTCGGGCAAAAGACCACGTCGCCCGGATCGACGATCGCCCACACCAGATGGCTGAGTCCCTCTTTGACGCCGATCGTGACGATCGCTTCGGTGTCGGGATCGACTTCGACCTGATAACGCCGCCGATACCAATCGGCGATTGCAACCCTGAGCTTGTAGATTCCGCGCGATACGGAGTAGCGATGGTTCTGCGGCTTGGCTGCCGCTTCGACCAGCTTCGCAACCACGTGCGGCGGCGTCGGCATGTCGGGATTTCCCATGCCGAAATCGACGATGTCATCGCCGCGGTGCCTCGCCTCCAACTTGAGATCATTGATGATGTTGAAAACGTACGGCGGCAGTCTCTTGATGCGCTGAAATTCCACCTTTCTTACCTCACAATCAAAAACGCCAACCTGATTTTAAGCTATCCGCACGTCGTTCGCAAATGACCATGCAAGGATGAAAGCGGAAATCTCCTCCTCTCCATTTCAGCTTTCCGTTTTCATCTTTCATCGTTTTCTTTATCCGATGCTTCCCAGCTCCAATTTTCCGCCCCAGCGGTGTTTAAGCACTTTTTTGAGCGCGCGCGATTCCGGGCGGCTAAGACGCGGGTCGGTATCGAGCCAGGCCAGCGCTTCCTCGCGCGCCTCCAATAAAAGACTCGAGTCGCGCAAAAGACTCGCCAGACGAAAGTCCGCCAGGCCGGACTGGCGCGTGCCGAGCAGCTCGCCCGGCCCGCGGAGCCTGAGATCGGCCTCCGCGATTTTAAACCCATCGTGCTCTTTTTCCATCACGCGCAGCCGCGCGAGAGCCTCCGGGCCGTTTGCACCGTAATAAACCAACAGGCATTGCGAGCGGTGCTTTCCCCTGCCGACTCTGCCGCGCAGTTGATGCAGTTGCGACAGGCCGAAGCGCTCGGCGTGCTCCACCACCATCACGGTCGCGTTCGGCACGTCGATGCCGACTTCGATCACGGTCGTAGCGACGAGAATCTCTACCGCGCCGTCCTTGAACCGGCGCATGATCGCTTCTTTATCCGCGCCGGACATCCGTCCGTGCACCAGGCCGACGCGAAAATCTTTGAATACATTTTGCGATAACTCCTCGGCCATTCCCGTGGCGTCGCGCACGTCCAGCTTGTCGGACGCTTCCACCAGCGGATAAACGATGTACGCCTGCCGGCCCTGGCGGATCTCGGCGCGCACCAGCTCGTAAAGCTTCGCGCGCTGGGATTCCCGCACGAGCCGCGTCTCGACCGGAGTTCGTCCCGGAGGCATTTCATTGAGCGAGGAGATTTCCAGATCGCCGTAGAGCACCATCGCGAGGCTGCGCGGAATCGGTGTCGCGCTCATCAGAAGAATATCCGGCTGCGGCAAAGTGGGGTCACCCGCGCCGCGGCAAGCGGAGAGCCGCTGCAGCGCCATGCGCTGCATGACTCCGAAGCGGTGCTGCTCGTCGATGATGCCGAGGCCCATGCGGGGAACTTCGATTCCTTCCTGGATGAGCGCGTGGGTGCCGACCACGAGACCGATCGCGCCATTTTTGATTCGCTCCGCGATCGCGGACCTCGCTTTGGCCGGCAGCGAGCCGGTGAGCAGCGCGGTCTCGACACCGAGCACCGCCGCAAATTCTTTCAGGTTCCGGTAGTGCTGCTCGGCCAACAGTTCGGTCGGCGCCATCCAGAGCGCCTGGAATCCGTTCTCGATCGCGCGCAGCGCCGCGAACCAGCCGACGATCGTCTTGCCCGAGCCGACGTCGCCTTGCAATAGACGCTGCATCGGCCGCGGCGCGGCCATGTCGAGCGAGATTTCCTGGAGCACTCTTTCCTGCGCTCTGGTCAATGCAAATGGAAGCAGCTCCCACATTTTTCGCGTCAGCGATTTTTTCTCCCGGCCAAAGGCGATCCCGTCATGGGCGATGCGCTGTTTGCGCCTGAGCGCAAGTCCCAACTGAAGATAGAAGAACTCGTCAAAAATGATCGCGCGGTGGGCTGCGGAGGTGAACCGGTTGAGCGCGGCAAGGTCGCAGGTCTTCTCCGGCAGGTGCACTTCGTAGAGCGCGCGCGCAAGATCGAGCAAATTTCTTTTCTCGATCAAAGCGGCGGGCAAAAATCCGGGCAGATATCCGGCGTAATTCTCCAACGCCTGCGCGATCCACTTGCGTATGCTCCGGAGCGGAATTCCGCCGGGGCGCAAATAGACCGGCAGAATTCGCTCGTTGTCTTCCTGCTCTTCCGGATCGATCGCTTCGAATTCGGGATGGACGATCCGCTTTTGCCCTCCGATGCCCATTTCCACTTTGCCGTGAATGAGGAGCCGCAGGCCCTTTTGCAGGCTCTGCGCCATAAACGGCGGGACGCGGTACCACACCAGACCGAGCTGTCCGGTTTCGTCGGCGAGCGTTCCCGTGAGAATGCGCGTTCT
This sequence comes from Binatia bacterium, assembly GCA_041494945.1. Classification (GTDB taxonomy): domain Bacteria; phylum Desulfobacterota; class Binatia; order UBA9968; family UBA9968; genus JAJPJQ01. The sequence continues at coordinate 9,632 of JBGQBP010000066.1, read as the reverse complement.
CTTGTTCGGGACGTAGCGCTGTTTCACCACGACGAGCGTGCCGATAAAAGTTTGCTCTTTTCCGACGGTCGCCAGGTGAATTTTGCCGATCTGCCGGCGGTCTTCGTAGCGAAACGGGAGATGATAGAGAAGATCCTCGATGGTTTTGAGTCCCAGCCCTTCGAGCTGCGCCGCGCGCGTCGGGCCGATTCCTTTTAGAAATTGGAGCGGAGTTCGTAGAGCGCGAAAGCAGTCGTTGGGGGATGGAGTCGATGATTTGCGATTCGAGGATGAAGCGGGAATACGGAAGGACGAGGGCTCCTCCTTCATGATGGGCCGCCGTTGGGCGCGAGATATTCCTGCAGCGGCCGGACGTCGAACTCCCGCTCCTTGAGCAAGTCGATGCCTTCCGCCGCGGCGTCCGCGCCGGCGATGGTGGTGAAATACGGGACCTGATAATCGACGGCGTTGCGCCGGAGATGAAACGAGTCCGCGTGGGAGTGGGCGTCCCTCGGCGTGTTGATTACCATCGCGATCTCGCCGTTCTTGATCGCCTCGGCGATGTTGGGGCTGCCCTCCTGGACTTTCTTGACGATCTCCACGGCGATTCCATGCTGCTTGAAGTAAGCCGCGGTCCCGCGGGTGGCGACGATGTGGAACCCCAGGCTTTCGAGCTTGCGGGCGATCGGCGCAACCGGCTCTTTGTCTTCATCGCGGACGCTGATAAATACTTTGCCTGCGCGCGGCAGGCGCGTGCCGGCGCCGAGCTGCGCCTTCGCATAGGCTACGCCGAACGTAATATCGATCCCCATCACCTCTCCGGTGGATTTCATCTCCGGTCCGAGGATCGTATCGACGCCGGGAAATTTATTGAACGGAAAAACCGATTCTTTCACGGACACGTGGCGCGGCAAGACCTCCGCCGTCAGGCCGAGCTCGCCGAGCTTTTTTCCGACCATGATACGGGCGGCGAATTTCGCCAGCGGCACCCCCGTCGCTTTGCTGACGAATGGAACGGTCCGCGAAGCGCGCGGGTTGACCTCGAGGACGTAGATGTCTTTTCCCTTGACGGCGAACTGCACGTTCATCAAGCCGCGGACGTTGAGCGCCAGCGCGAGCGCGGAGGTCTGCCGGCGGATCTCCTGCTGGATATCCGGTGAAATGGACTTCGGCGGCAGGCTGCACGCGCTGTCGCCGGAATGGACGCCGGCCCGCTCGATATGCTCCATGATGCCGCCGATGACGACGCGCTCGCCGTCCGCCAGCGCGTCCACGTCGAGCTCGATCGCGTCGTCCAAAAATTTGTCGATCAAAACCGGATGCTCGGGAGAAGCGGCGACGGCTTGGGTCATGTAGCGTTGGAGGGTGTCTTGATCGTAGACGATCTCCATGGCGCGCCCTCCGAGCACGTACGAAGGACGGACCAGGATCGGATATCCGAGGAGCGCGGCGATCTGGAGCGCGTCCTCGTAGGACCTGGCCGCGCCGCTCTGCGGCTGCTTGAGTTCCAAGCGGTTGAGCAGATCGCGGAAGCGCTCGCGATCCTCAGCCAGATCGATGTTGTCCGGCGAGGTGCCGATGATTTTCACGCCCGCGCGTTCCAGAGCCAAGGCCAGCTTCAACGGAGTCTGGCCGCCGAACTGGACGATGACCCCATCGGGATTTTCCCGCTCCACGATGTTGAGCACGTCTTCGAGAGTCAGCGGCTCGAAGTAGAGCTTGTCGGAGGTGTCGTAATCGGTGCTGACCGTCTCGGGATTGCAGTTGACCATGATGGTCTCGAAGCCGTCTTCCTTGAGAGCGAACGCCGCGTGGACGCAGCAGTAGTCGAACTCGATGCCTTGGCCTATCCTATTGGGCCCGCCGCCGAGGATCATGATCTTTTTTCTCGGCGTGCGGTTCGATTCGTCTTCTCCTTCATAGGTGGAGTAAAGGTACGGCGTATAAGCCGCAAACTCCGCGCCGCAGGTATCGACGGCACGAAACACTGCGCGCACGCCCGCTTGCGTTCTGAGCGCGCGGATCTCTTCTTCGTTCTTCCATAGGAGTTTACCGAGACGCCGGTCCGAGAAACCCATCGATTTCACCTTGCGGAAGAAATCGCCCGTCAACGCGGCGCCGCGCGCCGCTTTGATTTCATCCTCGGCGGCGATGATCTGCCTGAGCTGGTCGAGAAACCAGGGATCGATTTTGCTGAGGCCGTAAATTTCGTCGATCGACATTCCGAGCCTGAGCGCGTCGCCAACGTGCCACAGCCTCTCGGCGTTCGGGACCCGAAGCTTCTCATGCAGCAGGCGAAGTTTTTCCTCCCGGTCGCCTTCTCCCGGCTGGACTTTCTCCTCGAAACCGTAGGAGCCGGTCTCGAGCGAGCGCATCGCTTTTTGCAGCGACTCTTTGAAAGTGCGGCCGATGGCCATCACCTCGCCGACCGATTTCATCTGCGGCGTGAGGATGTCTTTCGCCTGGGGAAATTTCTCGAAGGTAAAGCGCGGGATCTTCACGACCACGTAATCGATCGTCGGCTCGAAGCACGCCGGCGTCTCGCGCGTAATGTCGTTCGGAATCTCGTCCAACGTGTAGCCGACCGCGAGCTTGGCGGCGATCTTGGCGATCGGAAAGCCGGTCGCCTTGCTCGCCAGCGCCGAGCTGCGGGAGACCCGCGGGTTCATCTCGATCACGACCATGCGGCCGTCCGCCGGATTGACGGCGAACTGGATGTTGGAGCCGCCGGTAGCGACGCCGATTTCGCGAATCACACGGATCGCGGCGTCGCGCATGATCTGATACTCCTTGTCCGTGAGGGTTTGCGCGGGAGCGACCGTGATCGAATCTCCGGTGTGTACGCCCATCGGATCGAAATTCTCGATCGAGCAGATGATCACGACGTTGTCCTTGTGATCGCGCATCACTTCCAGCTCGAACTCTTTCCAACCGAGAACCGACTCTTCGATCAGGATCTCGTGGACCGGCGAGATATCCAGGCCCCTCTGAATGACCTCTTTGAAATCCTCCGGGCCATAGGCAATGGCGCCGCCGCTGCCGCCGAGGGTGCGCGAAGGCCGGATGATCACCGGAAAGCTGAGCCGCTTCTGGATTCTGTTGGCGTCGCCCATATTGCGCGCGTAGCCGCTCCGAGGGAGATCGAGGCCCGCGCGCGCCATCGCCTCTTTGAATAGATCGCGGTCCTCGGCCTTTTTGATCGCCTCGAGATTCGCGCCGATCATCTCCACGCCGTGGCGCTCCAGAATTCCCTGCTCCGCGAGATCGATGGCGATGTTGAGAGCGGTCTGCCCGCCGATGGTCGGCAGCAGCGCGTCGGGCCGCTCCTTCTGAATTATTTTTTCGACGACTTCGACGGTGATCGGCTCGATGTAGGTGCGGTCGGCAAAGTCCGGGTCGGTCATGATCGTCGCCGGATTGGAGTTCACGAGAATGACGCGGAAGCCCTCTTCCTTGAGCGCCTTGCATGCCTGCGTGCCGGAGTAGTCGAACTCGCACGCCTGGCCGATCACGATCGGCCCGGAGCCGATCAAGAGAATCGAGTGGATGTCGGTGCGCTTGGGCATAGTTAAAGGATCGCTTTAAGGACTCTGTTTCTCCATAATCTCCACGAATCTCCGAAACAGATAGCTCGCGTCGTGCGGGCCGGGAGAGGATTCGGGGTGATACTGAACGGAAAAGATCGGCAGCTCGCGGTGCGCCAATCCTTCGACGGTGTTGTCGTTCAGATTGAGATGCGTCACCACGGACGCGCCCTTGAGCGAGTCGGCATCGACAGCGAAGCCGTGGTTCTGCGTAGTGATCTCGACTTTGCGCGTGGTCAGGTCCATCACCGGCTGATTGCCGCCGTGATGGCCGAACTTGAGCTTGTAGGTTTTCCCGCCGAGCGCCAGCCCCAAAATTTGATGGCCGAGGCAGATGCCGAAGATCGGTTTTTTTCCGATGAGCTTCTCGACGTTTTCCTTTGCATAGGGCACCGCGTCCGGATCTCCCGGGCCGTTGGAAAGAAAGATGCCGTCCGGACCCATCGCGAGGACGTCCTCGGCGGAAGTTTCCGCCGGCACGACTTTTACTTTGCAGCCCGACTCGGCCAGACCGCGCAAGATATTGTGCTTGATGCCGTAGTCGTACGCGACGACGAAAAAACGCGGCTGCTCGAAGCTCGGAGTTCCGGTCTTGCGGCGTTTCTTCGCGCTGTCGGCCTCTATTCTTTTTCTATAGCCGGTTCCGAGCAGCCATGTTCCATCGTTCCAGTCGTACGGCTCCCGGCAGCTCACTTCTTTGACCAGGTCCCTGCCGACCAGGCCCGGCGACGCCTTCGCCCTGGCGATCAGCTCGTCGGGATTGTCGCTCAACGTCGAGATGATCGCCTCTTGCGAGCCGTGATCTCTCAGGTGGCGCACCAGCGAGCGTGTGTCGATGCCTTCGATGCCGACGATGCCGTGCTCGCGCATATACTCGTCGAGCGGCCCGGTCGCGCGCCAGTTGCTGGGGAGCGCGCAATATTCCTTGACGATGAAGCCTTTGACGAAGGGCTTGCGCGATTCGACGTCTTCCGGATTGACGCCGACGTTGCCGATCTCGGGATAGGTCATCGCGACCATCTGTCCTTCGTAGGACGGATCGGTGAGAATCTCCTGGTAGCCCGTCATGCTGGTGTTGAACACGACCTCGCCGGCCGCTTCGCCTTCCGCGCCGAAAGAACGGCCGACGTAGAACGGTCCGTCTGCTAGCGCGAGTATGGATTTCATAAAACTGATTGCCGAGAGCTTGTCTTTTCCGGGGTAATGATCGGGTAGATCACCACCTTGTCGCGCTCGTCATGCTCGACTTCGCGCAGCTTGACGCGCACCCTTTCTTTTTCGGAGCTCGGGATATGTTTCCCGACGTAGTTCGGCTTGACCGGCACTTCGCGATGGCCGCGATCGACCAGCACCGCCAATCGGACCGATCTCGGCCGGCCGGCTTTGAAGATGATGCTGAGCGCGCTTTTCACCGTCCGTCCGGTATAGATGACGTCGTCCACGAGAATTACGGGACGGTCTTTAAGACTCAGCGGCTCCGCCTCCGCGGGCGTCTCTGAAATTCTGCGAATCCCCTCTTCGCTGCCGAAGATCTCGATCTCGCCGGCCTCGGGTCTGCGCCCGCCGATTTTTTGCATCTCATCGGCGATGCGCCGCGCAATGACGGCTCCCTTGGTTTTGACGCCGAGCAGCACGAGGCGCTCGGAGTCCTCGCTCTCTTTGAGAATCGCCTCGGCCATGCGACGAATCGCGCTCTGGATTTCTTCCTCGCCCATGATGCTGCGCTGCGGCCCGCTCTTGTAAGGCTCGTAGCCGAGCTCTTCCGCCTGCTTGATGGAATCGAAGATCGCCAGTTCGCCGCGCTTGAGCCATTCGGCGAAAGTCTCGTCGAGCGAAAGATCGTAGGGACAATACCGCCGCGAGCCCGTGTGGCCGACGTACTCGACGCGAAGCTGATGGTTGCAGTAAAAACATCTCAAGACGAGCGCGCCCCCGGACCCGGAAAACAGAAGCTCGAACCTCGGGCGCGCCGAGAGCGCCTCGGTCCGCGTCACGCAGTTGGCGTTGGCGCATTGCGGCCCGAGCGCTTCGGGAGTCCGGTAGAGCGAGCGATTTTTCTCCGGCGCGCGGCTTCGCGCGATGGCCGCGGGACTCATCAGGAATTTGAGCAGCGCCATACGGATCGGCACGCCGTACGCCGCCTGCTTGAAATAGATTCCCCTGCGGTCGTTATCGATCGCCGGAGACAACTCGTCGACGCGCGGCAGCGGATGCATCACCACGGTGTCCTTGAAACGCCGCTCCTTGAGAAAGCCCTCGCCCAGGCTCGGATAGTCGCCGGCCTCTCCGCCGTTCGGTTGTTTGATTCGCTCCTTTTGCTTTCGCGTGACGTAGAACGCGTCGAACTTGAGACCGGCGGCCATGCTCTTGATCCGGCTCTGGATGTCCTCGTCCACCTGGGTGAACAACGCAAGCCGATGCGGTTGGTTGGGAGTGAGGTAGATCGCATCGGTCTGCGTCATCGCCGCCTGCAGGTCGTCCGAGGCGACCGGCGTAAGATTGTAATGCTGCTCGCGCTCGAGTTTTTCGATCACGTATTGCGGCAGCTCCATGCCGTTCGCGGCGAGCGTGACCACGTTGACTCCGAAGCGCGCCAGCGCGTAGACCAGCGAATGAATCGTCCGGCCGTGCTTGAGATCGCCGCAGATCACCACCGTCAGTCCCTTGAGATCGCCTTTTTCCTTCTTGAGCGTGTAGAGATCGCAGAGCGTCTGGGTCGGATGCTCGTGGCTGCCGTCGCCGGCATTGATGACCGGCACGCCCGCATACTCCGCCATCGCTTGAGCCGCGCCGTCCCAGTAGTGGCGCACCACCAGAACGTCCGCGTAACTGGAAACCACTCTCGCCGTATCGGCAATGGTCTCCCCCTTGGCCGCCGAAGAGTTCTTCATGTCTGGGCAACTGATAACCGAGCCGCCGAGCCGCTGCATGGCCGATTCGAAAGACAGCCGCGTTCGCGTGCTGGGTTCGTAGAAGAGCGTCGCCATGATCTTCCCGCCGAGCGCGCTCGTCTGCGCCGGGCCGCGGTTTTCCGGCAGCATCGTGTCGGCCAGCTCGAAGATCTCTTCGATCTCGCGATCGCTCAGGTCCTCGATCGATATCAGGTCTCGCTTTAAAGACGGCATATTAAAACTTAAAGTATCGGCTTAGAAGTTATTTCCTCGGCTGATGTTTTGTCACGGTGACGAGGTCCGCCCCGTTCGACTCTTGAAGCATGACGTTCACCCGCTCCGAGTCTTGAACCTCCACGTTCTTTCCTACGATATCGGCCCGTATCGGCAGCTCCCGGTCGCCGCGGTCGACCAGAGTCGCAACCAGGATTTTCTTCGGCTTTCCCAGGTGGCCCAACATCTCCATGGCAGCGCGTATCGTACGCCCGGTATTGATCACGTCGTCCACGAGCACGACCGTCCGGTCGTCCACGGCGACGGGCACGTCCATGCGCGGCGGCTCGCTCGGTTTCTTCTCGGTATCGTCGCGATACGGCGTCACGTCCACGACGCCGACGGCGGGCGAATTTCCGGTCAGCGTTTCGATTTTTCGCCCGATCCGCCGGACGAGACGGGCGCCGCCGGAGCGAATTCCTATCAGCACAATCTTCTCTCCGCCGCTTTTCTCGACGATCTCATGGGCCATCCGGCTGATGGTCCTTTGAATCTCTTCGTTTTCGAGCAGGACCTTCTTCTCCGCTTCCATAAAATAAAAAGACCTCCGTGGGGTTACCGCGGAGGTCTTCGAGCGCTCTGATCGATTGCGTCTTCGGTTTTCATAAGACCTTTGCCAATCTCGCAGGATTGGTTTAAAAGGCTGAGATTTTTATAAAGCCGCGCGCGCCTGAAGTCAAGTTTTTCTTAAAGAATTTTCAGGCGGGTTCAAGTCCACCTGGCGAGCGTTGACCGTCGATCCGTCAACGCGCAACGTGGCGACGGCAATCGGCAGCTTGAACCTGCGCGGACCCGCGCTGCCGGGATTCAGAAAAAGCACCCCGTCCCGTTCGACCATTGAAGGACAATGCGAATGGCCGCTGATCACCATGCGGAATCCGGCGGCGCGCGGATCGAAGTCGAGATCCTTCACGTCATGCAATAGAAAAATTTTGTTCCGTCCGATTTTCACGACAGCGCGCGCGGGAAATTTTCGCGCCCAGAGTCCGCGGTCGTTGTTGCCTCGGATGGCGATCACTCTGGCGATCGATTGCAAAGCGCCGATGACTTCCGGCTTACCGATATCGCCGGCATGAATGATCAGATCGGCGCCCGCGAGCGCGCGCAGCGCCTCGGGCCGGACGAGGCCGTGGGTATCGGAGATGACGCCGATCACTCTCGGGTTTTTGCTCCGCTTACGTCCGGCCATCATCTTGGGTGTTGACAACCACCTTTGTTACTGCGGTATTACAACGTCTAGACCGCTAGAGATAGCCTGGCAAGAAACCAAGGAGGTGCCCCATGGCCGGCGTCGTTGATGCAGACACTCATATTGCCGAGTCCGCAAAGATGTGGGAGTCGATCGACCGCGACATGTATCCGAGAAGGCCGGTCGTCGTCTCCGTCCCCGACGACACACTCTACGGTCCACGCAACGCATTCTGGCTGATCGATGGAAATATTTTTCCAAGACCCGCCGGCAAAGGAAGTTTTCGCCTCATCACCCCTTCCGCCTCCAGGCACGAGTCGTCTCGCGGAGACATCCATATCGGATGCCGGGAGCTGACGAATCCGCAGGCGCGCCTCGCCGACATGGACAAGCTCGGCGTCGAGCTGCAGGTGATCTACCCGACTTTGTTTCTGGTTTACCTCACGGACGATCCCGCGCTGGACGTCGCGCTGTGCCGCGCGTACAACCGTTACCTCGCCGAGACCTGCGCCAAGGCGAACGGTCGTCTGCGCTGGGTCATGATTCCGCCTTTGAGATCGATCGAGGAATCCGTCAAGGAAATCAGGTGGGCCAAGGACCACGGCGCTGTCGGCGTATTTTTCCGCGGGCTGGAAGGCGACAAAACCCTGGACAATCCCTACTTCTTTCCGGTTTATCAAACGGCAAACGACCTGGATCTCCCGATCTGCGTTCATACAGCGATAGGCAACACGACGCTTTTGGATCTCATCGACGTCGAGCGCAACCATAGCTTCCTCGCCAGCCGCGTTCTGCCTCTCGTGGCGTTCCGCGATATTGTGGCCAACAAAATTCCCGATCTCTTTCCGAGGCTGAGGTTCGGTTTCATCGAAGCCTCGGCCGGCTGGATTCCTTTTCTTGTTCATATTCTGAAACGACTCCTGCGCGACCGCTGGCAATATGGCTCGAGCGCCGATCTGTTTCACGACTATCGGCTGTTCGTCGCCTGCGAAGCCGACGAGGACGTGGCCTATATCGCGCGCTACACCGGCGAAGATCATCTCATCATCGGTTCCGACTACGGCCACAACGATCCGTCCGAGGAGCGCCATCTGGTCGCGACGATGAGGGCGCGCGAGGACATCCCCGGGCCGCTGACGGAAAAAATTCTGTGCGACAACCCACGCCGGCTGTACGGAATTTAGCCTTCAAGGAGGACACGGGAATGGAGCGGCATAAGTCTTTAACGCTCGGCGCCATGGGCGCGCGCGCCCTCCGTTTTACGGCTTTCGGTATCGCGCTCGCTCTTCCAGCGACGATATTTGCGGCTGAAGTCCTGACCATCGCGATCCCGACCAAGAGCTTCCAGCAAGTGATCTATCCACTCGCGCAGGAGCGCGGCTACATGCGCGAGGAAGGAATCGATCTTAAAATCACGTTTATCGAGCCGACCCCCAGCATTCAGGCGACTTTGGCGAATAGCGTGCAGTTCACCGCCGCGGGCAGCAGCGCGCTCGTTGCCCTCACGAAGGGAGGTGCTCCACTCAAAGTTGTTCTCGCAGTCAACAACCGGGTTCACCAGTGGCTCCTTACGAAGCCGGAGATCTCCAGCCCAACCGCTCTCAAGGGGAGGAAGATCGCGACGACGGGCATCGCCTCCGTCGCCACCTTCATGTTCAAGCAGATCATCGCCAGGCACGGACTCGATCCGAGCAAAGACGTCACCTTCCTCGATCC